>CAZLSD010000091.1:0-1327 GCA_964561775.1 uncultured Desulfarculus sp. | reverse complement strand
GACAACTGCTCTGGACTCCTCTTACTTCAGCTTCTTCTGCGCCTGGCCCAGGGCGTGGCGGATGCGCAGGCGCAGGCCGTTCAAGCGGATGAAGCCGGTGGCGTCGGCCTGGTCATAGACCGTGTCCGCCTCGAAGGTGACGATGTCCGGCCGGTACAGCGTGTTGGGAGAACGCCGGCCCAGCACGGTCACGTTGCCCTTGTAGAGCTTGAGACGCACTTCGCCGCTGACGGGCTTCTGGGCCTGGTCCATGAAGGACTGCAAGAGCTCCATCTCGGGCGAGTACCAATAACCGTAGTAAATCAATTCGCTATACTGGGTCAAGAGGGTGTCGCGCAGGCGCACCACCTCCCGGTCCAGGCACAGCGACTCCAGGGCCAGGTGCCCGGCGCGCAGGATGGTGCCGCCCGGGGTCTCGTAGACGCCCCGGCTCTTCATGCCCACGTAGCGGTTCTCCACCAGATCCACCCGGCCGATGCCGTGGGCCCCGCCCAGTTCGTTCACCTTGGCCAGCATCTTGGCCGGCGAGAGCTTCTTGCCGTCCAAGGCCACCGGGTTGCCTTCCTCGAAGGTCAGGCTAAGCTCCAGGCCCTTGGCCGGGGCCTTTTCCGGCGAGACCGTGAGCACGAACATCTTCTCCGGCGGGGTGGCCCAGGGGTCCTCCAAGATGCCGCCCTCAAAGCTGATGTGCAGCAGGTTGCGGTCGCTGGACCAAGGCCGGGCCTTGGTCACCGGCACGGGTATGCCCTGCTTCTTGGCGTAGGCGATGAGAGCCTCGCGCGAATTAAGGTCCCACTCCCGCCAGGGCGCGATGATCTTGAGCGCGGGGTTCAGGGCCTGATAGGTCAGCTCGAAGCGCACCTGGTCGTTGCCCTTGCCCGTGGCCCCGTGGGAGACGGCGTCGGCCTTCTCCAGCTTGGCGATCTCCACCTGGCGCTTGGCAATCAGAGGCCGGGCCAGGCTGGTGCCCAGCAGATAGGCTGACTCATATATCGCCCCCGCGCGCAAGGCCGGGAACACGAAGTCGCGCACGAACTCCTCGCGCAGGTCGTCTATGTATACCTTGGCCGCCCCGGTCTTGAGCGCCTTCTCGCGGATGGGCTTCAGCTCCTCGCCCTGGCCCAGGTCCGCCGCGAAGGCGATGACCTCGCACTGATAGGTCTCGGCCAGCCACTTCAAAATCACGCTGGTGTCCAACCCACCCGAGTAGGCCAGAACGATCTTCTTTACTTTCTTGCTCATGTTTGTTCTCCAGGGCCGGGAGTTGGGGGAAAACCTTTTTCGGCGCCCGAAAAAGGTTTCCCCCCAAACCCCCCTTCCAAAAAGG
>CAZLSD010000090.1:0-11753 GCA_964561775.1 uncultured Desulfarculus sp. | reverse complement strand
AGGATGGGGGCGGATATCTCGGGGAACTTGAGGGAGTAGGAGCCGCCCATGCCGCAGCACATGTCCGACTCTTCCATTTCCATGAGCTGGTAGCCAGCGCTGGTCAGGAGTTGGCGCGGCTCGCGCCAGACGCCCAGGCTGCGCTTCAAGTGGCAGGAGTCGTGGTAGGTGAGGGAGGGCAGGTCCGCGCCGGGGGCCAGGCGCAGGCGTCCTTGGGCCATGAGCTGGCTCACCAGGCTGGAGAAGTCCTGGGTTAGATCGGCCAGGCGCTGGGCGGCGGGCAGCAGGTCGGCGCGGCCGGCTTTTTCCAGGTCGCGGGCGAACTCGTGTTTCAAAGCCACGGTGCAGGTGGGGCAGGCTGAGACCACGCAGTCCACGTCCTGTTGCAGCAGGGCTTCGATGTTGTCGCGGGCGTTGTTGGCCGCCACCTCCAGGGCTCCGGCGTAGCGGGCCGGCGCGCCGCAACAGGTTTGGCCTTGGGGGAAGATGACCTCCAGCCCGGCGGCGTTAAGCACCTTGACCACGGCCTGGCCTATTTCCGGGTAGGCGAAGTCGATGAGGCAGCCGGCGTAGAAGGCTGCCTTGCGCGGGCTCTTGATCTGGGGCAGGCGGGGCAGGGCGTCGCGCAGGGGCTCTTGGGCGATGGCGGGCAGGCTGCGGAACTCGGTGAGCCCGGCTAGGAACAGGGGCAGGTGGCGGATGAAGCCGCCCTGGGCCAGGGGCTTTTGCAGCTTGGCCGCCGTGCGCAGGAGGCCGTGGAAGGCGCGCCGGTTGTTGACCACCGCGTAGACCGCCTGCTGGCTAAGGGAGCGGGGCTGCTCCTGGTCCAGGCGGCGGCGCAGTTCCTGGATGAGCTGGGGGATGTCGATGCAGGCCGGGCAGACTTCCTTGCAGCGGCCGCAACCGATGCACAGGCCCTGGATGTCCTGGCTCTGTTGCAGTTCGTTGAACCAGGCCGTGAGGATGGCGCCGATGCCGCCGGTATAGACATGGCCGAAGACGTGGCCGCCCACCAGGCGGAAGACCGGGCAGACGTTAAGGCAACTGGCGCAGCGGATGCATTGCAGGGCCTGGCGAAACTGGGGGTCGGCGGCCATCTCGGTGCGGCGGTTGTCCAGCAGGATGATGTGCAGTTCTTTAAGGCTGCCGTCGGTGTTGGGGACCGGCCCGTTGATCATGGTCACGTAGCTGGTCAGGAGTTGGCTGGTGGCGCTCTTGGGCAGGGCGGTCAGGATGGGGGCAACGTCTTCGAAGCGCTCGATGAGCTTTTCCAGGCCCACGATGGCCACGTGAATCTTGGGCAGGCTGGTGACCAGGCGGGCGTTGCCCTCGTTGGTCATGATGACCAGGGTTCCGGTCTGGGCCACCGCGATGTTGGCCCCGCTGATGCCCATGTCGGCTTGCAGAAAGCGCTGGCGCAGCTCGCGGCGGGCCACCTTGACCAGGCGCGGGATATCCCCGCTCAGGCGCTCATGCACCTCCTTGCTGAAGATGCCGGCCACTTCCTCCTTGGTGAGGTGGATGGCCGGCATGACCATGTGGGAGGGCCTCTGCCCGGCCAGCTGGATGATCCACTCGCCCAGGTCGGTCTCGTATACCTCCATGCCCTGGTCCTTGAGGTGCTGGTTGAGGTGTATCTCCTCGGAGGCCATGGACTTGGATTTGACGATGCTCTTGACCCCCCGCTCCTGGGCCAGCTTGAGGATGTAGTCCTTGACCTCCTGGGGGCTCTTGGTGCGAAAGACCTTGGCCCCGCGGGCGCTGGCCGCGGCGCTGAACTGGCTGGCCAATTCATCCAAGCGGCCGGCGCAGCCGCCCTTGATGCTGGCGATGCTCTGGCGCAGTTCTTCGAAATCGATGCCCTCGTAGGCCTTGGCCCGGCTGGTGACGTAAGCTTCGGAGAAGCGGGTCAGGGCGCCGCTCAGGTTGGGATTGGCCAGGGCCTCCTCGATTTGCCGCTTGAACTGCTCTCCCATCAGCCCACCTCCCGCAAGTCGTCCAGACAGAGGATCAGCAAACGTTCGGGTCCGTGCACGCCTATGGTCAGCACCCGCTCGATGTCGGCGGTGCGGCTGGGGCCGGTGATGATGGAGAGATAGGACCAGGCCGCCGGGTCAGCCCTGGCCAGCAGGGCGGGCAGGTCGGGCAGGATGGCGGCGCTGGGCAGGATGGCCACGTGCAGCCAGGGCAGGGTGGAGACCAGGCGATCGGCGATGGCCGAGGCGTCCTGCGCGAGGGAGCCGGTGTTGGCCAGGCCCCACTGCATCTGGCTGATGCCCACCTTGGCCTGGGCGGCCAACTGGCGGTCCACCTGGAACTTGAGCCCGGGAACCTGGGCCTCCAGTTGGGCCTGGTCCAGGCTGTCCCGCCAGGGCCCTGGGGCCCACAGGGCGAAAGAGCCGGGCTGGTTGGCCACGCCTTCCTGGCGCAGCAGGTCCAGCAGAAAATCCAGGGCCTGGGCGCTCTGGGCGAAACGGCGCACCTCGGCGCTCACGGCCTGGGCGCGCGCCTGGAACAATTCGAAGCTCATGGCGAGCCTCCCCTCGGGACGAAGATGAAAGCGCCGCCCGCGGGGGGGCGGCGGGGCGAAAAGGGAGGCTCCGTGGCAGGCCGGAGCCCCCCCTTTTTTTATTTTAGACCGCGCGCGACTAAACTGCGCGCGCCTTGCCAGTCACCCGGGCGGTTACCATCACCGCGCCCACCACGGCCAGGGTTAGCACCAGGTAGGTCAGGCCGTCCTGGGGGCTGAAGGCCTTGGCCGCCGCCGCCGCCAGGGCCGGGGCCGCCGCCGTGGTTTTGGCGTAGGTGGGTACTATCCACTTGATGACGTAGGCCTGCATATAGGCCAGCACGCCGATGACCGCGGTGAGGATGAGGGAGTGCTTCAGGGTGAAGCGGAAGATGTCGGCCTCCTTGCCCACCAGGCCCACGGCGGCGGTGGCCACCGAGAGGGACTGGGGCGAGATCATCTTGCCACAGACGCCGCCGCTGGTGTTGGCCGCCACGGTGATGACCGGGTCCACCCCGATTTGGGTGGCGGTGACTTCCTGGAGCTTGCCGAACAGGGCGTTGCTGGAGGTGTCCGAGCCGGTCATGAAGACCCCCAGCCAGCCCAGGAAGGCGGCGAAGAAGGGGAAGAGCTGGCCGGTGGAGGCGAAGGCGTTGCCCAGGGTGATGGCCATGCCCGAGAAGTTCATGATGTAGGCGAAGCCCAGGATCACGCTGATGGTTAGCACCGGCCAGCGCAGGGTCTTGAAGGTCTGACCCAATACCTTGAAGCCCTGGTTCCAGGAGGCCCCCATCACCGGGATGGAGAGCAGGCCGGCGAAGAGGATGGCCGTGCCCGCGGCGCTGAGCAGGTTGAAGTTGTAAATCGCGGGCATGGGCTTGCCGCCCCGGATGATGGCGTTGTGCAGGTCGGGGATGGTCAGCTTGAAGAGGGTGTAGTGGTCCAGGACCTCCTTGATGGGCTTGATGCCCCAGGCGGCCACGAAGATGGAGAGGATGAGGAAGGGGGTCCAGGCCCTAAACACCTGGCCGCCGCTGTAGCGCAGGCTCTCGCGGCCGTTGCTGGCCGGTTCGTCGTCAAAGCGCCAGCTCTGGCGCGGGTGCCAATAGCGCAGGAAGATGGTGAGGCTCACGATGGAGGCGATGGAGGCGATGATGTCGGGCAGCATGGGTCCCAGGTAGTTGGCCGAGGCCCACTGGGCCACGGCGAAGGATCCGCCGCTGACCAGGCAGGCTGGCCAGACCTCCAGGCCCTTTTTCCAGCCGCACATCAGCACCACCAGATAGAGAGGGATGAGCACGCTCAAGAAGGGCAGGGTGCGCCCCACCATCTGGCTGATGGCCATCTGGTCGATGCCCGAGACCTGGCTGGCCACGATGATGGGGATGCCGATGGCCCCGAAGGCCACTGGCGCGGTGTTGGCCAAGAGACAGATGCCGGCGGCGTAGAGGGTGTTGAAGCCCAGGCCGGCCAGCATGGCCGCGGTGATGGCCACCGGGGTGCCGAAACCGGCCGCACCCTCGATGAAGGAGCCGAAGGAGAAGGCGATCAAAAGGGCCTGCATGCGGCGGTCGTCGGTGATGGAGGCCAGGGAGTTCTTGATGATCTCGAACTGGCCGGTATTCACCGAGAGATTGTAGATGAAGACCGCCGTGACCACGATCCAGGCCACCGGCCACAGCCCGAAGAGCATGCCGTAGAAGGTGGAGAGCAGGGACAGCTTGACGGGCATGCCATAGCCCAGGATGGAGATGAGCACGGCGATGGCCACGGCGCTCAAGGCGGCCCAGTGGCCTTTCATGCGTTTGTAGGCCAAGGCCCAGAACAGATAGAGGATGGGCAGCGAGGCCAGCAGGGCGGAAAGGCCGGTGCTGCCCAGGGGATCGGTCATCATGGTCCAGGTCATGGCTCACCTCGTAGGAATGGGGCGCTGGGGCACGGGGTCCGGCTTGCGCGGGTCAAGGCCGGGCCGGCTTTTACCAGGGGGCGCGGAGTGAGGCTGGGGGGGATCCGCACTCCCTAAATGGTCATACCAAAGACCATATATTCCACAAATACGGTTTGTCAAGGAGAAAATTATTTTTGGTTGACCTTTGTCTGTGGATGTAATACATTGAATATACAAGAAAGACCCTCGCTATAGGTATAAAGGCTAAATGGTCAGGAATAAAAACCTTATAGCCGCATCCTAGCTACAAAGCCGACCAGGGGAGAAGCCATGACCAGCCCGGCCCTGCTAAAAGAATTTCAAAACCTGCTGGGAACGGAGAACGTGCTCAGCGACCAGGCCGACCTGCTCACCTATTCCTATGACGCCGCCGTGCTGGATACCGCCCAGCCCGCCGTGGTGCTGCGCCCCAGCCGCGCCGAGCAGCTGGGGCCGCTGGTCAGGTTGTGCAACGAGGCCGGGCTGCCGCTCACCGTGCGGGGCTCGGGCACCAACCTGAGCGGAGGAACCATCCCCAAATCCGGCGGGGCGGTGCTTTTGACCAACGCGCTCAACCGCATCCTGGAGATCAACTCCGCCGACATGTTCGCCCGGGTGGAGCCGGGGGTGGTCACGGCCAAGTTCGCCGCCGCGGTGGCCGCCCAGGCCCTGTTCTATCCCCCCGACCCGGGCAGCCAGGCCGTCTCCACCCTGGGCGGCAACGTGGCCGAGAACGCCGGCGGCCTGCGCGGGCTCAAATACGGCGTCACCCGCGACTATGTCATGGGCCTGTCCTTCTACGACGTGGAGGGCGGCCTGGTCAAGGCCGGGGCGCGCACGGTCAAGTGCGTGACCGGCTACAACCTGGGCGGTCTCATGGTGGGCTCCGAGGGCACCCTGGGGCTCATCAGCGAGATAACCCTCAAGCTGGTCCCCCCGCCCCAGGCCGCCCGGGCCATGCTGGCCGTCTTCGACGCGGTGGACGCCGCCTCCCAGGCCGTGGCCGCCATCATCGCCGCCCACATCGTGCCCGCCACCCTGGAGTTCATGGACAACTTCACCATCCGCGCCGTGGAGGACTTCGCCCAGGCCGGCCTGCCCACCGAGGCCGCGGCCCTGCTGCTCATCGAGGTGGATGGACACCCGGCCCAGGTGGCCGAAGAAGCCGCCCGGGTGGAGGAAATCTGCCGGGCCAACCGGGCCAAGAGCGTCCAGGTGGCCCAGGACGCGGCCCAGCGCGACAAGGTCTGGGAGGCGCGCCGGGCCGCCCTCTCGGCCCTGGCCCGGGTACGCCCCACCACGGTGCTGGAGGACGCCACGGTGCCGCGCAGCCGCATCCCCGAGATGGTTCGCGCCATGGAGGAGATCGGCCGCCGCCTGAACCTCACCATCGGCACCTTTGGCCACGCCGGCGACGGCAACCTGCACCCCACCATCTGCTGCGACAAACGCGACGCCGAGGAGTGGCGGCGGGTGGAGCAGGCCGTGGAGGAAATATTCGCCAAGGCCCTGGAACTGGGCGGCACCCTCTCCGGCGAGCACGGCATAGGCCTGGCCAAGAGCCGCTTCCTGGTCCAGGAGACCAGCGCCGCCACCATCCGCTGGTCGCGCAGGCTCAAAGCCGCCCTGGACCCCAAGGGCATCCTTAACCCCGGCAAGATCATAGGTGAATGAGATGACCAGTCTGCCTCATCTGGCCGGATTAATGCGCGAATTGGACGAGCAACTGGTGGTCTGCATGCGCTGCGGCCTCTGCCAGGCGGTCTGCCCCCTCTATGCCCAGACCGGCCGCGAGGCCGATGTGGCCCGCGGCAAGCTGGCCCTGTTGGACGGCCTGGCCAAGCAGCTGCTGGACGACCCCCAGGCCGCCCGCGAGCGCCTGGAGCGCTGTCTGTTGTGTGGCTCCTGCGCGGCCAACTGCCCCAGCGGGGTCAAGGTGCTGGACATCTTCCTGAAGGCCCGGGCCATCCTGGCCGGCTACCTGGGGCTTAGTCCGGCCAAGCGCCTGGTCTTCCGCCGATTTTTGGCCAAACCCCGCCTGATGAACCTGCTCCTGGGCCTGGCCCCCATTTTGGAGCGCGCTTTCACCAAGCCAGCCAGCCAACTGCTGGGCACCTCCTGCGCCCGCTTGCCCATCGCCGTCCTGGGTCAGCGCCACTTCAAGAATCTGGCCGCCCAGCCCTTGCACCAGCAAGTGCCCAGCCTCTTCAGCAAACCAGCGCTCGGCCAGCCCCGGGCCGCCTTTTTCGTGGGCTGCCTCATAGACAAGATATTCCCCCAGGTGGGCCAAGCCGCCTTGAAGGCCCTGGGGCACCACGGCGTGGGCGTCTTTCTGCCGGCTGACCAGGCCTGCTGCGGCATACCAGCCCTCTCTGGCGGCGACAGCCAGGCCTTCGCCAGCCTGCTCAAGCAAAACCTGGCCGCCTTCCCCGCGGGCAGCTTTGACTACCTGCTCACCGCCTGCGCCACCTGCACCGCCACCATCAAGAAACTTTGGCCCCTGATGGCCGCCCAGGCCGGGCTGAACGCGGCAGAGTTGGCCCAAATCCAGGAGTTGGCCGCCAAGACTCTTGACATGGGCCAGTTCTTGGCCGATAGATTCGTGACAGAATCGTTGGCCGGGGCAGGGGATGGTGAGCGGGCCGTCTTGACCTATCACGACCCCTGCCACCTGAAAAAGTCCCTGGGAGTCTTCAAGCAACCCAGACGGTTGCTCCAGGCCAACCCGGCTTACGAATTGAAGGAAATGGCCGAGGCCGACTGGTGCTGCGGCATGGGCGGCAGCTTCAACCTGGCCCACTACCAGACCTCGGCCGCCATCGGCCGGCGCAAGCTGGATAACATTCGCCGGAGCGGAGCCAGCCTGGTGGCCACCTCCTGCCCGGCCTGCATGCTGCAAATAAGCGACGCCCTGTCCCAGTCAGGCGAGCAAATCCAGGTTCGGCACGCGCTGGAGGTCTATGCCCAGGCGCTATGAGGCCGCACCTGCTCCTCCAAGGCGAGGTCAAGTTGCCCCTTTATAGCGTCGTTAAGCCCAAGAGCATACCCGACCAGGTTTTCGAGCAGCTGCGCGATCTCATCTTTCGCGGCCAGCTCAAGTCCGGCGAGCAGTTGCTGCCCGAGCGCGAGCTGGCCCAGACCCTGGGCGTCAGCCGCCCCACCGTGCGCGCGGCCATCAACAAGCTGGTGGACCGCGGCCTGCTGGAGCACCGCCAGGGCCAGGGCACCTTTGTCTGCGCCCCCGAGCCTGGCCAGGCCAACAACCCCTTGAAGGCCATGATCGGCGGCCACGAGGCCACCCTGCTGGAACTTTTGGAGGTGCGCCTGGGCCTGGAGTGCAACGCCGCCTCCATGGCCGCCCGCCGCGCCACCGCCGATGACATACGCATGATCGAAACCGCCTTCGCCAAGATGCTGGAGGAGGTGGAGGCCGGGGGAACCGGCGTGGGCGAGGACGTGCACTTCCACATGTGCCTGGCCTACGCCTCCAAGAACCAAGTGCAGATCCAGGTCATGAAAAGCATGTACGACCTGCTGCACTTCGGCATCAAGGAGAACCTGGCCCACCTCTACGAGGACGTGGCCAACATCCACGCCGTCATGGGCCAGCACGCCAAGGTCCTGCGCTCCATCAAGGAACACGACACCCAGGCCGCCCACGAGGCCATGCACCAGCACATCACCTTTGTCATAGACTTCTTTTCCAACCAGCCCCACCCCTTGAAGAAGGACGACCGGGGCTGAAAACCGCCCCGGCCTTCCCTACTTCACTATAAGAGCATCGGCCCGGCGCTCGCTTAACGCTCGCGCCTATGGCAAGCTTCCCGCCCGCCGGCTGGCGCGGCCGCGTGCCGCGGAAGCGCTTTTCGCCACCATCGCCGCGCCTGCACGCGGCGTGACAGCCGACGGTCACGAAGCCTGCAAAGGTACTTGGGGAGCCTCCTGCTCTTGTCCGTGGTGGTCCGTGAACGGGGCGGCCTTGTGTTTGGCGGTTTGCTCCGGCGGGCCGATGCTGCGCCAGGGGTGATAGCCGCCCTCCATTCCCCGGGGTGAGAGCACCACCTGCCAAAGCTGGATGCTGCGGGCGCGGAAGGCTCCGGCGCAACTGAGCAGGTAATAGGTCCACATGCGGCGGAAGCGCTCGTCCAGGTCCTGGCGGGTTTTTTGCAACTGAGGCCAAGCGCTCTGGAAATTGCGCTGCCATGCCATGAGGGTGTGGTCATAGTGGGGACCCAGGCTGTGCCAGTCCTCCAGCACGAAGAGGCCTTCGCTGGCCTTGGCGATCTGGCGGGCCGAGGGCAGCATGCCGTTGGGGAAGATGTAGGTGGATATCCAGCGGTCGGCTTGGACAGCCGAGTCGTTGCGGCCGATGGTGTGCAGGAGCAACAGCCCGTTTTGCTTGAGGCATTGGGCGGCCACCCGCATGAAGGCCCGGTAGTTCTTGTAGCCCACGTGCTCGAACATGCCCACCGATACCACCCGGTCGAAGCGGCCCCGCAGTTCCCGGTAGTCTTGCAGGCGTATCTCCACCGGCAGGCCCTGGCAGCGCTGGCTGGCCAACTGGGCCTGGGGCTGGCTGACCGTGACGCCCAGCACCTTGGCCCCGTATTGGCTGGCGGCGAAGCGGGCCAGGCCTCCCCAACCGCAGCCGATGTCCAACAGGCGCATGCCCGGCTTTAGCAGGAGCTTCTGGCAGATCAGGCGTAGCTTGCTCTGCTGGGCCTGCTCCAGATCGGCGCAGCCGTCCTCCCACCAGGCGCAGCTGTAGTTCATGTCCTGGTCCAGCATCTCGGCGAACAGCTCGTTGCCTAGGTTGTAGTGGGCTTTGGCCACCAAATCGGCGCGGGCTGCGCTCTGGCGGTTGGTCAGGCGGGCCAGCAGCCAGGACCAGGCCTGGCCCAGGCTGGGTTTGACCTGCTCCTCCAAGCGGGCCAGCAGCAGGCGGTGGAAGAATTGATCCAAGGCCTGGCAGTCCCACCAGCCGTCCATATAGGACTGGCCCAGGGCCAGGGAGCCCCCGGCCATGACCCGGCCATACCAGCGGGGGTCATGGACCTGTATGTCCCAGGGCTGACTGCCGTTAACCTCCACCTGGGCCAAGGCCATGGTCTGTCTGGCCCACTTCTCCAGCGAATCCCTTACCGGCATGGCTTCCATATCCTCCCTGGTCAGGGTTTCCAGGATGGGCGGTTACCTTGCGCTCATGAAACTAAATTAGCACTTCGGGCCGGGGTATGGCAAAAAATCTGAGATGGTCAGGGGCAAGGGGGGCAAGGCGAAAAGCGGGAGTGTGTTATGCTGCGGCCCATGGCCAGGCACCTCATCATCGGCGCGGACAGCCTGCTGGGCAAAGCCCTGGCCGGGCATCTGCGCTCGGCGGGAGACGAACTCTGGCTGACCAGCCGGCGTCCCTTGCCCCAGGCTGAAGCGGAGAACTGGCTGCGCCTGGACTTGGCGGACCCGTTGGACTCCTGGCGGCCGCCGCCGGGCCTGGACTGCGCCTATCTGCTGGCCGCGGTCACCTCGGTGGCCCAGTGCCGCGCGCACCCCCAGGCCTGCCGCCTGATCAACGTGGACAACAGCCTGCGCCTGGCCAGGATCCTGGCCAGGCAGGGCTGCCCGGTGGTGTTTCTCTCCAGCAGCCTGCTGTTCTCCGGCCGCCAGCCCCTGCCCGAACCCGGCGACCATCCCGACCCTCCCAGCGAATATGGCCGGCAAAAGCTCCAGACCGAGACTGGGCTGCTCGGCCTGGGGGCCGGAGCGGCGGCGCTGCGGGTGACCAAGGTGGTCTGGCCGGGCATGCCCTTGCTGCGGAGCTGGCGGGAGGACCTGGGCCGGGGCCAGGCCATCCATCCCTTCCATGACATGTTCATGGCCCCGGTCTCCCTGGACCTGGTCACCCGGGTTCTGGGCCAGATGGGACGGCGGCGCTTGCCGGGGGTGTGGCATCTCTCGGCCAGCCATGACCTAAGCTATGCCCAGGCTGCCGCATACCTGGCCCGCCGCCTGGGGGTCGATGCCGGCCTGGTGCAGCCGGTCAGCCGCCGCCAGGCCGGCATCGCCCAAGGCGACGCCCCCGCCCGCACGGCCCTGGGCATGCTCCAGACCAGCCAGGCCTGGGGCTGGTCCGCGCCCGGCCCGGAGGAGGCCCTGGAGGCTGTCTTGCTGGATTGAGGCGCAGACGCGGGCGTCCCAGAAAAACCACTGACCCCTCTGGCCCGGAGGCCGGAGGGGTCAATCTAATTATTACCAAACGGTAATAGCTAGTTACCTTTTGGAAACGCCTTCGCGCCCTGGCAGGGCTCTTCTCGCAGGGAGCCGCCCCGCAGTTCCAGGTGCATAGCCCCGGCGCGCCAGCGGTCCAGGAGGGCCTGGGCAGGCTCGGGTCCGGGGAAGAGGCTCTCCCATTGCCCCTGATCGATGCGGGAGGCCAGCAGGGTGCTTCTGCCTCCCAGGCGGGCCTCGGCCAGTTCCAGAAGGTCCGCGGCCTGATCCTGGGTCAGGGGACCCAGGCCCCAGTCATCCAGCGCCAGCAGACGCGGCCGGGCCAGGGCGGCCACGGTCTGGGCCAGCCTGCCCTGGGCGCGCCCCCGGGCCAGGTCCTCCAGCAGCTTGGGCAGCCGCACATACAAGACGCTGAAGCCGCGCAGGCAGGCCTGATGGCCCAGGGCGCAGGCCAGGAAGGTCTTGCCGCTGCCCACCGGGCCGGTCAGCAGCAGGTTTTGCGATTGACTCAGCCATTGGCACTCGCCCAGCCAACCCAGCAGGGCCGGCTCCAGGCCGCGCTCCGCTTGCGCCTGGACCTGTTCCAGGGTGGCGGGCAGGCGCAGTTTGGCCCGGCGCAGGCGGCCTTGCAGGCGGCGGGCGGCGCGCATCTCCTCTTCCCGGCTCAGCATGAGGCCCAGACGTTGGTGAAAATCTGGCTGGGGGGCGTCATCGCCCTGGGGCAGCTCCAGGAGCGTCTGGGCCATGCCGGAAAGCCCGAGCATTCTCAGGCGGTTGGCCAGGCTGGGCCGCAGGTTGGCCCCCGAGGGGCCCACCGGGGTCAGCACTGGCCGCGCCAGTTCGGCCAACACCGTGGCGGGCGGAGGAATGTTGAGGCGGCCCAGGGCCTCGCCCATCAAGTCAGGCAGTTGTCTACGCCCGGCCATCTTGTCCTATCCTTTTGCGCAGCTCCTTGAGATCGCTGTCCAAGCGGGGAGAGGCCATCTCGCCCTCCTTGATGCGCTCCTTGAGAACCGGCTGGCCGCCGCTGCTTAAGCAAAGGGCGGCGGCGCGGGGGAAGGCGCTTTGGGCCGTTGCGGGTTGGCCTGGGGC
>CAZLSD010000089.1:0-11898 GCA_964561775.1 uncultured Desulfarculus sp. | reverse complement strand
GGCTCGGCCTGGGGCGGCAGCTGCTTGATGACCCGGGCCGGGACCCCGGCCGCCACGCAGAAGTCGGGCACGTCGGAGACCACCACGCTGCCGGCTCCCACCACGGCGTGCTGGCCTATGGTCACGCCCTTCAAGATGATGGCGTTGAAGCCGATCCAGGCTCCCTTGCCTATGCGAATGGGCGCGCCGGGAAAGGACTGGGCGAAGCGCAGCCAGGGCTCCAGGTGGTGGTCGTGGTCGATGACGCGGACACCGGGGGCGATGATGACGTCGTCTTCAATGGTGAGGCCGTAGTTGATGTGGAAATGGGAACCCACGATGTAGCAGTGGTCGCCTATGACGATTTCGGCTTGCCGACGCATGGCGTACATGCTCACCGGGTCCACGTGGTTGCGGTAGCGCCAGCAGGCCCCCACCAGGTCGCAGCGCGCGCCTATGCGTATGCTGCCCTTGTTGTAGACGCGCAGGCGTCCGAAGGCCACCGAACCTGGCCCCAGGCTGCCCCCCTTGCAGGCCAGATAGGCCCGCGTGCGCCATTCCAGGGCCTTGACCACCCCCGCCTCCAGGGCCCTTTTCCAAAGCGCCTTCATGCGCTGAGCCTCTGTCCATCCCTCGCGCGGACGCCCAGCATCTGGCGGGCGGCGGCCAGCACCGGAGCCGCCTCGATGGCCTCCAGGCACAGGGAGCGGGCGCAGCGCTCGCGGTCGCAACTTTCAGGCGGACAAGGGCGGGGCGAGGAAATGACGCGGTGCCCCGTGCCCCACGGTCCAGTGAAGCAGGCCTGGGTGGAGCCGAACAGGGCCAGGCAGGGCGCGCCGGAGAAGGCGGCCAGGTGCAGCGCCCCCGAGTCGGTGCCCAGGTAGAGACCGCAGTCCTGCAGCAGGGCCGCCACCACGGGCAGGGGCTCGCCGGCCAGCAGCAGATCAGGCGCAAAGCCGGCCGCCTGGCAGGCCTGGCCCAGGCCGGGTCCGGCCTGGGCGTCGCTGAGCAAGATGACCTTGGCCCCTGACCGGCGCAGGCCCAGCAGCACCTCCAGATAGCGCTCCAGGGGCCAGCGGTTGGAGCTAAGGCGCGCTCCCGGATTGCAGGCCACCAACGGCGCGCCATTGTCCAACCCGTGCTGACGGAGCAGGGCCAGGGCCTGGGAGCGCCAGACCGCCTTGGGCCGCAGGAGGGCCCGGCGTTCCAGGCGCCGGCCGCCCAGGGCGGGCGCCAGGCAGAGCAGGTCTTCCACTCGGTGCTGGCGGGCGGGCTCCATGGGCAGCAGCCCGTTGAGCAGGAAGGTGAAGCGTGGCCTGGAGTCCCCCTGGCGGCGCGAGAGCTGGGGTATGAGCCCCAACCGCCAGGGTATGCCGGCCAGCCAGGGCAGCAGGCTGTGGCGGGCATGGAACTCCAGCACCAGGGCGGCCTGGAATTTTTTGGCCGCCAGGCGTCTGGCCAGGCGGAGCAGTTCGCCGGGCCGGGCCAGGGAGCCAGGCTCCACCCCCCACAGGTGATCGGGCTGGGCGCTGGCGGCCAACTCCAGATAGGGGTTGGCCCCCAGGAAGGTTATCTCGCTGTCGGGAAAGGAGAGCCTGAGGCTCTTGAGCAAGGGCAGGCAGAATAGGGTGTCGCCCAGTTGGCGCGTCTCGCTGACCAGGATGGGCCTGCCGCGCAGATTCAGCCGCCCCAGTTCCAGGGGCCGCAGGGAGCGCGCCCCGCCTAAGGGGGACATGGCCGCGCGCATGCCCCAGGCCAGCATATCCTTGCCGGTGGGGTTAAGTTCCCTGGGCATGGTTCAGGACATCTCCGCCGAAACGGGGCTGGGCGGCGCGCCCAGGTTGCGCCTGGCCTCCAGATAGGTCTGACGCAGGTTGTGGCGATAGACCCTGCGGAACAGGCGCACGGCCAGGGGGCGGCAGCGGTGTTCCAGGGCGCGCGCGGCGGCCAGCAGGGGTTTGGCCGTGGCCCGGTTCACCAGCAGGCGGTCCAGGCGGTCTTTAAGTATCTGCCAGGCCGAGTCATGGATCACGGGCAGGCCGAAATCGGCGGCCACCCGCCCCAGAGCCTGGATGTCTTCCAGCACGCCTTCGCTCTTTTCTTGCCAGAGGGCCATGGCCTGCCCATGCAGGGCGGCCTTGCCGAGAAAATCGCTTCCAGCCAGGGTGGGGCACAGATGCAGCCCGCGCAGGGCGGGGGCGAAGACGAAGCGCGCCCCCTGCCGGAACATGCGGTGGTTGAAGCTTATGTCCTGAAAGGCCTTCATCTCGGTGAAGAACATGCCGGCCTGCGTCACGAACTCCTTGCGGAAGGACATGTGGGCCTGGGAGAAGTAGAGCCAGTTCACCGGCCGGGGTCTGCGGTTGGGGGGGCCGGGCAGGTGGCGGGAGAAGGCGGCCTCCAGCAGGCTGGCGGCCTGGTCGAAGACGATATCACCCCCCAGCAGCACCCGCCTGTCGGCCTGGCGCGCATGCTCCTCGATGTGGCCTCTCACCACGCCGGGCTCGATGAGGATGTCGTCGTCCAGAAGCAGCACCAAACCGGCCCGGGCCGCCAGGATGCCCCGGTTGAGGGTGGCGCCAAGCCCGCCGTGGGGCAGGCGCAGATGGCGCAGCGCCGGGTTGTCTCCGCCGGCCAGGCTGGCCACCACCTGGGCCGTGTCGTCCTGGGAGCCGTCGTCGGCCACCACGATCTCCACCTGGTGGCCGTCCAGGTTCTGCTCCAGGAGAGCCGCGAGGGTGCGGCGCAAGGTCTCCGCCCGGTTGTAGGTGGGCACCACCACGCTAAGGCCAAAGGCGGCCGCTTGGCCGGCGCGCCTGCCGCCAGCTTGGGCCATGGAATCTGGCATCACGTAGTCCCTTCCGATCGGGCGGGCTGGATTGGCTGCGCTGGAGGCTTGGTCTGCGCGGCCGCGCCGGTCTTCTGGGCCTCCAGGAAGGCCTGGCGCAGGCGGTAGCGGTAGAGCCGGCGGAAGAGTCGCACGGCCAGGGGGCGGCAGCGGTATTCGGCGGCGCGGGCCGCGAAAAGCAGGGGGTCGTAGGTCAGGGAATTGACCAGACGCCGGTCCAGGCGATCCTTGAGCACCTGCCAGAGATTGTCGTTGATGACGGGCAGGCCATAGTCGGCGGCTCCCCGCCCCAGGTTTTGCAGGTCATCCAGCACGCCGGGTGACTTCCGCTCCCACAGGGCCAGGGCCCGGCCATAGCGCGGCGCGCGTCCAAGAAAGGAATCGCCGCCCATGGTGGGGCACAGGTGCAGTCCGTCCAGGCTGGGAGCCAGCCAGAAGCGCGCTCCCGCCAAGGCCAGCTTGCGGTTTATGCAAAGATCCTCGTAGGCGTCCAGGTATTCATCGAACAGGCCCATTTCCATGAGGAAGGACTGGTGCAGGGAGGCGTGGGCCTGGGGAAAACCCATCCAGGAGTCCCAGCGCCGCAGGCCCTGGCCCGGCGCGGCCGCCTTGCCCACGAAGACCGCGTCCAGCATGCTCTGCCCCAGGTCCATGGAGATGTTTCCGCCCAGGACGCAGCGGCGATCATTGAGCTGGCGATGCAGCTCGATGTGGCCCTGCAACACTCTTGGCCCCGGCAGGATGTCGCAATCCAGTAGCAGCACCAGCTCCGAGCGCGCCTGGCTGGCCCCTTGGTTGAGGGCGCGGGATTTCCCTCCGTGCTCCAGGGGCAGGTGGCGCAGGCTGGGGTTGTCCTGGCCGGCCAGGCTGGCCACCGCTTGGGCGGTGTCGTCTTGCGAGCCGTCGTCGGCCACCAGGATCTCGGCCCGGTAGGGCCCCATGTCCTGGGCCAGCAGGGCGGGCAGGGTGCGGCGCAGGATATCGGCCCGGTTGTAGGTGGGCACCACCACGCTGAGGTCTAAGGGGTCTTGGGCGGGGCTGGTTGGCCTAGACTGAGGCATCGGCGGGTTCCTTTCGCGGGGAGGCCAGCGGGAGGCTGGCGGCGGCGGAGCGGGGAGCTGGCCGGCGCAGCCAAGAGGCCCACAGGCCGCAGGCGAACTGGCCGGCCCAGCTCAAGGCGCGCCCGGCGGCCACCCCGGCCAGGCCCCAGCGCCAGCCCATGAGGAGCAGCAGGCCCAGGCCCAGGACGCAGCTTAAGCCCGTGGCCCAGGCATAGCCCCCCAGCAGGCTCTCGTGGCTGCGCCCCCCCACCAGGGCCGAGGGCAGGGCCGAGAGCACGATGAAGAAGCCGGCGCAGGCCAGCCAGGGAAAGAGGCTGGCCCCGGCGTCGTATTTGCCGGCGAAGAGCAGGTGCAGCAGCCAAGGCCCCGCCAGCCAGAAACCCAGGGCCAGCGCCCCCCCGGCCCCGGCGGTGAGCAAGAAGTGCTTTAGCAGGCGCAGCTGCTTCTCGCGGGCCAGGTGGGTGGCCAGCACCTGTTGCAGCGAGGAGCGGGCCAGGCCGAAGGGGCTGCTCAGCCCCAGCAGCAGGCCGTAGGTGGCCAGGTCGGACATGGAAAGCAGGGAAGGCACGGCGAAGGTGCCGGCCCGGTCCACCACCAGGGTGGTCAGGCCCATGGCCAGAAACACCCAGGCGTTCTTGCGCAGACCCGCCGGCAGACAGGCCCGCCCCGGCGCGGCCAAACGGGCCAGGCCAAACAGGCCCAGCCCGGCGGCCAGGCCAAAGGCCGCGGCGTATTGCAGCAGGGCCGAACCCAGGCCGACCTGCCAGACCCCGGCCAGGCCGGGCAGGAGCAGCAGGGCGAAGAGCAGGGGCGAGAGGTTGCCCAGCAGGGCGGCAAAAACATAGCGCTCCTGGCTGCGCAGCAGGACACAGCTCAAGGACACGGCCGAGCCGCACCAGCCGCAGAACAACAGGCAGGCGGCCTGGCCCGGGGCCAGCCCCCAGCCGGCCAGGGCCGCCAGGGCCGCCAGGGCCGTGACCGCCAGGCACAGCCCCAGGGTGCGCCGGAAAAGGGGAGGCCAGGCGTACTGGCCCAGATCGCGGGCGGCGAAGAACTTGAGCAGGGCGCTGTCCATGCCCAGGGGGGCCAGGCAGAGCAGGGTCTCGGCGCTGGCCCGCACCAGGATGAAGCGCCCCAGTTCCTCGGCGGGCAGCAGGTTGCCCAGGACCACCGTGACCAGGGCGCCCGAGCCGAAGCCCATGAGCAGCAGGCCGTAGGTGGCGGCCAGGTTGCGCATAAGCCCCATGGCTAGCCCCCCGCCGGGGCCGCGCGCGGATGCCAGAGCGCGCAGGCCAGGGCGATGGCGCACCAGAAGTGCCCCTCGCCGCTCCAGTGGATGTTGTTGAGCATGGCCGCCAGCACCGAGCCGGCCAGGCCGGCCACCGTGGCCTTGCGCAGCAGGTTGAACCCCGCGCCTTGGCCCTTGCCCTCGCCGCGCCCCAGGCGCAAGAGGGCGATGATGAACCAGACCAGGGCGGCCAGCCCGATGAGCCCGGTCTCGGCGGCCGCCAGCAGGAAGGGGTTGTGCACGGGAATGATCTCCCACGGCGCGAAGCCCTCGGCGTGGGAGGCGTAGCGGGGCTCGAACATGACCTGGCCGAAGTTGTTGAGCCCCACGCCCAGCAGGGGGTGGTCGGCGATGATGGCCAAGGCCACCTTGACGGGCCCCAGGCGGGAGTACAGGGAGCCCTGATCATCCTCCAGGAAGCGCTGCGCGATGAAGCCGTGAAAGACCAGCAGGGTGGCCAGGAGCAGGCCGGTCATCCCCAGGAGCAGGCCCCGGCGCAGCCTGGGCGTCATGTCGCGCCAGAGCATCCAGGGCAAAAGCGCCGCCGCCAGGGCCATGCCCAGCCAGGAGGAGCGGGACATGGTGGCCACCAGGGCGCAGAATCCCAGCAGGGTGGCGGCCCAGGCCAGGCCGCGGCTGGCCAGGCCCTTGAACACCCAAACCCCGGCCAGGATGAGCGGCAGATAGCGCAGCAGGTAGCGCCCCAGGTTGTTGGGGTGGCCCAGACTGCCGCCGGGGCGCAGGAAGGTGTCGCTGCCCAACTCCTGGGTCAGGTCGGTCTCGGCCAGGCCCAGGAAGGCCAGTTGGCTGCTGGAGGGCAGGAGCTGGACGAACTGCCCCAGGGCCAGCACGCTTTGCAGGAGCAGGCTGAACACGATGGCCAGGTAGGCCGTGCGCACGTCGGAGGCGTCGCGCAGCAGGTTGTAGAGGATGTAGAAGGTCAGGAAGGAGCGGGCCAGCCAGACCAGCTCGAAGAAGGCCAACTGGCGGTCGGCGGCGGGGGCCAGGGAGAGCAGGGAGGTGGCCAGGATGGCCAGCAGCGGCCAGTCCAGGGGAGAGCGCCAGCGGAAGGCCGGCCAGGCCCCCAGGGCGCGTCCGGCCAGCCAACTGAAGGCCGCCAGCAGCAGCAGGAAGTCTATGAGCCCCAGGGAGACGCTGGGCGCGCCGCCTTGGTGCAGGCGGTAGAAGAACTGCACCCCCAGCTTGAAGGGCAGGCAGGCCACGATGGCGGCCAGCAACAGGTGGCGGTAGGAGACCAGGCGCAGGACCAGGGGCAGGGCGGCCAGGGCCAAGAGCAGACCCAGGATGGCCAGGCTCCACTTGAAGGGCAGGGACTGGGCCATGAGCAGGCCCGTCCCGGCCAGCGCCCCGGCCAGGGCGGCGCCCAGGGCGGCGCGCCAGCTGCCGGCGGGGGCGGCCGCCAGGGCCTCTGCTGCCGGGCGCATGGCCTAGGCCGCGCCCTTGCCGCCCAGCACGGCGGGAATGGTGCGGCAGATGATCTTGAGGTCGGTCCAGGGCGAGCAGCGCCGGGCATAGAGGATGTCCAAGCGCACCCACTTGTCGAAGTCGGCCTCGTGGCGGGCGCTCACCTGCCACAGACCGGTGATGCCCGGACGCACCTCCAGGCGGCGCAGTTGCCAGCCCTGGTACTTGGCCACCTCGCGGGGCAGGGGAGGGCGCGGCCCCACCAGGCTCATGTCGCCCTTTAGCACGTTGACCAGTTGGGGCAGCTCGTCCAGGCTGAAACGGCGCAAGAAGCGCCCCAGGGGGGTGACGCGGGGGTCCCGGGCCAGCTTGAAGGCCGGCCCCTGGCGCAGGTTGTGGGCGGCCAGTTCGTCCTGGCGGATTTCGGCGTCCACCACCATGGTGCGGAACTTGTAGAACTGAAAGACGCGCCCTCCCTGCCCCACCCGGGCTTGGCGGTAGATGACCGGCCCGGGGGAGGTGCAGGCCACGGCCAGGGCCAGGGCCAGCATGAGCGGGGCCAGCGCCGCCAGGGCCAGCAGGGCGCCCAGCAGGTCCTCCAGCCTTTTCCACCAGGGCAGAGGCGCCAGGAACAGGCTCCACATCTCCTCCAGCCGGGGCTGGGCCGGCGGGGCGGCGGCCATGGCGCGGCGGGGCTGGCTAAGGCGCAGGGCCTTGGCGTCGACTTGGCTGGTCATGCGCACGCTCCTCTAGAGGCTGCGGGCCTCAGCGGTTGGAGACGCCCAGGGGCTTGTCCGCCGCGGCCCCCAGCCATTTGCTGGGATAGGTGTAGACGCGGCAGGCTTCCCGGTTCAGGGATCCTTCCAGGGCCTTGAGTATTTCCTCGCTGAGCTGCCAGGCCCCCTCGCCAGGGGTCTCGGGCAGGAGCACGCCCAGCACCTGGTGCTCCAGCCAGCCGATCTGGTCTGAGGAGCGCAGCCGGCGCAGCAGGGCGCGGGCCAGGAGGCGCCCGGAGGGCTGCTGCCCCTGGCCGCGGGCCAGGTCCAGGGTCAGCAGGGACAGATCGCGCTGATAGCGGTCGGCGCGGGTGCGCTCCTGCTGCATGGTCATGCGGAAGTCCCCCCTGGTCTGGATGGCCAGCTCCGGCGAGCTGAAACCCTGCCAGCGCCAGGCGGACAGCATTCGCTTGATATCCCAGGTCGCCATGGGAACACGCCTCCTCGCCGCCGCGTCTTGCCTTATCAGAGCCTGCGATATAGCCAGTGGGGCACGTAATAACGCCGCCGGTTTAGCACCGCGCCCAGGAAGTTGGCCCGGGCCAGGCCCAGATCGCCTATGTGCTTCTCGGCCACCTGCCAGCGCACCCGCTCCGACTCCAGCACCAGCACCACCCCCTCGGCCAGGGCGGCCAGCCCGGGCACGGCCGGCGACAGGCTCAAGGCCGGCAGGTCCACCAGCACCTGGGAGTAGACCTGGGCCATCTGGCGCAGGAGCAGGCCCAGCCGCTCCAGGTCATGGCCCGCGATTTCGCCCTTGGGCCGCGCGCCGGCGCACAGCACGTGGACGTTGCGGAAGGAGCCCAGCCTGAGTTCCGCGGCGGGCTCGGGGGCGGCCAGATACTCGGCCAGGCCGGGGGCCAGGGCCAGACCCAGGCTGCGGTGCAGAGAGGGGTCTTCCAGGTTGGCGTCCACCAGCAACACCGGCCGCTGGCTTTTCTGGGCCAGGGAGACGGCCAGGTTGGTGGCCACGGTGCTGACGCCCTCGCCGGGGTAGCAGCTGGTGAAGGCCAGGATGCGCGCGGGGCCGTCCCCGTTGCGGCTGGCGGCCAGCCGGTTCTCCAGGTTCTGGAAGGCGTCGCACAGGCAGGCCGGAAGCTCCAGCTCGCTCAGCGAGGACTGGGACACCATGAGCTGCGGGCACTCGGGCATGGTCAACTTCTCCTTGCGGCCAGGCGGGCCTGGGCCGTCTCCTCCACCTGGGGGATGCTGCCCAGGTTGGGCACGCTCAAGCGGCGCTCGATGTCGTCGCTGGAGCGGATGGAGTGATCCAGGCGCTCGGCCAGGAAGGCCACGCCCACCCCGCCCAGCAGCGACAGCAACAGGCCCAGGAGCAGGGTGAGCACCTTCTTGGGACGCACCGGGCGGTCGGAAAGGGTGGGGGCCTGGATGACGCTGATGTTGGAGAGGCGGGTGGCCTCCAGGGCCTGATCGATGCGGGTCTGCTCCAACTTGTCGGCGTAGCCGCGATAGCTGGCGTCCAGGGCGGCGATCTCGCGTTGCAGGTCCAGCAGGCTGGGCTCGGTCTGGTTGAGGGCGCGGATCTCCTCCTGCACCGCGTCCATCTGGCGCTCCAGCCCCTGCGCCTTGGCCGCCAGGGCGGCCAGGTTGGCCTGCTCCACGTACAGATCGGTGTGCAGGGCCTGATAGGTGGCGTTGACCCCCTGGGTCACTTCCTCGCGCTGGGGCGCCTCCAGACCCAGGATCTGGCGGGCCTGGGCGATCTTGGCCCGCACGTCCCTGACCTTGACGCTGTTGTCGTGATAGCGCGCGGCCAGGTCGGCCTCCTGCATCTCCAGTTCGTAGAGATGCTGGCGCATGCCCTCCTGGGCCGAGTTGGCCATGCCGCTGGTGCGCATGGTGACCTGGTACTCGGGCAGCTCCTTGAGCTTGGCCTGGATGCCGGCGGTCTTGGCCCGGGCCGCGCTCAGGGCCACCTTGGCGCGGTCCATCTCCCGCTGCAACTCGCCGGCCCTGCCCACCAGGGCGTTGCGCTGCTCGGCCAGGTTGGCTATGCCGGCGCTGTTCTTGAGCTGGCTCAAGGCCTGCTCCTGCTGGTTGAGGCGGTCCTGGACCTGGCGGGTCTGGCGGGTGAAGAAGTCCAGACTGCCGCTGGAGCGGTGGGCCATGATGTGCTGGTCCAGGTAGAGGTCCAGGAGCCGGCTCAAGACCTGCTGGGCCAGGCCGGCGTCGTCGCTCTCATAGCTGATGGTTAGCACGTTGGTGTTGGGCAGGACCTTGATGCTGATCTGGCGGGCGAGCGCCTCGGCGGCCAGTTCCACCTCGCTGACCGTGGGCAGTATGCCCAGATCGCGCAGCAGGGAGGCCAGCCCGCCCAGCAGGCTCCAGTCCGCGCCGTCTTGGGCGGCCTGCTCGCCGCGCAGGGCGGCCAGGCGGGCCTGGCGGGAGGAGGCCAAAAAGACCTGGGGCCCCAGGGCGCGCACCACCTTCTCGGCCAGGGCCGTGCTGTTTAGTATCTCCACCTCGGAGTTAAGCTCGCTCTCGCGGCGCTGGTTGACGCTGACCACCCCGCCGGTGACGGTGGGGTCCAGGGCCACGCTCTCCCGGCCCAGGCGCACCAGCAGCTTGGACTCGGAGTTGTATATGCGGGGCGCCAGGAGCAGGCCCAGGCTCACGGTCAGCATCACGGCGGCCATGAAGAACAGGACCTTGTTCTTTTGACGGAACAGCACGTGGTAGAGGTCGCGCAGGGTCTGCCCCGCGGGCTCCTCCTCGGTCCTGGCCAGGCTCAGGGTCTTGTCCAAGTTATCATCTCACAGCATGTGAAAATCGTTAGGGCCGGGAGGCCGTGGTGTCCACGCTGATGGAGCCGTCGCCCACGGGGCGGCCATAGACTACGCCGAAACGGGGAATGAGCTTGTTTATGTACTGATCTATCCAGGTATTGACCTCGGATATCTTGTTACGCGGAACAAAGACCACGTCACGGGGCTTGAGCATGAATTGGCGGGATTGCTCGCCAGCCAGCACCGACTTCAGGTCCACCAGCACGCCCTGGTGGCTGGTTTGGGATTCATCATGGCGAATCACCACGACGTTGGATATTTCCGCCGTAACCGGGTTGTAACCACCCGCGTGCATTATGGCTTCCAGCAAGGTTATCTTGCCGGGAATCGCCACCGGTCCCGGCTTGCCAACCTCGCCACCTACATAAACCTGGCGGCTGGCCAAAGTACGAGGGCTTATGGTTATGCGAGGCTCGCGAACTTCGCCGGCATAGAGTTTTTCCAACTCGTTTTTAAGCTGGGTCATGCTCTTGTCTTTGGCTTTGACCTCGCCCACTATTTGCAGATAAATATTGCCATCCGGATCGATGGTGGCGGTGTCGTTCAGTTCGGGATTCTTGTAGAACTTCACGTCGATGATGTCACCAGGCTCCAGCCTCGATTCGCGGTCCTCGGCGAAAAACGTATTGGAATCAGGTGTAAAAGCTTGGGACGATCCGCTTTGGCAACCCGGGCCGGCCAGGGCCAATCCCAGCAAGGCGCAAACGAAAAACTTGGCGTGCGCCAGGGATGGCCGGCGATACCGTGCGATTGTTGTCATTTGGACCCCCTCGTCCCCGGCAGGAATCATGATGCCTGAAGGGAAGATTTGTCAAAGTGTATCGCCATGCCCATGGCCTCGGTGCGCACGACCCTGCCCGCGGCGATAAGCAAGCAGTTGCTGGCGTCATTGCCGTGGAGATTTATGCTTACCCCCACGCGGGAGCCCACGGGGAGAGGATCGCTGGTCATGACAAATACGCCCTTGGCGCTGACGTTGTCCGTCAGAAGGCGCAAGTTTCCCGTTCCAGGCTTGGAACGCAGGGTCCAGATTGCCGCGGGCACGCGAATCTGGAAGCGCGATATTTGGCGGCGTTCGGATAACACGTATCCCCAGCCAAATATGGTGTGTTTTAGTTGTATATTTTTTTTGGGCAGGCAGGTGCAGAATAGATTGAGGCAAGGCCCCAGTCAATACGAATTAACTTTGATTTTTGTTTGATTGCGCAAGGATTAGGCTGGGTAAAATACTAGTACGTATCGCGCATGTACTAATATTGAAGGCGTACGCATAGCCGCGAATGGCAACTGGTTGTCACCAAAAAGCCGCACAAGAGGCTCCAGGCGGCCGGGCCGGACGCCCGCTTTGGGAAGCCGGCCAGGGCCGGCCAGCCGCCCGCCAGCGGGGAGGGGGGCTGATGACGCAATTATTTGAGGCGGGCGTGGCCTTAGTCCTGGACTAGCCCCGGCGGGCCTTGTTAGTATGCCCTTGATATTTCCGCCCGAACTAGATATCGCGGAGTTGATTCAGCTTGAACGGGCAGGGCAAAGGCGCGAAAAACCCACCTCTGGTGGCGACGGAGGAGCCGTTCTCCGCCCCTGCCCCCCTGCGCCGGGGCGCCCAGTCCCAGGTCCCCCTGCGCGCCGGCATCATCGGCGGGGGCAAGGCCTGCGTGGGGCTCTTGCAGATGCTGGGCCCCCACCCCAACCGTCTGCTGCACCTGGACATCCTGGG
>CAZLSD010000088.1:7456-11918 GCA_964561775.1 uncultured Desulfarculus sp. | reverse complement strand
CGAAGGCCAAGGGCGGGGGCATTCGCGCTGGCATAGCGGAGGCGAAGGGGATCAGACGCGGGGCACGACCTCTCCTCATAAATTATCCGCCGCGCACAACGGCAAGCTGCGCCTTGCCGCAACGATGGCCAAGGGGATCAGGCTCGGAGCGCGGCTTCTTCTCGTAATTTATCGCGAGGGCGTATGCTCTCTGCGGTAGCCTGCGGCTATTTTTTTCTTTAGCGACCCGGCCCAGCGCTTGGACAGGCTTAAGCGGGTCGGGTCTGGTTGCGGCCTGCGCAAGGGCTCCAGGCTCCCGTTGCTGGCTTCACGGCGGCAAGGAGACCAGCGGGACATGGGTAAGACAAATACAACGCCCCCTGCCGCGTTTCCTGTATCCCTGCCGAAGGGAAAAAAGGCGCGCCGCCAACTGGACCAGCTGGCGGCGCGCCTTTTCCGGCGCTCAACTTTTTCGGCGGACGGGCGGCCGCTTAGCGGCGGTCGCCCATGAGCCGCAGCAGCATGAGGAAGAGGTTCAGGAAGTCCAGGTAGAGGCTCAGCGCGCCGAAGATGGCCATCTTGGAGACGGTGACCTCGTTGGCGGCTTCCAGGACCATGCCGCGCAGCTTCTGGGTGTCATAGGCGGTTAGCCCCGTGAAGATGGCCACGCCCAGCAGGCTTACCACCCAGTCGATCATGGGGGAGGCCAGGAAGATGTTGACCAGGGAGGCCACCACGATGCCGATGAGGCCCATGAAGAGGAAGGAGCCCCAGGCCGAGAGATCCTTCTTGGTGGTGGAAGCCCACAGGCTGGTCAAGGCGAAGGTGCCAGCGGTGACCAGGAAGGCCTTCATGACCGAGGCCCCGGTGTAGGCCAGCAGGATCAGCCCCAGGGTCACGCCGTTCAGGGCGGCGTAGGCGATGAACAGGGCCATGGCCGCGCCCACTTGCAAACGGCGGATGCCGGCCGAGAGCCCCATGACCAGGCCGAACTGGGCAATGACCAGCACCCAGAAGAGCATGCTGGGGCTGCCGGTCTGGGGGTTGACCAGGGACAGGATCACGGCCTGGGAGTTCATGGAGAACCAGGCCACCAGGGCGGAAAGCCCCAGGCCCAGGGACATCCAGTTGTAGACCTTGCGCATGAAGGCCTGCACCAGGGCCTGCTCGCGTCCGATGGCCAGACCGCCCGGGTAGGGAGCTTCGTTTACGCCGCGGTACATCTCTTTTTCTCCTTGCTGTGGTTAACGGCGGGGCGCGCGGGCCCAGCGCCACCCACATTAATAATCATGTTCCAGACCAAAGGCAAGGCCCCCCGGCGGATGCCCTAGAAGGCGCAGGCCGCCGCCGGAGCCAGACCCTGGATCACCAGCCAGCGCAGCTTCCAGAAGCCCACGGCCTTGATGGTGAGCGCCGGGGCTTGCAGGACTAGCCCCGGGGAAAGGTAGAGGCTCACCCCGTCCAGTTCGTGCAACTCGCAGCGGTCCCGCCACTGCTGGGGCGGAGCCTGGAGCGCGACCCGCGCCCCCACCCCGCCACGTCATCCCACTCCCGGCTGGGGGGGCAACACCGTGGCCTGGCCGCCCCTGGCGCGGATATACTTCCGGGTCCGGTCGTCCATTTCCACGCGCATGCCACATTCCCCCATGATTGGGTTTTGCATAAGCATGGGGCCTGGCCAGGCCCAGGTCAAGACCTCCCCTTGCGTTGAGGCGGCCACGCGGTTAACCTGTAGGTAACAATCGCCTGGCACAGACCTTATCCGCCGCGGGGGGAAAGCCGTGAAAATAGACGCCATCCTCTGGCCCAGCGACCTGTCGGTCCGCTCGGCCCAGGCTCTGCCCCTGGTGCGGCTCTTGAGCGAGAAACTGGGCGCGGCGGTGCATCTGCTCTATGTGGTGGATGACGTGCGCCGCTTCGAGCACTTCTATGGCCAGGCCGCGCCGGATCTGCTGAAGAATTTGCAAGAGGCCGAGACGCGCTCGGCCCAGGCCATGCTGGAGCATGTCTGCGCCAAGGACTTGCAGGGCTGCCCCAACTATTACCGCCACCTGCGCCAGGGCGACCCGGCCCAGCAAATCCTTGCCCTGGCCGATGAGATCAAGGCCAGCCTGATCATCATGGCCACCCACGGCGCGGGGCGCGATCCAGAGGAGCCGCGCTTTTTCGGCTCGGTGGCCGAGAAGGTGGTCAAATCCAGCCGCGTGCCGGTGCTGACCGTGCCCGCCAGCTAGAATAGGCACATGTTTGCAGGCCAGGCGGCAGACAAGCCACCAGGGGGGAAGTGGTGAGCCAAAAGCTGCGCAACATTAGGGGAACGCCCTTTAGTTCCGGCGGCGCGGGAGGTCGCGGCATGGATCGCCGCCGCTTCCTGGGGCTCTCCATCAAGGCCCTGGCCGCCCTGGGCTGCGGCGGCGGGCTATGGACCTCCAAGCGGGCGCGCGCCCAGGCCGCCCAGGCCAACGTAATCTACATAGTCATCGACACGGTGCGCGGCGACCACACCTCGCTGCTGGGTTATGGGCGCGCCACCACCCCCACCCTGGATAGCCTGGCCGCCACCTCGCTGGTGCTGCCCCACGTGATCAGCCCCTCCAGCTGGACCCTGCCTTCCTTCGCCTCCATTCTCTCGGGCAAGAAGGCCATGCACCACGATTTCAACACCCCTGATATTCCTGGTCTGCTCTCCGGCACCGTGGCTTCCGATTTCAAGGACGCGGGCTATCAGACCGTCTCGGTGCAGACCAACTACTTCCTGGAAAACCTGGACTCCGAGTTCGACACCCGTAAAAGGCATTTCGCGGACAGCGCCGCCACCCTGGACGAGAACGCAGTGGGGTCGGCCTGCGCTTGGCTGCGGGAAAAGGGCGGTCAGGGCAAGTTCTTCATGTTCCTGGGCCTGTTCTGCCCGCACCAGAAGTACCTGCCCCATCCCAGCTTCAGCGGCTACATCCGCGACAACATATTCAGGAACTCCCGGCGTTCCAGCATCCTGCAATCCCCCGAGCCCATCGACCCCAGCCTCTATCTGCGCGAGGAGGACCTGCCCAGCGAGGCCCTCAACGGGCTGGGTCCGCCCAAGGGCGGGGACTTCTACGAGGATGCTCGCCTCTACCAGGCGGCCTATGATTCCGAGATAACCTATAGCGACAACGCCCTGGGCGACCTGTTCGACACGCTCCGGCAGCTGGGCCTGTTCGACAACTCGTTCATCGTGGTGACATCGGACCACGGCGAGAACATGAGCGAGGGCAACAATTATTTTGGCCACGGCAGCAGCCTGCGCCAGCGGCAGATTCACGTGCCCTTGCTGATCAAGCTGCCCAACCAGCAGTCCGGCGCCACCATGGACAACCTGGTGAGCCTCTTGGACGTGTTCCCCACCATCTATGATTATCTGGGCTTGCCGGCTTCCCACGCCAGCCTGGAGGGCAACAGCCTGCTGCCCCTCATCAGCGGCGGCCAGGGCTCCAGCGAGGAACTGGTCAGCTACATGCACACGGAGAGCGGCTTCATGGCCAGCCTGGCCCTGGTCAAGGACGGGTATAAATTCATCTCCACCAAGACCGCCCAGGCCGGGCAGACCGGCGTCGCCGACGAGCAGTGCCAGCTCTTCGACCTGGCCAATGATCCTGGCGAGAGCGTGGATATCTCCGTGGAGCAGGAGGGGCTGGTGCAGACCTTCCGCGCCCTGGCCGCGATGAAGTATTCCGAGTATTGATCCCGCCCCTGCCGCGCGAATTATCGCCCCCATAAAACAGCCAGGCCGCCCAGAGGGCGGCCTGCTCGATCAGGTCCAGGCTGTGTGGCGGGCGGCCCTAGATGCGGCGCGCGCCCATGTAGTGCTTGGACCAGTAGTTCTCGTACAGGCCGTTGACCTGGATCTGGCGGTTGTTGCTGGCGGCATGGATGAACTGGTTGGCGCCCAGGTAGATGCCCACGTGGGCCACGCGCTTTTTCTTGCGGTTGGAGGAGAAGAAGACCAGGTCGCCGGGTTTCAGATCGCCGCGGGTGATCTTCTTGCCGTGTTTGAAGTGCTCGCCGGAAGAACGCCCCAGCACGATGCCGTTCTTGCCCAGCACCCAGCTGACGAAACCCGAGCAGTCGAAACCGGTCTCGGGCGAGCCTCCGCCGGAGCGGTAGGGGGTGCCCAGTTGGGTCTGGGCGGTGTGGATGATGGAGCTTACCTTCTGGGAGGGCAGGGCCCAGGAAGGCTGGGAAGGCAGCAGGAGCGCGCCAGCCAATACCGAGGCCGACAGGCATACGCTCAGGACGGGTTGTTTGTACTGCTGGAACCAGGACTGACGGGGAGTATCGTCACTAACGCTTCTAACCATAATTAGTCTGCTCCTCGGGCCGTGATTAGCGGTCTGGGGCCAGCGCGGCTAACTTGGTCGGGAAACCAGGAAAGGCGACCAGCACCTATCTTCTATAATATGCGGCCAGTCATTGCAAGCCATTTTTGCGCCGCATGTTTGCTGCA
>CAZLSD010000088.1:0-7356 GCA_964561775.1 uncultured Desulfarculus sp. | reverse complement strand
CGCCCCTGGCGGGCCTGCGCCCAAGCGCTCAGGCGGGTGGGAACGCCTGGCAAGCCCTCTCAGCCCAGCACGGCGGCCAGGCCCTGGCGCACGGTCTCGGCGATGAACTCCAGGTCGTCGCGCCCGGCCACGAAGGGCGGGGCCACCACCAGGGCGTCGCCGCCCGGGCCGGCCAGCCCCACCGCCTTGTAGGTGATGAGGCCGCGGCCAAACAGCTCCTGCCACAGGCGCTCGGTGATTTGCTCCGCGCGGGGGAAGGGCTCCAGAGTGGCCTTGTCGCGCGCCAGCTCCACGCCCCACAAGAAGCCCAGTCCGCGCACGTCGGCCACGTGGGGATGATCGGCCAGCCGCTCCTTGAGCAGGCCGCCCAACACCGGCCCCAGCTCGGCCACCCGCTGGACCAGGCCCTCGCGCTCGATGATGCCCAGGGCGGCCAGGCCGGCGGCGGCGGCCACCGGGTGATGGGAGAAGGTGCCGCCGTGCACGAAACCGCCTGTCTGGCGCAGGGTCTGGAAATGCTCCTCGCGGGTGGCCGTGGCCGAGAGGGCCAGGGCGCCTCCACTGATGCCCTTGCCCAGGGTCAGGATGTCCGGCAGCACGTCGTAGTGCTGGCAGGCGAACCAGCGCCCGGTGCGCCCCATGCCGGCCATGACCTCGTCCAGGATGAGCAGCACCTGGTGGCGGTCACAGATGTCGCGCACCTTGGACCAATAGCCCGGCGGCGGAGGCACGGCGGCGATGGTGGCCCCGCTCACCGTCTCGGCCAAGAAAGCGCTCACCGTGGCGGGGCCGATGTTGACGATGGCCTCCTCCAGGGCGGCGGCGCAGCGCAGGCCGCAGGCGGGATGGGTGAGCCCGAAGGCGCAGCGCAGGCAATAGGGCGCGGGGATGTGGAAGACCTCGCCCAGCATGGGCGCGTAGGGCGCGCGGAAGGGCACCCGCCCGGTGGCCGCCAAGGCCCCCAGGGTCAGGCCGTGGTAGGACTTCCAGCGGGCAATCAGCCGCACCCGCTGGGGACGCCCCTGGGCCAGGTGGATGGCCCGCGCCATCTTGATGGCCGTCTCCACCGCCTCGGCCCCGCCGGAAAGGAAATAGAAGCGGCTCAAGCCGGCTGGCGCGTGGGAGGCCAGGGCGTCGGCCAACTCCTCCACCGGCGAGGTGGTGAACATGGTGGGGTGGGCATAGGACAGGGCCATGATCTGGTCGTGTACCGCCCGGGCGATCTCGGCCCGGCCATGCCCCAGGTTCACCACCACCGCCCCGCCGCTGGCGTCCAGATAGCGTTTGCCCGCGCTGTCGGTGATCCACAACCCCTCGGCCTTGACCGCCAGGGGCAAGTCCCCGCTCAGCTTGCGCGGGAAATTGTGTCCTCCCGTTTCCTGCATGCTCCCGCTCCCGCGCCGTGGCCGCAGCCGCCAGGCCGTGCCCGGGCTCTTACATGTTCACCATCTACTTACACCAGCCCGCCGCCCGGGATCAGCAATTTTCGCGGCGCGCCCTGCCCGCCAGCGGCGTTTCGTGCTAACTTGGGCCTTGAAGCGGGGCCGCGCCCCGCTTGGCGCGCAGACCAAGGCCGGACGGAGGAGACAGCATGGCTATACACGAACTGGCCGGCCAACCGGCCCCCCGCGAGATGCTCATCAACGTGCCCCGCCTGGTGAGCGCCTATTACACCGAGGAACCCGACCCGGCCCAGCCGGAGCAGCGGGTCAGCTTCGGCACCAGCGGCCACCGGGGATCCTCGCAAAAGAACAGCTTCAACCAGGCCCACATCGCGGCCATCTGCCAGGCCATCGCCGAAGAGCGCGCCAAGGCCGGGGTGGACGGCCCGCTGTTTTTGGGCATGGACACCCACGCGCTCTCCGAGCCGGCCCTCTACACCGCTCTGGAGGTTTTCGCCGCCCAGGGCGTTGAGGTGCGCTATCAGGAGGGCCTGGGCTATACCCCCACCCCGGTCATCTCCCACGCCATCCTGAGCCACAACCGAGGGCGCGCTGAACACCTGGCCGATGGCGTGGTCATCACGCCTTCCCACAACCCCCCGGCCGACGGCGGCATCAAGTACAACCCCGTGAGCGGCGGCCCGGCCGACACCGAGACCACCGCCGCCATCGAGGCCCGCGCCAACCAGCTGCTGGCCCAGGGCTGGCGGCAGATCAAGCGCCTGCCGCTGAAGCGGGCCATGGGCGCGGAGAGCGTCAAGGCCCACGATTACGTGACGCCCTATGTGGAGGACCTGGCCAGCGTGGTGGACATGAAGGCCATCGCCGCCAGTGGGCTCAAGATGGGCGTGGACCCCCTGGGCGGCTCGGGCATAGCCTTTTGGGAGCCCATGGCCGAGCGCTATGGCCTCAACCTGGAACTGGTCAACCGCACCATCGACCCCACCTTCGCCTTCATGCGCCTGGACAAGGACGGACGCATCCGCATGGACTGCTCCTCGCCCTGGGCCATGGCCGGGCTCATCGCCTTGAAGGACCGCTTCGACATAGCCTTTGGCAACGACCCCGACTATGACCGCCACGGCATCGTGACCAAAGGCGGCGGCCTGATGAACCCCAACCACTACCTGGCCGCCGCGGTCTGGTACCTGTTCCAGCACCGCCCCGGCTGGGGGAAAAGCGCCGCCGTGGGCAAGACCCTGGTCACCAGCTCCATGCTGGACCGGGTGGCGGCCCACCTGGGGCGGGCGGTGGTGGAGGTGCCGGTGGGGTTCAAGTGGTTCGTGCCCGGGCTGCTGGCGGGCGAGCTGGGCTTTGGCGGCGAGGAGAGCGCCGGGGCGTCGTTTTTGCGCATGGACGGCGCGGCCTGGTCCACGGACAAGGACGGCATCATCATGGACCTGTTGGCCGCCGAGATGACGGCCAAGACCGGCCAGGACCCGGCCCAGATATACGCCGGCCTGGAGGAGCGCTTTGGCCACGCGCTCTATCAGCGCCTGGACGCCCCGGCCAGCCCGGCCCAGAAGGCGGCCTTCAAGAAGCTGAGCGCGGACATGGTGAGCGCCAGCGAGATGGCCGGCCACGCCATAGAGGCCCGCCTGACCCACGCCCCGGGCAACGGCGCGCCCCTGGGCGGGCTCAAGGTGGTCACGGCCCAGGGCTGGTTCGCGGCCCGGCCCTCGGGCACCGAGGACATATACAAGATTTACGCTGAGAGCTTTTTGGGCGGCGAGCACCTGGAGCGCATCATCGCCGATGCCCGCGCCATCGTGGCGGAAGCCTTCGCCGCCGCCGGGGCGTGAGGGTCAGGGGGCGGCCATGCCGTCTCCGGCTGGGTTAGAAAAGGTGTCGCTGAGGAGCCTTCAACCCAAGGAGACTTAAGGACATGACCACCGAGGAGAAAGTAGCCCGTAGGAAGCCGAGCTTGCTAGAACTGGCCAGCGAATTGGGCAACGTCAGCCGGGCCTGCCGCATCATCGGCTACTCACGGCAGCAATTTTACGAGATTAGGCGTAACTACCAGGTTTATGGGGCTCAGGGGCTGGTGGACCGTCCGCCAGGCCCCATAAGGACCGCATCCCAACCGGGTGTCCGAGGAGATCGAGAAAGCGGTCTTGGTCGTCGGAGCAAAACTATATGGTCGAAGTGGGATTGGTATCAGTCCCCCGCCTCCCAGGCCTGCTGGATGGCTTGGCCCAGCTCTTCCAGGTCGCAAGGCTTGTTGAAATAGGCGAAGGCCCCCAGTTCCTGGCATTGGCGGGCCAGGTCGGCCGAGCCGTGGCCGGTGATCATGATGGCCTTGAGCTGGGGGCGCAGTTGGCGCAGCTCCCTGAGCAGGGACAGGCCGTCCATGCCCTCCATCTTGATATCCACCACCGCCACGCGGAAGGCGTGCTGGCTGGCCAGTTCCAGGGCCTGGACGCCGCCGAGCGCGGCCATCACCTGGATGCCGCGCCGTCCCAGGCGCTTGGTCATCACCTGGGCGTACTCCGACTCGTCATCCACGAACAGCACCTGGTGGCCGCCCTGTTCCTGCTCGCTCATCGCCGCCTCGCCTTTCGCCGCCGCGTCACCGTCCCTAGACGGCCGCGTCCTTGCCGCTGGCTTGCTGGCCGCCGGCTTGCTGGCCAGCCTTGGCGACCGAGCCGGTCATGTTGTCCAGGAAGTGATCCCTGCGGCAGTCGGGGCACAGCCGGCTGACATCCTGGAAGCCGGGCTTGACGATGAGCCCCTCCACGTTGCGTATCTGCACCATGGGCGCGTAGCGCTGGCCGCAGCGCTGGCAGGACTGGAGCTTGATGCGGTTGATGATGGTGCCCGACATGAGCAGGATGCGCTCGTCGCCCTGGTCCTGCATCTGCAAGGCCCCGGTGGGGCAGATGTTGACGCAGGAGCCGCAGCCTATGCAGTGGGGCAGGCCGTGCACGTAGTCTTTCAGGATGAGCGAACTCTCGCCGGCGTGGTGAAAGCGGATGGCGGCCACGCCCACCTTGTCGCGGCAGATCTCCACGCACTTTCCGCAGCGCTCGCACACGTCGCAGCGCATGCAGCGCCTGGCCTCCAGCTTGGCCGAGGCCTCGTCCAGGCCCCGCTCCACCCGGTCGAAGCTGTGCATGCGGTGGTCTAAGTCGATGATGGGGTTCTCCTGGCGCTGGATGAAGGATTTCTCCTGGTAGGTCATTATGATGGGTTCCACCATGGCCCTGGGCCGGGGAGCCTGCCTTTCCTGGAGGGGCAGGCCGCGCAGATAGGCGTGGATGGAGCGGGCCGCCCTTTTGCCCCCGCCGATGGCCTGCACCACGGTGGCCGGTCCGGTGACGGCGTCGCCGGCGGCGAATACGTCGGCGATGTTGGTACGCTGCGCCGGCACGGCGACCTGCACGTTGCCCTTCTTGTTAAGGGCTATCGCGCCCAGGCCGGGGTAGTCGGCCAGGTTGGGGGATTGGCCGATGGCGGCGATGACCGCGCCCACGGGCATGTTGTATTCCGAGCCCTCGATGGGCACCGGACGCCGGCGGCCGCTCTCGTCCGGCTCGCCCAGGCTGGCCATCAGGCACTCCAGGGAGTCCACCTTGCAGTAGCTGCCCTTGATGCGGGCGGGGATGGTGAGCTGGTGGACGTGGATGCCTTCCTCGGCCATCTGGATTATTTCCTCGAAGTGAGCCGGCATCTCCGAGCGGGTGCGGCGGTAGATGACGCTGACCGAGGAGCAGCCCAGGCGCACGCAGGTGCGCGCCGCGTCCACCGCCGCGTTGCCGCCGCCCACGATGGCCACCCGGTCCGAGGGCTTGATCTTCATGCCGAAGGAGACGTCCTTCAAGAATTGCAGGGCGCTGACCACTTGGGGATATTCGGTCTCGCCCTCGATGCCCAGCTTGACCCCCTGCCAGGCCCCGATGCCCAGGAAGAAGGCCTTGTAGCCCTGGGCGCGCAGCATGTCCAGGGTGAGATCCTGGCCCACCGGGGTGTTGGTGACGATCTCCACCCCCATGGCCTTGATGGCCTCCACCTCGGCCCGCACCACCGAGCGGGGCAGCCTGAACTCGGGAATGCCAGCCATCATCAGGCCGCCGGCCTCGGGCATGGCCTCGAAGACCGTGACCGGATAGCCTTCCCAGGCCAGGAAATAGGCCGCCGTGAGCCCGGCCGGGCCAGAGCCGATGACCGCGATCTTCTCCTCGAACTTGGCCCGCGGGGCGGGGATGCGGTAGCCCGGACCCTTTTCCATGACCATCTTGGCGGCCAGGCCCTTCAAGTCCTTGATGGCCAGGGCCTTGTCCAGATAGCGCCGCTGGCACCAGGCCTCGCAGGGGTTGGTGCAGACCAGGCCGCAGACCCAGGGGAAGGGGTTGTCCTGGCGGATAAGCTCGATGGCTTCCTCGTATTGACCCTGGGCGATGTAGGCGATGTAGGAGGGAACGTCTATGCCGGCCGGACAGTTGAGCTGGCAGGGAGCGGAAGACTCCCCTTTAAGGCCGTCTGCTTCATAGACCACGTAGTGTTTGTCCGCGTGGGCTCCCGGCGCGAACATGGGTTTGATGGTCACGGGCGCCTCCAAAAATAAAGACAGGGGACTTTGTGAGGCCTCCCGGGGAGCCGGCGGCCCAGGCCGGGAGAGAAAAAGGGGCCAATGTCCGGCACGCCTCCAGTTAGGGACCTGGGAGGGGCCTGGCCCCTGGCGAATACCCGCGCGCCGCGCTCAGTCGGGTTGCCGCGCGTCTAGCGGAATGGTCGGGGTTTCGCCGATATTGTCCACGGAAACCAATGGATAAACCTTCAGGCTTCCGCGTGGGCTAATACTAGACCACCCTGGACTAGCAGTCAAACCCAGCTTGGGCCAGCCACGATTTTTTGTGCCATACCTGCCGGCCAGAACCTGGACTCGGCGAGCGGCTTGACTGAACCCCGGCCCTGGGCCAAGATTGGCCAGCCATTACCAGGCCAGGGAGGCAGACGCTTGGAGCCCCGCGAAGTCGACGTGATGTACGAACTGGAGGAGCGCCACTGGTGGTTCGTGGGCAAGCGCCTGGCCGTGGCCGCCCTGCTAAAAGGCGTGGCGGTGGACGGCCTGCGCGTGGACGTGGGCTGCGGCACCGGGGCCCTGCTCCAGGACTTGGCCGGCCTTGGCCCGGCCCTGGGGGTGGAGTACGACGCCCGCTGCCTGGGCCTGGCCTGCCGCCGGGGAGGGCTGGACCTGGTGCGGGCCGGCTGCGCGGAACTGCCCCTGGCCGACGGCTGCGCCGGGCTCATCACCCTGATGGACGTGCTCTATCACGAGGGCGTGGATGTGCGGGCCACCCTGGCCGAGTGCCGCCGGGCGCTTAAGCCCGGAGGCTACCTCCTGGTATTCGACTCGGCCTACCAGGGCATCATGGGCCCCCACGACCGGGCCGTGCACGGGGCCAGGCGCTTCACCCGCCAGGGACTGGCCCGCCGCCTGGAACTGGCCGGCTTCACCGTGCAGCGGGCCACCTACCGCAACTCCATCCTGGGGCCTTTGGCCATAGCCCAGCGCCTGGCCGCCAGATACTGGGAGCGCCTGCGCCCGACGCCAGACGACAACGTCTGCCTCTCCGACGTGGACGCGCCCTCGCCCCTGCTCAACCGCCTGCTGCTCCAGGTCATGCGCGCCGAGGCGGCCTGGCTTAAAGGCCACGACTTCCCCCTGGGCCTGAGCGTCTGCCTGCTGGCCCGCCGGAGCTAGGTCGGGTCCATCCTCTTTCGCCTCCATTGCGTGGTCAATACCGAATCTCGCTTCAAGCAAATAGTTTTCCTCCGCCGGCAAAGGCGGGCGGGGATAAACCCCGCCCCTTGCTACATTAAGATCATGATTTTCCTAATGTAGGGCGGGGTTTATCCCCGCCCGCCTTGCCTTCGAGACACCACGCTTGATGCCAAGCTAGTATGACACGGC
>CAZLSD010000087.1:0-11926 GCA_964561775.1 uncultured Desulfarculus sp. | reverse complement strand
ATTCCTGTTCGCCAGCATGGCCAAGGGCCTCTCGCCGCTGGCGCGGCCCCGAGGGAGGGGGGGAGGTTAGCCGCTGCCAGGCAATTAACTTCTCTAATTATCAATCACAACTTGTTCCAATTTCTCGCCTAACCCACCACCACGCCTGATAATTCTGTTCAGTTCCTGCAAGTGGGCCTGGAGCCATGAGGGAGGATTGCCTGGATTTAGGATTATTCGCCAAATACCAACATCCTTACCCCGTAGTTTGATGCTTATGTTATTAACGGCAGCGCATTGATAAAAAGCATTAATAGTGCGCCGCAAATAAAATTCCCACCACCGTCTATCATTGGCGTTTTTATTGCCTGGAGTGGCCCCGCGGGGCAGTGCTGCCAAAGGCCCTGTGAGAGTAGTTGAAAACTTCCTAAAATTTATTACTGTTATAGCTTTTTCTTGATTGCATTGCCGGCAGAGAGTTTGAAGATTACTCGGCGAATTATCTCCTTTTAGATAAAAAGGTGCGATATGGTCAATCTGTAAATACCTCCTAGACAAGTTATAGCCACAACATAAGCATCTATTGCTATCCCTGGCTAATATTTCACATTTTAACTCTTCGCTAGGCTCGCGCTCTACTGGCTTTTCTGGTGTTGTGTAACTATTTTCTATTGGCGAATCTTTTATATGTCCCTTTAGTAACCTATTGACGCAGGCATCAAGCTGACTTTTAAACATATCAAAATTAGGGTAGATTACGCGCCAGTACAAATCGGTGCGCGCATATTCCGCGTGCGCTGACTCGTATATCTCTACAAGGCTAAGTTTATTAATAATTACACCTTGCGCTAGCTTGTCTAGATCGTGTAGTTCTCTTTCTTCAAATTTGAAAAACTTAGGTGTTTGTTTATCATTTTGCGCAACGTGACGCGCCAAGTCAAATAAATTCCTTTTTAATTCATCGGCAGCACGAATGTCTATATCAGTAAAGAAAAGCTTACCGTATTTTGAAACTTTATCTAAAGCAATTCCTTCTAAAGCGCAATTCTCTGACGAAAAAGCATTAAGATCATCTTGTTGCAATTTTTTGATTATTTTTTGGTATGAAGCGTATTCATGCTCAAATACCATTAGCAACCTTGTTTTCGGCTCAAAGTCATCGCTATCTTTGAGCTGAACGTGGTATTCCACGCGATACCACCCTTTTGGTAGCATAAGTTGAAATGGCAAGGGAGCTACGTTTACGCCACTATCCATCTGCCGGGCGAGGTCGCGCACCAAATCAATGGAAATAAGCTCAAGTGGTGGACGCTTACCGTACTCGGGCATGACGTCTTCTATGCCATCAAGTGATAATTGACCAAATTCCGCCCAACTGATATTATGTTCCCAGTTATCAATAAATGAAACTATATTGGCTTCTGCTGTTCCGCCGAATTTTGGACCACGAAGAGCGCGTCCCACCATCTGAGTTAGCAATATTTGGCTTGTTGTTTGTCGGGTTAGGAACACACTTTGTACATTAGGCACATCGGTACCTTCTGTTAGCATTCGAACGTTTATCAACACATCCAACTGATTATCACGGAAAGACTGTAGAATTTTAGCATTCTCGTCGCTGTTTCTCCGGTTTCTTGCAGCTACCGAACCAGGGTCAGTATCTATATGGGTATAAACTGCATCTGCTTTTACACCACGTCTTCTCAGTGCTTCTCGGATATACTCGCATTGGAACCAACGGTCAGCGAATATTAGTGTTTTCCCAAAGCGTTCTTTATTTTTTACATATGTTTCAACAATAAGATGATTGCGTTCTTGGTTTTCAGCCAAGGACCCGATTATATCTTCGGGGATGTCTTGGTTGGTGCTTACCCATTTTTCAAATTCGCGATCGTCGAAACGAGCCTCTATATTTGTTCTAGTTGTCTCGATAATCGGTTTAGCCAGCACCCCGGATGCCATTAGTTCTTCTGCCCGGATCTGGTGAATTATTCCCTGCGGAAATAACTTTGCCAACCATCCGCGTCGCGTCTTGTCGGAATAGGTTGGAGTTGCAGTCAAACCTAATATTTTTACGTTGTCTACTTTATCGTTGACGTAACTAATAAGTTGGCGATATGACGGCGCAGGTGAGTGGTGAGCTTCATCAATAACAATAAATATTGGTCGAATTCCATTTTCAAGGAATGAATCAATGGCTGGATGGTTATTTTTCATAGCGTTCCAAATTGTCTGCACTGTAGCTACTACTACGTCATCACTTTGTTTGATATCAGCCACTTTAAAGTGCCCAATCGTTCCCGAAACCAATCTAACATTAAGACTGTTCTTAGGTTCTGCGATAAGACATAGTAATTTATCCATCCCGGAAAAAGCTTGCTCTAACAGGTGATGCGTATGCGCAAGCCACAGTATCTTGTAGTTATCAGAAATAGGGTGGCGACATAGAAAATGCATGGCCGTGAAGGTTTTGCCACCTCCAGTAGGCAGCACAAGTATTCCACCTGCCTGTTTTTTTGTAGACATAAACCATTTATTAAGATTATCTAAAGCTTGTTGTTGATGAGCCGCTGGTGCCAAGCACATGTCTTGTTTTCTGTGTATCTTTAAATCATATTCCCGGTAAAAATCTTTTGGCTTTTGTTTCATTAGTTCCTGCGACTTTTAACAAAAGTTGTCGGGGCTACCCCGGAGGGGCGTCCGGCGCGTTCTCATAGCTGGCGTGGGGGATTGCTATCGTGGCGGTGTTGGCCAGCTCCGGCGCTAGGCAGGCAAGCGGCATGGGCCGCTGCCATCCGCGCCAGCCCCCCAGGCTGACCCAGGCCATCATAGTGCGGCATCTATGGGCAAGTCAAGGGCGCGGCCAGGCCGTGGGCGCGGCGTGCCTTAGAATATAATGCGCTTGCTTTGGCTGGGGGGTGCTTGGTGGGCGATGGGCGATTCGAACGCCCGGCCTTTGGCTCCGGAGGCCAACGCTCTATCCATCTGAGCTAATCGCCCACGGCGGCGGGAAAAAAAGATGGTCGGGACGACTGGATTTGAACCAGCGACCCCTGCGTCCCGAACGCAGTGCTCTACCAGTCTGAGCCACGTCCCGACAGGAGGATATATCTACACCGCGCCGGGCGGCCTGTCCACAGGATTATGACCATTTCCGGCCAGGTTGGCTATGCGGGCCGCCTCCGGCCCCAGGGCGGCGCGGAAATTTAGCAGCATGCGGGCGGTGGCTCCCCAGATCACGTCCTGGTCCTGGACCAGGGCCTGCTGCCCGGGCAGGATCATGCCCCGCCAGGGCAGGTCCATGGCCTGCCAGGCCGCCGGGTCCAGCACCTTGGCCAGGGGCACCAGCACCAGGCGCTCCACCTCCAGGGGGTTGGGGCGAAAATCGGCCGCCGGGTCCAGCTGGCCCAGGAAGGGCGTGACCAGGAAGTTGGTGATGGTGAGCACCTGGTCCAGGCGGGCCACCACCTCCACCAGGCCCTGGCAGACGCCTATCTCCTCGCAGGTCTCGCGCAGGGCGGTCTGGGCCAGGCTGTCGTCCTCGTCCTCGGCCGCGCCGCCGGGGAAGGAAATCTGCCCGGCGTGGTGGGCCAAGTCCTCGGTGCGCTTGGTCAAAACCACCTGGACCCCCTGGGGGGCCTCCCACAGGGGCATCAAGACCGCGGCCCGGCGCGCGCCCAGGGGAGGGATGCGGCGCTCTGGCTGGCGGCCCTGCAAAACCTGGCGCAGGGCCTCCAGGGTTGCTGTCATGCGCTGGCTCATGCTTTAATAATACACACGCCCGCCGCCCCCGGCCCGGCCCCGGGGCGATTTTTCCCGGACAAAGCCCTGTTTTCCCATTACCCGCCCTGCTTTTTGCCGTGACCTGCCGGGGCCGTTGTGATACCTATGCAGCCAAAGTGCTTCAACGCTGGCGAAAGGTCCATGGGCATGACCGGCGCGGCGGCAGCCAAGACAGAGCAGCAGTTTTCCCTGGACCCGGCCATGGCCGGGCTGCTGGCCCAGGCCCAGCACCGGCTGGGGCAACTGGAGATGCTGGGCCGGCTCTGGCCCCTGTGGCCCCGTTTCGCGGCTGGCCCCCTTAGCGCCCGCGCCGCCTGCCTGGAGGCCTCTTTTCAGGGCCGGGGCGCGGACCTGGCCGCCCTCTTGGCCTGCGGGCCAGAGCTGCGGCCCAGCCGCCCCCACCAGGGCCTGCGCCGGGGGGTGGGCTGCCTGCTGGCCTTGCGCCGCTTGCAGGCCTGGCCAGCAGGGGAGCACCTCACGCCCTCCCTGGTCAGCGACATTTTCTTTCATCTGGACGCGCCCCACCTGGCGCGGGGGGCCGGCGGCGAGCCGCTCTGGCGGCCGGGCGACCCTCCCGTGGCCGGGGCCTCGGTCTGGAGCCTGGCTCCGCGCTGGTTGCAGGCCGGCCTGCCTTCCCTGATGGCGGCGGGCCTGGCCCTGGCGGCCTGGGAGCGGGAAGGCCCCGACCACCCCCTGCGCGGCCCGGCCGGCCGGGTGCTGCTCATGGGTCTGGCCCCGCGCCTGGGCCTGCCTTCTCTGGCCCTGAGCGGGCTGGGGCAGGGCCTGGCCCGGGCGGCCCGTGATTTGCCCGGCGGCCTGGAGCAGGCGCTCAAGGAGGTGCGGGCCGGCGGGGCCTGGCGGCGCTGGATGTCTTTGTTCCTGGCCGGGGTGGAGGCCGCCGCCGGCGACAGCCTGGCCGCCTGCCTGGCCGCCCACGACCTGGCGGCCGAGCACCGCTCCCTGGTGCTGGCCTGGGCGCGCGCCCCCAAGCATCCCTTGCGCCTGCTGGAACTGCTGGCGGGGCAGCCGGTCTTGGAGCTGCCCGAGGCGGCGGAGAAGCTGGAAGTCACCCAGCGCACGGCCGGGCTGCTGGCCAACAAGCTAAAGGATCTGGGCATCCTGCGCGAGCTGACCGGCCAGCGCCGGGGCCGCAGGTTCGGCTACCAGGGCCTGCTGGCGGTTCTGGCCTAGACGTATTTGATCTTGTTGGCCGCGCCCAGGGCGCAGGTGATCTCATAGGGGATGGTGCCGCACCACTGGGCCAACTGCTCGGCGCTGATGGCCTGCTCTCCCTGGCTTCCCAGGGCCGCCACCGGGTCGCCAACCCGGGGCAGGGGGTCCAGATGCCCCACCTCCAGCACGGTCAGGTTCATGCAGACCCGGCCGCGCACCGGGGCGGGCTGGCCGTTCACCAGCATGTGGGCGTGGTTGGAGGCGGCGCGCAGATAGCCGTTGGCATAGCCCAGGGGGACCACGCCCAGCCAGGTGTCGCGGTGGGCGCGCCAGGTGGAGCCATAGGAAACGGCCGTGCCCTTGGGGGCGCGGCGCACGGCCAACAGCCTGGAGCAAAAGCTCATGGCGGGCTTGAGGCTCACCCGGCCGGCGCTGGCCGGGTCGGGCAAGGCCCCGTAGATAGCCATGCCCAGGCGCACCAGGCCGTGCTGGCCCAGGCCCGGCCCGGGCGGCACCATGGTTCCGCCGCTGCCCGAGAGGCTGGAATCCTTGAGCGGCAGGCCGCGGGCGCGGGCCAGGGCCAGCAGGTCGGCAAAGGCCTGGGCCTGGTGGTGGGCGCTGGCGGAATCCGGGTTGCCCGCGCTGGCCAGGTGGCTGACCAGGCCGGTCAGCTCCAGGCCGGGCAGGGCGGCCACGGTCTCGATGTAGGGCCAGGCTTCTTCATGACGCACGCCCAGGCGGCCCATGCCGGTGTCCACCTTGAACTGGACGGGCAGGCGGCGGCCCAGGGCCTGGCCCAGGTGGGACAAGGCCTCCAGGGCCTCCAGGTCGCCGCTGATGGGGGTAAGGTCGTGTTTGGCCACCTGGCGGGCCTGGCCGGGGCGCAGTCCCAGCAGCAGGTAGATCGGCCCCTGGATGCCGGCCTTGCGCAGGGTCAGGCCCTCCTCCAGGGTGGCCACGGCCAGGGCCTCGGCCCCGGCCTTTTTTAGGGTCCGCGCCACGGGCAGCAGGCCATGGCCATAGGCCTGGGCCTTGACCACCCCGGCCAGGCGCAGCCCCGGGGGCAGCAGGGCGCGCAGGGCCGCCAGGTTGGCGGCGATGGCCGCCAGGTCCACGGTCAGCAGGTTGTCCGGACCGGATGGTTTGCTGGGCATGGCGGCTCCTTCCCCCCGTGGCTGGCGCGCCCGCCGCGCCGGGCCTTACCTTGCTTGTATAACAGGCCAGCCGCGCCGGGCAAGGGCCAGGCCAGGCCCTTGTTTACTTCTGTGGCGTTGTGGTTAAAATGGCAGGCACGCGCCTGTAGCTCAGCAGGACAGAGCAACGGCCTTCTAAGCCGTAGGTTGGGCGTTCGAGTCGCCCCAGGCGCACCAAGTTCTTTCCAGACCCCGCCCGGCGCGCGCCATGTCCAGCAAAGGCCGCAGAGCCTTAAAAAATCGCCGCCGTTCCGGCTGAGCTCGCCTTGACCTGCCCACCTACGATTAAGTATTATATTAAATAAGTGCCTGCCCTCCCAAGCCTCTCGGGGAACAAAACCAGCCCGGCGTGGGGCAGCAGAGGACCGCGTGCGCCGAACCTCGCCAGCAAAAACCTCCTTTGCCCATCATGGGCGGGCCGAGCCAACCCGCCCTCAAGGCTGGGGCATGAATATGGCTCGCGCCTCGTCCCTTCCCGCGGCGTCGCGGGGCTAACTCCAACGTGCGCCTGACCAATCACCCCCCCGCGCCAGAGCTAATCGCCTGGCGCGAAATGATTGTTAACAATTTCTATTTGTTGGGATTGATCTTGGGCCTGCTGGTGCTGGGCATCACCGGAGGGCTCATCATCAAGCAAGAGCTATGGCTCATCGGCGCCGTGGACCTGGCGGCCTTCACTTGGGCGACCGTGGGTTATGTGGGCCGGCGCCGCCTTGGTTACCGCCTGCGCGCCTGGGGCGCCATCACGGCGCTTTACGTACTGGGCGCCCTCATAATCTATCATCTGGGGCCCATGAGCGGCGGGCCCATCTGGCTCTTCACCTTCGCGGTCATGACCGGTTTCCTGATGGGCTTCAAGGTCACGGTGGGGGCGCTGGTTCTCAACGCCTTGACCCTGGCGGCGCTCAACTACCTGGTCTGGATCGAGCGCCTGCCCTGGCTGGGCGAGTATCCGGTATCGGCCTGGCGCTGGGCGGTGCTCAGCGGCAACTTCGTGCTGCTCAACGCCCTGGTGGCCAGCGGGGTGGCGCTCATCTTCCGCGCCTTGACCCATTCCCTGGCCAAGGAGAGCGCGGCGGTGCGCCAACTGGAGCAGGCCAACCAGCTGCTGCGCCAGGAAGGCCAAGCCCGCCAAGAAACCGAGCAGGCCCTGCGCGAGAGCGAAGAGCGCTACCGCCTGGCCTTTTCCACCAGCCCCGACTCCATCAACATCAACAAGATGGATGGCACCTACGTGGACATCAACCAGGGCTTCACCGAGATGACCGGCTACACCCGCGAAGATGTCATGGGGCGCCTCTCTTCTGAAATCGGCATCTGGAACGACCTGGCCGATCGCGCCCGCCTTTTGGAAGGCCTGACCCGCGACGGTCAGGTGACCAACCTGGAGGCTTTTTTCAAGGCCAAGGATGGCCGCCTGATCACGGGGCTGATGTCGGCCACCATCATCAAGCTGGGCGGGGAGCCCCACATCCTCACCATCACCCGCGACATCGAGGAGCGCCGCCAGGCCCAGGAGCAATTGCAGGCCTCCTTGAAAACCTGGGACGAGCTGGTGCGGGCCATACCCGCCGGGCTGTTCATCTATCAATACGAGGAGCCCGATCGCCTGGTTCTGCTGGACGGCAACCCCGAGGCCGAGCGGCTGAGCGGCATCATGGTGGCCCAATGGCGCGGCCGGGAGTTCGCCGAGATGTGGCCCCGGGCCAAGCAAATGGGCTTGACGGAAAAATTCCTCCAAGTGGCCAAAACCGGCCGCACCTTCGAGACCGACGACCTGTACTACGAGGACGCGCGCCTGGCCGGGGCCTTCCGCATCCGGGTCTTTTCCTTGCCGGGACAAAGGCTGGCCGTGGCCTTCGAGGACGTGAGCGAGCGCATCCAGGCCGAGCAGGCCCTGCGCGAGAGCGAGGTGAAGCTGCGCACCATCTTCGACAACTCGCGCGACGCCATAGGCGTGGCCCAGCGGGGAGTCCATGTCTGGGTCAATCCGGCCTATGTGCGCCTGTTCGGCTATCAGGACCAGGAAGAGGTGTTGGGGCGGCCGGTGCTGGATCTCATCGCGCCCGGCTGCCGCCAGGACATCAGCGAAAAGGTGCGCCGCCGGGCCCAGGGAGATGATGTGCCCACTCTTTACGAGACCAAGGGCCTGCGCCAAGGCGGCGGCGAGTTCGACATGACCGTGGCGGTTTCCACCTATGAACTGGATGGGATGGACTACACCATGGTCATGCTGCGCGACGTGAGCGAGCGCCGCCGCCTGGAGGCCCAACTGCGCCAGGCCCAGAAGATGGAGGCGGTGGGGACCATGGCCGGAGGCATAGCCCACGACTTCAACAACATCCTGGGCGCGGTGCTGGGGTTCGCCGAGATGGCCATGGACGATGCCCAGAAGGGCTGCGTCAACCCCGCCGATCTGGAGCAGATCATGGCCTCGGCCCAGCGGGCCAAGGAACTGGTGCGCCAACTCCTGGCCTTCAGCCGCAAGAGCGAGCCCCAGCTCAAGCCCCTGGACCTCAATCAGTGCATCGAGCGGGCTCTGGTCATCCTGGAGCGCACCCTGGCCAAGATGATCAGGATTGAAACCAGCCTGGCCCAGGACCTGCCCGCCGTCCTGGCCGACTCCACCCAGATGGAGCAGGTGCTCTTGAACCTGGCCAACAACGCCCAGGACGCCATGCCCGAGGGCGGCCGCCTGCGGCTGGAGACCATGGCCGTGGAACTGGACCACGAGTATTGCGTGCAGCACCTGGAGGTGCGCCCCGGGGCCTATGTGCAACTGGCCGTCTCCGACACCGGCCAGGGCATGGACAAGCAGACCCTGGAGCACATCTTCGACCCCTTCTTCACCACCAAGGCCGTGGGCAAGGGCACCGGCCTGGGTCTCTCCTCGGCCTACGGCATCGTCAAGAGCCACGGCGGGCATATCCTCTGCTACAGCGAGCCGGGCTCGGGCACGGTCTTCAGGGTGCTCTTGCCGGTGCTGGAAGAGCCCCAGCCCTCCATCATCCCCCGCTCCCCCGCCACCCCGGCGCGGGACCCGCAACTGGCCGGCCGCGAGAGCGTGCTGGTGGTGGACGACGAGGAGGCCCTGCGCGGCCTGTGCTCCCGTTTCCTCAGCGACCAGGGCTACACGGTGGGCCAGGCCAGCAGCGGCGAGGAGGCCCTGCGCCTGTTTGAGGAGCAAGGCCGCCGCCTGGACTTGGTCATCATGGACCTGGGCATGCCCGGCATGGGCGGCCACAAGGCCTTGAAGGAGATGCTGGCCTTGAACCCCCGGGCCAAGGTGATCATCGCCAGCGGCTACGCGGCCGGGGTTCAGGTCAAGGACGCCCTGGAGTCGGGGGCCAGCGGCTATGTGGCCAAACCCTTCCGGCGGGCCGAACTGCTGGCCACCGTGCGCCAGGTGCTGGACGCCGATTAGCCGCCCCGGGCCGTTCTCATACTAGTTTGACATCAAGCGTAGTGTCTTGCAGGCAAGACGGGCGGGGATAAACCCCGCCCCTACATCAAGAAAATCAGTATGTTAATGTAGGGGCGGGGTTTATCCCCGCCCGTCTTTGTCGTCGTAGGAAAACCATATGGTTTAAGTGAGATTGTTATCAGGCCCGGGCCAGCCTTGGTCAGGCTGGCCCGGGCTTTTTTTGCGCCCCGCGCCAAAAGAGAAAGCCCCCGCCGGGGCGGGGGCTTGAGGGCGGACCCCGGCCGGGTGGTCCGGCCCGGCCGGGGGTTCTGAGGCTTGCCTAGCTGCCCAGGAGCTGGAGGGCCAACTGGGGCAGGCTGTTGGCCTGGGCCAGCATGGCCACGGCCGCCTGGGCCAGGATGTTGTTCTTGGTGAACTCGGTCATCTCCGTGGCCACGTCCACGTCGCTGATGCGGGACTCGGCCGCCTGCAGGTTCTCGGCCTGTATTTGCAGGTTGGTGATGGTGTTCTCCAGGCGGTTGCTGAAGGCGCCCAGCTCGGCCCGGCGGATGTCCTTGTTGGAGATGGCCTCGTCCAGGGCGGCCAGGGCCAACTGGGCGGCGGACTGGGTGCGGATGTCCGCGCCGTCCCAGGTGGTGTTGCCGCTGCCGTTCTGGGCCTCGCTCCACTCCAGGTCGCTGTCGGTGGTGGCGTAGTTGCTGATGAAGCCCAGACCGCTGTTGCCGGTGGTGAGCGTGCCCAGATAGCCCACGGTGGCGGTGGAGCCGATGACGTCGCCCGCGCCGCCCGTGGTGGTCAGGGAGAAGAGGCGGATCTGGCGGGAGTCGCCGCCGATGTCCATCTTGATCTGGAGCTCGTACTCGCCGGTGTCGTTGTCGTACCAGGCGTCGGCGGTCAGGACCTTGTCGCCGCCGCCGTTCAGGTTGTTGCCGCTGAAGGTGAGCCCGGCGGTGGTGCCGCTCATGGTGATGAGGTTGCCGTCCTCGCCGAACTCCACCGAGTACAGGTGCACCGTGGTGCCGTCCACCGCGGCGAAGACGCCGGTGGAGGCGTAGTTGTTGTTCAGTTCGGCGGCGAACTGGTAGGCGATGGAGGTGGTGGAGCCCAGGGTGATGCCCACCGTGCCCGTGGTGCCGCTGTAGGTGTTGGTGGCGCCCGCGGTGCTGAAGGTGAAGACCTGGCCGTTCAAGGTGATGGCCTGGGTGGAGAGCTGGGCCGAGGTCAGGGAGCCGAAGGAGACGGTGCCCGTGGCCTGGGTGCCCTTGTTGATCTCGGCCACCAGATCGGAGAGGCTCTGGCTGGTGGGGTTGACCGCCACGTAGCCGTAGAAGCCCCAGACCGGGTCGTTGTTGGCGTCCAGGCCGGAGCTGAACTGGATGCCGAAGACGCCGCTGGTGGAACTGGCGCCCTCCTCCAGCTTGGTCGTGGCGCTGGAGGCGTTAAGGCTGGTGGTGCGCCACACCTCGCGCAGGTCCGAGTTGCCCACCCGCAGGCCGGTGGCGGCGGTGGCCCGCATGTCGCCCATGTCGATGAAGTAGTAGTCCTCGGCCGAGCTGTTGCCCGTGCCGAAGTGTATCTTCATGCCCGAGCCGTCGTGGAAGCTGTGCAGGGTGCCGTCCAGGAGTTGGACCCCGTTGAAGCGGGTGGCGTTGGCGATACGGTCGATTTCCGCCGCCATGGCCTGATACTCGGAGTCCATGATCTCGCGCTGGGCGGTGGTGTAGGTGCCGGTGGCGGCCTGCTCCGCCAGCTCCTTCATGCGCACCAGCTTCTCGTCGATGACGTTCATGGCGCCTTCAGCGGTCTGAATCATGCTGATGGCGTCGGAGGCGTTGCGCACCCCCTGGTTAAGCACCTGGATATCCGCGCGCATGAGTTCGCGGATGGCCAGGCCGGCCGCGTCGTCGGCGGCCGAGTTCACGCGCAGACCCGAGGACAGCCTCTGGGTGCTCTTGGACAAGCGCCCATAGATGTCCGACAGGTTGCGGGCCGCGTTCATGGCCATTAAGTTGTGATTGACAACAAGACTCATCTGACCCCTCCTTGGTCCTTGCGCGCCAATATCCTTTTGGCGCTGGTTGGGCGGGAAGCCTTCTGGCTGGCGTCTTTCCCCTTGCCTCCTTTTCCGGACGGCGTGCTCCGGTGCCAGTGGCCTCTGAGTTCACCGCTCTTATCGGCACCACGAAATTTGGGTTAAGGCTTTTTTTGCGCCCAGGACTAAAAAAAATTTAAGTTCGCCGCGGGGTCCAGGCCGGTCCGGCCCGCGTTGACACCCCGGCCCGGGGCGGACTACACTCTTGCCAGGTTCTATCGGGGGCCGCCGGCCCCCTCTTTTTCCGGCACCCCGCGCTGGAGGCGGCTTGATGGCCCACAA
>CAZLSD010000086.1:0-12161 GCA_964561775.1 uncultured Desulfarculus sp. | reverse complement strand
TCGAGGTTTTCCTGCCCCTCTACGCCTTGCAGATCGGCATGGGGGCCTGGGAGGTGGGGATATTCCTCTCGGCCCAGGTCATCACCTTGGCGCTAAGCAAGCCCATGCTGGGGCGCTTCTCCGACCGTCACGGCCTGCGACGCCCGGCCCGAACCTTGAGGCGGCCGCTCAGGCGCGCAGTTTCTTCTTCATCTCCCGGCTGATGATGCCGCGTTGAATCTGGTTGGCCCCCTCGAATATCTGGGTCAGCTTGGCGTCGCGGAACATGCGTTCCAAGGGGAAATCCTTGATGTAGCCGTAGCCCCCCAGTATCTGCACCATGTCCGTGGTGACGTTCATGGCCATGTCGCTGCAGAAGCACTTGGCCATGGAGGAAAGCTCGGTGTTGCGCAGCCCCTGGTCGCGGGTCAGGGCGGAGCGGGCCATCAGGCCGCGTCCGGCCTCGATGTTCATGGCCGCGTCAGCCAGCATGAAGGCGATGGCCTGGTGATCCAGCAAGGCCCGGCCAAAGGTCTGGCGCTGGCCGGCATAGCGCAGGGTGTGCTCCAAGGCTCCCTCGGCGATGCCCAGGGCCAGGGCGGCCACGGCCGGCCGCGACATGTCGAAATCGGCCATGGCGATGAGAAAGCCGTCGCCAGGCCGGCCCAGCAGGTTCTCGGCCGGCACTGTCACCCCGTCCAGGATCACCTCGGCGGTGTTGCTGCCCCGGAAACCGCACTTGTCCTCCACCTTGCCGATGGAAAGCCCCGGGCTGTCGCGCTCCACCACGAAGAAGGAGAATTCCTTGGGCCCGGTCTTGGCCAGCACGCTGTAGAGCCCGGCCACGCCGCCGTTGGTGGCGAAAACCTTGCGCCCCTCCAGCACATAACCGTCGCCCCGGCGAGTGGCCTTGGTGGTGATGGCCGCCACGTCGGAGCCAGCCCCCGGCTCTGTCACCAGATAGCCCATGAGCTGCCGCCCCTGGCCCAGGCGGGGCAGGAAACGGGCCTTCTGCTCGGGGCTGCCGGCGTGCGCCAGGGGAAAGCTGCCCACGGCCTGGATGATCAGGTTCAAGGCCGAGGAGGCGCAGACCTTGGCCACCTCCTCCACGCACAGGCACAAGGCATAGCAGCTGCGCTCCCCCCAACCGCCGTGCTCCTCGGGTAGGATGATGTTGAGCAGGCCCAAATCCCAGAGCAGATCAGTCACTTCCCAGTCATAGCGGCCCAGGCGGTCGGTCTCGGCCGCCCGGGGGGCGATCTTCTCGCGCGCCGCCCGGCGCACCCCTTCCACCAGCAAACGCTGCTCTTGGCTCATATCCAGCATGTCCATGTGGGCTCTCTCCCTTGCTTGACCGGCCGGGCGCGGCCAGTTCCCTCGACTCTAGCCGTGAGGCGGACCTCAAGGCAAGGGATTACCCGCCGGCAGGCCTACCCCCGCACATGAAAAAGGGGCCAGCCCCGCCCAAGGCGGGACCGGCCCCTTGATTCACCTAACGGCCTGGGCTGGCTATTCCACGGCCTGCACCAGGGTCGGGGCCATCAGCCCCGGCTGTAGGCCGGCCTGCCCCTCCCAATAGCCTTGCAGGGCGCGCGCCCGGCTCTCGCTCTCCTGGTCCAGCCTGGCGGCCTCGAAGACCAGCCAACTGAGCAGGGAGCGGGTGGGCATGGCCGATCGACCTGCCATTTCCACCACTTGGGATGGATCGTGCGCCAGCAGCAACGGCAAGGCGGAACGCACGGCCTGGGTGAGCTGACGCTGGTCGCCCTCCCCGCTCTCCAGCATGGCCAGGGATTTCTCAAGTGTCTCCCAAAGCTGCTCCAACACATTGTCCTTCATGGCTTTTCCACTCCTTGGCGGCCGCCGGGCCGGCTTGGCCGACGCGCCGCCGTATCAAGAATATGCCGGACTGGCCCTATCGTTTGCCCAGCTTTTCCAGGGCGGCCTGGAGGTGATCCAGCCAGATATCCACGATGGCCGGGTTCTCGGCCATGCCCTTTAACACCGCCTGGCTGCTCACTCCGGCCTTGGCCAGTTGGGAGACCCAGGAGTCATCCTCGGCTCCAGCCATGTCGTTGATGGCGTGGTCCCCGGCCACCGACATCAAGGGTATGAGCCAGGCCTTCTTGTCGCCGCGCGCCTTCAGCTCGGCCTTGACCTCGTCCAGGCCGGGGTAGCCCTCCACGGTGCCCAGCGAGACCCGGGGATCCAGCTTTTGCAGGATGTAGGCCATGGCGGGGTAGGTGGCGTTGGCCGCGTGGGGGGTGCCGTGCCCCATGAACACCAGGGCCTCCTTGGGGCGGCGCTCCTTGGGCGCGGCCGCCAGCAGGGCCTTGGCCGCGCGCTCCATGTCCTCCTGGGAGGCCAAGAGCGGCAGGCCCAGTTCCACCCGCTTGGAGCCCTTGGGCATGCCGGCAAAGCGCTGGCAGGTCTCTTTAAGCCCCTCGAACTCCTCGCCAGCGATGATGTGCAGGGACTGCACCGCCACGCCATCGTAACCCTCGTCGGCCAAGGCGGCCAGGGCCTGGGCCGGCGAGGCTATGTTCCGCCCCTCCTTGGCCAGCTTGTGGCGGATCTTCTTGGAGGTGTAGGCCCAGCGCAATTCTAGCCCCGGGAACCTGGCCTTGGCCGCGGCCTCGATGGCCGTGAACGCCCCCTGGGCCTGGGGCACGCTGGTCCCGAAGGTGACCAGCAGGAGAGCTGGTTTGCCCTCCCCGGCCGCGGGGTCATGGCCAGCTGACGCGGGAACGGGCGACAACCAGGCCAGGCACAGGGCCAGGCAGGCCGCCGCCAACCGAAGCAAGGACTTTTTGGACACCGAAAGCATCATCTCCTCCTTGCCTGCCGGGGCAAAACAAAACCCCGGGAAGCGTTCACTCCCGGGGTCTGCACCCTGTTTCTTCGACCCAGGTCCCCTCGCGGCCATTCCTCGAGCCAGGGGATTATGTCGTCGGAGAGGCAGGTCTTCTGGCTCCCGGATCCACCTACTCCCCGCACCTTCCCGCTCCGCGCCAGCGAAGCAGTGGTATCCAGCGGGTTTCGTCCCCGGTCACAGCGGCGGGACCGCGACGGAATCGCACCGTCTTCCCTTTTTCAGCCCTGGCAGGGCGCCTCTCTCGCTTCCGAACTATTTTTTCTTACCACGCGTCTTGGCCCAAGTCAATCAGCGGCCGCGCCATAGCCGGGGCGGTTCCCAGCCCGGCGGGCGATACGCCTGGAGGCCAATTCAATAATTGACAAGATGTTCAGCGATTTACTATGATAAAATATATATCGTTTATACCCCAATAGTTAGGAGGGATTGGCCCAGGCGATTGTCCGGCAATATTTGTGAACATGTTTGTCGAGTTTCTCGATGCTCGTACCGTTGCTTACCCCATTGGATCAGGCCAGGAATCACGCGCCCCTGTTGGCGGGGAAATCTTCCCGCAGACCTGGCAAGGTATGGAGCGTTAAATAATGACCGGCAATTTCGTGATCCGCGCCCTCTTGGTGGAGGACGACCCCCAGTATTCCGCCATGGTGGCCCAGGCCATTTCCCGTGTCGTCCGGCGCCGTTTCGCCCTGGACACGGCCACCAGCCTGACCGAGGGCTTGGCCCGCCTGCAACAAGCCCCCTACCAATTGGTGCTGCTGGACCTGATGCTGCCCGACAGCTCCGGCCTGGAGACCCTGAAGCAATTGCGCCGGCACACGGCCGATCCCGCCGTGGTGGTGCTGACCGGCCACGGAGACGAGGAACTGGGCCGCCACGCCCTGGCCGAGGGCGCCCAGGACTATCTCATCAAACCCGACATAACCCCGGCCATCCTGATCAGGGCCCTGCTTTATGCCCTGGAGCGCAAGAAGGCCGCCGACGCCCTGGCCCAGACCAACAATCTGCTGGACGCGCGGGTGAGAGCGCGCACCGCCGAACTGGAGAGCCTCAACCTGGCCTTGCGCAACCAGACCCGCGAACTCCAGGAAAGCGTGCAGCGCCAACACGACTTGCTGGAGGCCATGCCCGATCCGGTGGTGGTGTACGCCTCCCGGGGAGAAGTCATCTACGCCAACCAGGCCTTCGTGGACACTTATGGGTATGAACGGGAGGATATCCAGGGTCGGCGCATACCTTTCGTGCCGGAAGAGGAAGCCGAAGAGATGGGCCGTATTTGGAAACGGCTCATGGCGGGCGCCCAGACCTTGGTGGAGACCCGCCGCCTGTGCAAGGACGGTCGGATTTTGGATGTGCAGGCCAAGGCCACCCTGCTCTCCAGTTCGAAGGATGACGCCGACGTCCTCCTGGTGGTGCACCGCGATATCAGCAAGCTCAAACGCGCCGAGGAGGACCTGCGCAAAAGCGAAGGCAAGTTTCGCAACGCCTTCCAGCTATCCGCCTTCGGCATGGCCATGCTCAGCCCGGAGGGACGCTATCAGGAGGTCAATCCAGCCTTCGCCTCCCTGCTGGGCTACTCTCCCGCCGAACTGATCGGGCTTAACTTCCTGGATCTGACCCACCCCGAGGACAAGCTGGACAACCTGGATTACTTCCGGGAAATGCTGGAAGGAGCCCAGCGCAGGCCTTGGCTGCAGAAGCGCTATATCCGCAAGGACGGCCAGGTGGTTTGGGCCCTGGTCTGCCTCACCCCGGTGCTGGATCAGCGAGAACAACCCATCTTTTTCATCGCCCAAATCCAGGACATCACCGCGCGGCGGCGGGCGGAGGAGGCCTTAAGGGAAAGCGAGGAGCGCTACCGCCGCATGGTGGAGACCGCCGAGGAGGGCATCTGGATCATCGACGAGAACCAGCGCACCAGCTTTGCCAACGCCAAGATGGCATCCCTGCTGGACTGCTCCCTGCCCGCCCTGCTGGACTCCAACGTGTTGGACTTCGCGCCCCATGACCGGCAGGATATGGTGCGTAGTTCGCTGGCGAAACGTCTACAGGGCTCCTACGAAGCCGCCTGGCTGCGCGCCGACGGCAGCCTGCTCTGGACCCAGATGTCCACCACGCCCCTGTATGACGCCCAGGGGCGCTACCAGGGCGCCCTGGGCATGTTCACCGACATCACCAAGCGCAAGGAGATGGACGCGCGCCTGCGGCAGAGCGAGGAGCGCTATCGTATCTTGGCCGAGAACGTCACCGACACCATCTGGCAGGCCGACCCCAACGGCAGGATAACCTACGTGAGCCCCTCGGTGACCGCCCGCCGTGGCTACAGCCCGGACGAACTGGTGGGGCAAGACATGCTGGCCATGCTCCCGCCCCAGGAACAGGAACGCGCCAGCTTGTCCCTGCAAGCCTTGCTGCGCAGCGAGCCCGGCCAGCCGGCCTCGGACATCCTGGTGGTGCAGCAGCAGGCCAAGGACGGCTCCACCCGCTGGACCGAGATCCGGGCCAGCCTGCTGCGCGACCAGCACGGCCAGGTAAGCAGCATCGTCGGAGTCAACCGCGACGTCACCGAACGCAAGCGCTGGGAGGTGGAGCTTCTGGAGGCCAAGGAGCGGGCCGTGGTGGCCAACCTGGCCAAGAGCCAGTTCCTGGCCAACATGAGCCACGAGATACGCACGCCCATGAACGGAGTCATGGGCATGATCGACCTGGCCCTGGGCAGCGAACTGGACCCCGAGGTGCGCGACTACCTGGAGACGGCCAAGGTTTCCGCCGACACCCTGCTGGGCCTCTTGAACGACATCCTGGATTTTTCCAAGATCGAGGCCGGCCGCCTGGAGCTGGAGCGCATCACCTTCAGCCTGCGCGACAGCCTGGGCGACACCGTGCGCGCCCTGGCGGTGGCCGCCCACAAAAAGGGATTGGAGCTGAACGCCTTCATCGCGCCCGGCGTGCCCGACGTGCTGAAGGGAGACCCCAGCCGCCTGCGCCAGGTGGTGGTAAACCTCCTGGGCAACGCCATCAAGTTCACCGAAGAGGGGGAAGTGAACTTGAACGTGGAGGTGGTGTCACGCATGAAGGACGAGGCGCAATTGCACCTGACCGTGGAGGACACCGGCATCGGCATCCCGGAGAACGAGCAGAAGCACATCTTCAATTCCTTCGCCCAGGCCGACGGCTCCATCACCCGCCGCTTCGGCGGCAGCGGGCTGGGGCTGGCCATCTCCCAGCAGCTCTGCCAGATGATGGGCGGCAGGATATGGCTGACTTCCCAGGCGGGGCGCGGCAGCCAGTTCCATTTCACGGTCAGGCTGGGGGTCGGCCAGGAGATCCCGGCGCGCCCGGCCCAGGCCTCCCTGCAACAGCTCAAGGGGCTTAAGGTGCTGGTGGTGGACGACAACCCCACCAACCGCCGCATCCTGCACAGTCTGCTCACGGCCAAGGGGCTGCTGGCCAGCGAGGTGGAAAGCGGGGCCGCGGCCCTGGCCATGCTGGAGAGCAACCCCGCCAGTCAAGAGCCCTTCCGCCTGGTCCTCATAGACATCAACATGCCCGGCATGGACGGCTTCGAGCTGGTCAGCCTTCTGCGCGCCAATCCCGATCACGCCAGCCTGCCTCTGGTCATGCTGACCTCCACCGGCCAGAGGGGGGACGCCGCCCGCTGCCGGGCCTTGGGCGTGGCGGGCTATCTGCTGAAGCCGGTGAAGGAAAAGGAGTTGTGGGACACCATCCGCACCGTGCAGGGCCAGGCCCAGCACCGCCAGGAGCAGGACGCGCTCATAACCCGGCACTCCTTGCGCGAAAGAGGCCTGGCCTTGCGCATCCTGCTGGCCGAGGACAACCTGATCAACCAGCGGGTGGCCACCGCCATCCTGGAGAAACGCGGCCACCAGGTGACCGTGGCCAGCAACGGCCTGGAGGCCCTGCGTCTACTGGAAGGGGAGCGTTTCGACGCCGTCCTGATGGACATCGAGATGCCCATCATGGACGGACTGGCCGCCACCAAGCGCATCCGGGAGATGGAAAGCCTGGCCGGCGGGCACATGCCCATCATAGCCCTCACGGCCCACGCCATGAGCGGCGACCGCGAAAGATTCCTTGTCCACGGCCTGGACGACTACCTGACCAAGCCCATCGACGCCGATCTGCTGGCCCGCAAGCTGGCTGATTTGATCTGAACGCCACGCCATCCCGCCCGCGCGGGCCTGGCGGGCCTCGCGGGCCTGGCAGGCTCCAATCGCCCCTAAATCCTGACCCGCCCCAGACGCAGACTGTTGCCCACCACGGTTATGCTGGATAGCGCCATGGCGCCAGCGGCCATGGCCGGGTGCAGATCACGGATGAAGGGGGGCAGCCAGGCCAAGGAATGCAGGGCGCCAGCGGCCACCGGCACCAGGATCAGGTTGTATATGAAGGCCCAGAACAGGTTCTGGCGGATGGTGCGCATGGTGGCGCGCGAGAGCTTGATGGCGCGCACCACGCCTGAGAGCTCGCCGCCCACCAGGGTCACGTCGCTGGCCTCCATGGCCACGTCGGCCCCGGTGCCGATGGCGATGCCGACGTCGGCCCGGGCCAGGGCCGGGGCGTCGTTGATGCCGTCGCCCACCATGCCCACCACAATGCCCCTTGCCTGGGCCAGGCGCACCTGCTCCTCCTTGTGCTGGGGCAGCACCCCGGCCACCACCTGATCCAGGCCCACCTTGGCGGCGATGGCGGCCGCGGCCTGGGCGTTGTCGCCGGTCAGCATCACCGAGGTAAGCCCCATGGCCTTGAGCTCGGCCAGGGCGGCGGCCGCGCCGGGCTTCTCCTGGTCGGAGACGGCCAGCAGAGCCCCGATCCGGCCGTCCACCTCGGCCAGCATCACGGTCTTGCCCTGGCTGGCCAGGGCCTCCACGCGGGCCTGGACCGCCGGGTCCAGGGCGGCCTGCTGGGCGAACCAGTCCGGCTTGCCCACCCGCACCGCATGGCCTTCCACCGTGGCCGCCACCCCCAGGCCGCTTGAGGCCTGAAACTGGGCCGGCTCGCTCCAGACCGCGCCGCGCTGGCGCGCGCCCTCCACCACGGCCCGGGCCACCACGTGCTCCGAGCCGCTCTCGGCGGAAGCCACCAAGGCCAGAACGTCCGCTCCCCCCCCGGCCAGGGGTTCCCAGTCGGTCAGGTAAGGCCGGCCCTGGGTGATGGTGCCTGTCTTGTCCAACATGATGGTGGTAAGGCGCTGGGCGGTCTCCAGGGCCTCGCTGTTCTTGAAGAGGATGCCCAGACTCGCGCCGCGCCCCGTGCCCACCATGATGGCGGTGGGCGTGGCCAGGCCCAGGGCGCAGGGGCAGGCGATGACCAGCACCGCCACCATGTGGATCATGGCCGGCACGAAGTCGCCGCCCAGACCCCACCACAAGGCGAAGGTCAGACCGGCGATGACCAGGATGGCTGGCACGAAGACCGCCGAGACAGAATCCGCCAGGCGCTGGATGGGGGCCTTGGAGCCCTGGGCCTGGCGCACCAAGCGGATTATCTGGGCCAGGGCGGTCTGGGCTCCCACCCCGGTGGCGCGCACCTTGATGCGCCCCAACTGGTTCAAGGTGGAGCCGAAGACCTGGTCTCCCTCGTTCTTGTCCACGGGCAGGGGCTCGCCGGTCAGCATGGATTCGTTGACCGCCGAGGAGCCCGCCACCACCACCCCGTCCACGGGGATGGACTCGCCCGGGCGCACCACCACGATCTGGCCGGGACGGAGCTGCTCCACGGGCAAGTCGCGCTCCTGGCCGTCCTCCTCCAGGTGGGCCACCTTGGGGGCCAGGTCCATCAGCTTCTTGATGGCCGCCGAGGTCTGGCCCTTGGCCCGGGCCTCCAGGAGCTTGCCCAGCTTGATGAGAGTGATGATGACCGCCGAGGTCTCGAAATAGACATGGTGCCCCAGGCCGGGCGCGAACAGCAGGACCAAGGAATAGAAGTAGGCCGTGGAGGAGCCCAGGGCCACCAGCACGTCCATGTTGGCGCTGCGGTTCAATATGCTCTTGTAGCCGCCCACGTAATAGCCGCCGCCGGTGTAGAACTGCACGGGAGTGGCCAGGGCCAGAAAGAGCCAGTTGACCCAGGCCGCGTGGGACCAGTGGCCCAGCAGGCCGAAGTCGCGGGACATGCTGAGCACGAACAGGGGCAGGGTGAAGATCACCCCCACCCAGAAGGCGCGCCTTTGGGCGGCCAGCTCGCGGGCGCGGGCCGCCTGCTCCACGTCATCCAGGGGGCTGTCGTCCTCCTGGGGCAGGATGAGCTGATAGCCGGCCTTGGCCACGACTTCGGCCATCTGCGCGGGGCTGGTCTGGGCCGGGTCGTAGACGATGCTCACCGTCTCGGCGGCCAGGTTGACGCTGGCCTCCTTCACGCCGGGCGCCTTCTTGCGCAAGGTGCGTTCCACCGCCGCCGCGCAGTTGGCGCAGGTCATGCCCAGCACGGGCAACTGTATGTGGCGGCTGGGCTGGGGCAGGATGAGCTGATAGCCGGCCTTGGCGATGGCATCGGCCATGACCTGAGGGCTGGTCTGCTCCGGGTCGAACTCGACACGCACCGAGTCGGTGGCCAGGTTGACCGACGCCTGGCTGACCCCGGGCACCTTCTTGCGCAGGGTGCGCTCCACCGCCGCCGCGCAGTTGGCGCAGGTCATGCCCAACACGGGCAGGTCGATAGTCTGCTGGGGCACGGGCGCACCTCACGGGCGGCGGCAGGCTGGGCGCCCGCCGCCGCGTTGGCATTTACTGGGCGGGGTAGCCGATCTCTTGCAGGGTGGCGGCGATCTGATCCCAGTCGGCCGGGGCCTCCCACTTGATGGTCATGGTCTTGGCTCCGGGATCCCCCTCCACCGAGGTCACGCCGGCCAACTCCGATATCTCGCGCTTGATGTTCATCACGCAATGGCCGCAGGATATTTTTGGAATGCTCACAGTTTTCTCGGGCATGGCATACTCCTAAAGTATGGGGAAGCTGTTTTTCTCGGCCCTGCATCAATCCGCATCCATGATTTCCATGTTAAGCCCGGAAATGGCTTCCCGCCACAGGCTCGGCCAAAAAACCCGGGAGGACCGCCAGCCCCATCCAATCCGGCCCACCACCCATGGCAAGGAGGGAAAGATGAAGCGATTCCTTGGAAGAATCAGGCAAGCCGTCACCTTACTGGCCGCCCTGGCCGCGGTCTATCTGGCCCTGGCCGGCTATCTCCACGTTGCCTTCCAGGGCTGGGAACAAACGCTTTACGCCGCCCTTGGCCTGGTCGTGGTGCTGCCGGCCTGGCGCGCCGCCTGGAAAACCTTGGGAGCGGCCAAAGACGAAATCCGGCAAAGCTAGAGAGTCGGTTTATTTCGAGCCCCTGGGCGGATCGGCCTTGGGAGGGAAGGAGGCTCACAAATGTTCGTGCTCATCGATACGGCCATCGGGTTCATCGTGGTGATACTGGTGCTTGGCTTGGCCATCAAGGGCATCACCTCGCTCTTCACCAACATGGTGGGTTCCAGCGCCTGGCTGGAAAAAGCCCGCGTGCTGGGGCTGCTCAATCAATTGGACAACGACAAGGGCGGGCCCAGGCAAGGCATCCTGCCGGACGACAGGCTGGCTCAGATGAAAATTGCCGCCAAGGACGGAAATCTGAGCATGAATTCGCTGCTGCGCCAGGCTCAGGCCCGCCAAGGCCGGGAACGCGTTCCCGAATCGGTGGTGGGACAGGTGCGGGACTCCCACGAGCAGTTCCGCGACCAACTGGAAACCACCAACAAGAACCTGGCCCTGGCCCTGGCGCTCACCCTGTGCCTGCTACTGAATGTGAACTGCCTAAGCATCTGGCGCAGCCTGTACGCCGACGCCAACCTGCGCGCCCAGTTCAGCGCGCCGCAGATGGTACAGACCGTGGGCGGTGGAGACCAGGCCAGAGCGGAGCAGGCCGGGACGCCGGCCAAGGCGAACCAGGACCAAGTCCAGGCCTCGCTGGCGCTGGCCAAGCAAGCCCAAGAGCATCTGGATTGGCTGGGCAAGAACGTGCCCTTCGCCATGGGCAAGATATGGACCGGGCAGGTAAGCGGGTTTGGCGAGCTGCTCTACGAATTCCTGGGCTCGCTCTTGTCGGCGGTGCTGGCATCCGTGGGAGCGCCCTATCTGCACGACATGCTGCGGCTGCTCACGGCCATGCGGCGCAAAACCGAATCCGAGGGCAAGGAACTGGCCGGCCAGACCGCTTAGCCCATGAAAAGGCCAGTTCCCCGCCGAAGGGGCGGGGAACTGGCGCGCGGGCCCAATGGAGGGGTATGGGGGCTTATTTTTCCTGCCAGACCGGCTTGCGCTTGTCCAGGAAGGCCTGTAGGCCCTCCAGGGCGTCGTGGGTGGTCATGAGGTCTTTCAAGTATATCTTCTCGATCTTCTTGAGGGCGTCCTCGGTGTCGCTCTCCTTGAGACCCTTGACCACGGCCTTCTTGGTGAGGCGCAGCACCAGACCCGAGAGGTTCATCAGCTTGCCCACCAGGGCGTCGGTGGCGGCGGCCAGCTGGTCGGGGGCGACCACCTGGTTGACCAGGCCCAGGGTCTTGGCCTCGGCCGCGCCGATGGTGTCGCCGGTGACGATGAGTTCCAGGGCCTTCTTGTAGCCGATCTGGCGGGGAAAGACCAAGGCGGCGATGGGGGGGAAGACGCCCACCATGATCTCGGGCTGGGCCAGCTTGGCCTTCTCGCTGGCCACCACCAGGTCGCAGTAGACGGCCAGCTCGCAGCCGCCGCCCAGGGCCGCGCCCTGCACGGAAGCCACGCTGACCGCGCCCAGGGCGTCCATGCGGCGGAAGATGCCGTGGAAGGCCTCGATCATCTTGGGGGCCATGTCGCCCAGATGCTCGCCCACGTCCACGCCGGCGCTGAAGGCCTTGCCCTCGGCCTTGATGAGCAGAACCTTGACGCCCTGGCCCATCAGGCTGTCCAGGGCCTGGTTCATCTCTTCCATCATGGCGATGTTGAGCACGTTCAGGGGCTCGCGGCAGAGGGTCATGGTGGCCAGACCGTCCTGCACGTCCAGTTTTATAAATTGGTAGGCCATGTCGGGCTCCTTCCAAAAACTGTCTTTGATTTCTTCTTACAGGCTCGGGGCGTGATACCGCCTTGGGAACAAGGAACGGCCCATGCTATTGATCACCCCCCGCCACCCCCCCGCCTTTTTAGGAGGGGGGTGCGGGGGGAACCCTTTTTGGGCACCAAAAAGGGTTCCCCCCGCGAACTCTTATCTCTTAACTAGCCTTGCGGTTTGCCCAGCACGGCTTCGAACATGGAGTCGTCGGCGGAGGCG
>CAZLSD010000085.1:0-12235 GCA_964561775.1 uncultured Desulfarculus sp. | reverse complement strand
GGCGGGCAGATAGATGGAGAAAACCGCGCCCTGGCCGGGGCGGCTGGCGCAACCGATGTGGCCGCCGTGGTTGACCAGGATGCCGTAGACCGTGGAGAGCCCCAGGCCGGTGCCTTCGCCCAAGGGCTTGGTGGTGAAGAAGGGCTCGAAGATGTGGGAGAGGGTCTCCTCGTCCATGCCCGTCCCGGTGTCCTTGACCTGGAGCAGCACGTGGGGGCCAGGCTTGAGGCCGGGCAGGGCCTGGCATTGCTGGGCGGTCAGCTCCAGGCTGCGGGTGGCGAAGGTGAGCTGCCCGCCCTGGGGCATGGCATGGGCGGCGTTGGTGGCCAGGTTCATCAGTACCTGCTCGATGAGGCCTGGGTCGGCGTGGATGGTCTTGACGCCGGGCTCCAGGTCCAGGATCAGGTGGATCATGCGGGGCAGGGTGTGGCGCAGCAGGTTGGCCGTCTGGGCGGCTTCCCAGTTCATGTCCACCTTTTCGCGCCGGGGCTCCACCTTGCGGGCCAGGGCCATCAGGCGGGTGATCATGCCGGCGGCGCGCAGGATGGAGTGCTCTATGCGCTCCAGACGCCGGCGGCCGTCGGGGCTGGTTTCCGGGGCCTCGCGCAATAGCTGGGTCTGGCCGGAGATGCTTTGCAGGACGTTGTTGAAGTCGTGGGCTATGCCGCCGGCCAGCACGCCCAGGGCCTGGAGCTTCTGGGATTGGAAAAGCTGCTCCTCCAGACGGCGCAGCTCCAGTTCGGTGGCCAAGCGCTGGCTGATGTCCTCATAGAACACCACCTGCTTGCCGGTGGAGGTGGCGATGGGGCGGAAAAGGACGGTCTTGCGCGCGCCGTCGGCGCAGACCACCTGATAGGTGCGCTGCCGCGCCTCGCCCTGGACGAAATCCTTCATGTCGGTCCGCCAGGCCTCCCGCACTTGGCGACGCAGGTTCACCTCGGGGAATGCCAGGCTAAACCAGTCATTGCCGGTTGGTATTCTAGCCAGGTCATAGCCGAACATGCTGATAAAGGCCGGGTTCAGGTATTCATAGCGGCCTTGACTGTCCAGGAGGCTCAAGCCCAGCGGCGATTCCTCGCTGATGATGCGGAAGCGCTCCTCCGACTCGCGGAGCGCGGCCTCGGCTTGTATGCGCTCGGTCACGTCGACCTGCACCCCGTCCCACAAAATCCAGCCGTCGGGCAGCGGTCGCGGGGTGGCGGTGAACTCGAACCAGCGGCGGCTGCCGTCGCCCAGTTCCATCTGCAACTCGGCGTGGAAGGTGTCGGGGCCGGCCTGGGCTAGCGACTCCGCGCGCTCCAGCGCGGCCAGGGATTCCGGAGCTATCTGGTCGAAGAGCACCCCGGCGTCGCGCAGGGCGTCCTCCACCTTGACCTTGTTCAGGCGCTCCAGGTTGCCGCTGATGTAGATGAAGCGCCGCTGCCCCGTTTGGGTGTTGGTCATCAATTGATAGACCACCACGTTGGGCAGGTTGTCGGTCAAAAGACGCAGGCGCTCCTCGCTTTCGCGCAGGGCCTTTTGCGTCAGGTTGAGTTGGCTCACGTCCTCGGCCATGAGCAGGGCCTCGGCTCCACGGCCATGGGAGTTGAGCGAGGTCAGACGCAGCAGGCAGGCGAAGGTAGAGCCGTCGGCGCGCCGGCAGACGGTCTCCAGGCGCGCCTCCTTGTCTTGGCGCAGCACGCCTTCCACGGCGGCTTCCACCTGGCGCAGGGCGTCCTGGTCGGCCAACATGACCTCCAGACCCAGGGGCGAGGAGGACTCATCCATGCCCAGCATCTGGCCCATGGCCTGGTTGCGCCAGTTCATGCGCCGTCCGTCCACCAGGGCGATGCCCAGGGGCGAGGCGGCCAGGATGGCCTTGAGGGTGCCTTCGGAGCGCGCCAGTTCCTGGGTGCGCAACCTGACCTGGCGCTGAAGCCCCAGGTTCCAGAACCAGATCAGCGAGGCCAGCAACAGGCAGCCCACCCCCCCGGCCAGGATGTGGGCGCCGTATTTGTCCAGGGTGCTCTCGTGGGCGTGGTAATGCACCCCCAGCCACTTGCGGTATATCTGCTCCAGGGCCCCGGTGGAGCGGGCCAGGTCCAAACCCTTGTTGAGCACGCCCAGGAGCAGCTGGTTGCCGGCCTTGATGGCCATGCAGTAGTGCCCCACGTACATGGGCGGCCCCACCTTTTTCATGCGCCCGGTCAGTTTGTTGTCATAGAGATGGTGGAGCACGATGGGCTCGTCGCCCACCAGGGCGTCGGCCTGGCCGGCGATGACCATGTCGGCGGCCTGGGCCAGGTCCTTGGCTGGGGCCAGCTGGAAAGCGATACCGCGGGATTCCAAGAATTCCTGGGCGTAGTCTCCCGCCCGCATGGCGATGGTCTTGCCCTTCAGGTCCCAGAAGTCCTTGATGTCGGGGCGGTCGGCTAGGATGAAAATGGAGGCCGGCGCTTCGAAGACGGGCTGGGTGAAGTCGAAACTTAAGCCTTTTTTCTCGCTGAAGAACAGGCTGCTCAGCGCATCCGCCTTGCCTTGCAGCACGGCCTCCTGGGCCTCTTGCAGATCAGCGTCCATGAAGGCGGCCTTGAAGCCCAAGGAGGTGGCCATCCACTGGACCAGGTCGATGCTCATCCCGCTGCTGAAGCCTTGGATGTCGCGGAATTCAAAGGGGGGGTAACCGCTCTGGCTGACGAAGAGCAGAACGCCCTTTTTATCCAGATACTCCCTTTCGGCCTGGGTCAGCCCCGGCTCGGCGGAGTTGGCCGGTCCGGACAGGGGGAGCGTCAGGGCCAGGCAGGCCAGGCCCAGGGCCATGGCCCAGCGGGCAAGGAGCGGCCAGCGTGGCAAAGCGATGTGGCGGCCCCGTCGGGCCGGGGGGGCCGGTGTGCGGCCAAACATCATGGCGGCGGCCTGATTAAGGTTTTGCTTGCGTGGGGGGCAGGCCAACACTCTCCCTCTCAGGCCCGGGAGCGCGCCCCAGATAGCTGGACGGCAGGCAGCCGGCGGCGGAGAGAAACCGCTATCATGCTATTCCCTGGCGGCCGCCTTGTCCAGGGCAGAGTGAGGGAACGGGCTTGATCCTTGCCATACCGTACGGTATAGTAAACGTCAGGCGACACCCGGAGAGGCCCAGCATGGACACCCGCCAGCGCATTTTGCAGGAGGCCCTGACCCTGTTCGCCGCCCATGGCTATGAGGCGGTGGCGGTCCAAGACGTGGTGGCGGCGGCCGGTTTGAGCAAGCCCTCGCTCTATCATCATTTCGGCAGCAAGCTTGGTCTGTTGCAGGCACTGCTGGAAGAGCGGCACCTGGAGCTCTTGGCCAGGGTGCGCCCGGCCGCCCAGTATCAGGGCGACCTGCCCCTGACCCTCTACCGCCTGGCCGGGGCCTATCTGGATTTCGCCAGGCAGCGCCCGGAGTTCTACCGGCTGCAACTGGCCTTGTGGTTCGCCCCCGCCCAAAGCGAGACCCTGCGGGCGGTGCGCCCTTGGCACGAGCGGCAGCAGGAGCTGCTGGAGGAGCTTTTCCGGGCCGCGGCCCGGGACCACGGCAACATGAAGAACCGGCACGTTCTCTACGCCATCACCTTCCTGGGCATGGTCAACACCTTGGCCGGCGTGGCCTTGAACGGCTACCTGGAGCTGGGCGACGAGCTGGTCTTCAAGGCCGTGCATCAGTTCATGCACGGCATCTATTCCTGAAAGGGCCGCGGCCGGCCCCGGCGCCAGCTGGGCATAAGTCGTAGGCTGTCCATATCTTGCCGCCCCGGCGGGGCGGTTTCTTTGGGCCTGTGAGTATACCGAACGGTATAGCGAAGGGAGAAAAAATGCCGCACTGGAGCCAAGACGCCATCTTCTACCACCTCTACCCCCTGGGGCTGTGCGCGGCTCCCCGCCAGAACGACTTCACCAGCGCGCCCCAGCCCCGCCTGGAACGGCTGCTGCCCTGGCTGGACCAGGCGGTCTCCCTGGGGGCCGACGCCCTCTATCTGGGTCCGGTGATGGAGGCAAACGCCCACGGCTATGACACGGCGGACTACTTCAACCTGGACCGCCGGCTGGGCGACAACCAGACCATGGCCTGGCTGGCCGCAGAGGTCAGGGCCCGGGGCCTGCGCCTGGTGCTGGAGGGGGTCTTCCATCACGTGGGGCGCGCCTTCTGGGCCTTTCGCGACGTGCTGGCCAAGGGGCGAGACTCCCGTTTTCGCGACTGGTTCCATCTGGATTTCGCGGGGGACAGCGCCCATGGCGACGGCTTCGCCTATGAGAGCTGGGCCGGCTGCCAGGACCTGGTCAAGCTGAACCTGGGCAACCCGGAGGTGCGCTCCCATCTTTTCGAGGCGGTGGCCAGTTGGTTGCGCGACTACCGCATGGACGGCTTGCGCCTGGACGCGGCCGACAAGATAGACATGGGCTTTCTGCGCGAGCTGAGCGGGTATTGCCGCTCCCTGCGGCCGGATTTCTGGCTGCTGGGCGAGGTGCTGCACGGCGACTACCGCCTGTGGCGCGACCAGGGCGGGCTGGACAGCGTCACCAACTACCAGTGCTACAAGGGCATCTACTCCAGCCACAACGACGGCAATTTTTTCGAGATAGCCCACTCGCTGCGCCGCCAGTTCGATGAATTCGGGCTCTACCGCGACCTGCCCCTCTACAACTTCGTGGACAACCACGACGTGAACCGGCTGGCCTCTCGCCTGCATGAGCAGGCCCACCAGTACCCGGCCTATTGCCTGCTCTTCACCATGCCGGGCATCCCCTCCATTTACTATGGCGGCGAGTTCGGACTGCGTGGGGAAAAGGCCCCGGACCACGATTGGGACCTGCGCCCCAGCCTGGATTTGGGCCAATTGCGGGAGCGCTCTCCTCAGCCGCAACTGCGCTCGGTCATAGAAAAGCTGGCCCGCCTCCGGCGCGAGTTGCCTGCCCTGCGCCGGGGCGGCTATCAGCAGCTGGCCGTGGGCAGCCGGCATCTGGTCTTCAGCCGCACCTGGGAGGGGCAAAGGGTGGTGGTGGCGGTCAGCGCCGAACCCAATCCCATCAAGGTGAACCTGGACCTGCGGGGAGCGGGCCAGGGGCGCATGGCCGACCTGCTCAACGACGGGGAGAGCTTCCTGGCCCAGGGCGGGAGGCTGGCCAACTTGAGCCTGTGGCCCAACTGGGCCAGGGTACTGGTGGACGCCTGAGGGGAGAGGCGCGAGGGAAAGGGTCTCCGCGGGGGGGCGTTTTGGTCTAGAATAATTTTAGGCGAGCCCGCGTTAACCCCATAAGCGCCACGGTCCCCCGCTGGATGCGTCACCGGCTCGGCCGGCGGGGAGCCGAACCCTGGGAGTCCGCCCATGACCGACGTGGATCAATTGAAGTGGGAGCGCCCTGGCAAACGCGTGCATTTCCGGCTGGCCCAGGGCCTGCTCCTGACCGCGGGCCTGTTGGCGGCGGCGCTGGTCTTCGACTATTCACGCGAGAGCGGGGATCAGATCACGCGTGCGCTGTTCATGCGCAGCTGCAACTTCATCGTCGTCGGTCTCAAGCACGCCGTGGAGAGCCATCTGGACTCCCTCTATGGCCTGGCCGGGTTCTTCGACGCCCAGGCCCGGGTGGAGCAGAAGCAGTTCTCCCTTTTGGCCACGCGCCTGCTGAGCCGGCACCAGGCCATGCGGGGGCTGGAGTGGATACCCCATGTCAGCGGGGCCATGCGCGCCCAGGTTGAGCAAGACGGCCAAGCCCTGTACGGGCCGGGATTCAGGTTCACGGAAAAGGACGCCCAGGGTGAGATGGTGACGGCCGGGCCGCGCGCCTATTACTTCCCGGTGATGTATGCGGAGCCCCTGTCCGGCAACCGGCGCGCCCTGGGCTTCGACCTGCACTCGGAGCCGGGGCGCAAGGGGGCCCTGGAGATGGCGCGGGATTCGGGGCAGTTGGTGATAAGCCCTCCCGTGGTTTTGCTGCAGGAAGATGGCGGCCAGCAGGGTTTGCTGGCCATGTTGCCGGTCTACGCCGGAGACATGGCCGAGGCCAGCCTGGAGCAGCGCCGCGCCCAGCTGCGCGGTTTCTGCCTGGCCGTTTTGCGCTACCAGGACATGGTGCGGCACGCCCTGGACGTACCCCTGCCCAACGGCGTCACCATGAAGCTCTTCGACCAGGGCCCCCAGGGAAGCAAGACCCTGGTATACAGCCAGCCAGCCGAAGGAGATCAGTCCCAGGCCCCGCCCCAGTTGACCTACGGCGACTCCATCATGCTGGGCGGCCGCTCGCTCCGGGTGGAGTTCGCCAGCCAGGCCGGATACGTGGAAAGCCAGCGCAATCGCCAGCCCTGGTGGCTGGCTGTGGCCTGCCTGGGCGTGACCCTGGTCCTGGTGCTGGGTCTGGAGCGCATCCGGCGCGCCATGAGCCAGAGCGCCCAATACGGCCGCCGCCTGAGCGTGGAGCTGGCCCGGCGCGAGACGGCCGAGGCCGAGGCCCGCAGCCTGGCCCGCTTCACCAGCGAGGACCCCGACCCGGTGCTGCGCGTGGACCAGGAGGGAGTCATCGTATACGCCAACCAGGCCGCCACCAGGCTGCTGGATTTCTGGAACACCCAGGTGGGGGGGAGCCTGCCCCAGCCGTGGCGGCTTTCGGCCGCCCAGTGCCTGGCCGGCGGAACCCAGCAGGAGGCGGAGCTGCCCTGCGGGGACAGGGTCTATTCCCTGCTGCTGGCGCCCTTGCCCCAGGCCGGTTATGTGAACATCTACGGCCGCGACATCACCGAACGCAGGCAGGCCGCCGAGAGCCTGCGCGAAAGCGAGGCCAAGCTGCGCCTCTTCTTTGATCTGCTGCCCGATCCGCTCATCGTCTACGACATGCAGGGCAAGGTGCTCTCGCTCAACGCGGCCTTCGAGACCACCTTCGGCTGGAGGCGCGAGGAGGTCCTCACCGGCAAGATCAATTTCGTGCCCAACGATTCCCTGCCCGAGACCATGCTGGCCGTGGAGCGCATGAAAAAGGGCGAGAGCATACAGGCGCTGGACACCAGGCGCTTGACCAAGGAGGGCCGCGCCCTGGACATCATCATCAACACGGTGCCCATTTTCGACAACGGGGCGCAGACCGGCAACATCGTCACCTATCACGACATCACGACGGTCAAGGCCACCGCGCGCGCCCTGCGCGAGAGCGAGCAGCGTTACCGCGCCCTGGTGGAGACCATCAGCGAGGGGCTTATCCTCTGCGACGAGGAATACCGCCTGACCTTCTTCAACCGGCGCTTTTGCGACATGCTGGGCTACGGGGAAGATGAACTGAAGGACAGGCCGCTTTTTGAACTGGTGGAGGGCGCCAACAACGAAATCATGCTGCGCCAGCGCGAATTGCAGCGCCAGCGCAAGGACGGCTCCTATGAGCTGGCCTGGACCAAGAAGGACGGCGGCCGTCTCTTCACCCTGGTCTCGGCCAAAGGCATCTTCGACACCTGGGGCCACTTCAAGGGCAGCCTCTCGCTCATCACCAACATCACCGAGCAGAAGATATTGAGCGGTCAGCTGATGCAGGCCCAAAAGCTGGAAGCCATCGGCCAGCTGGCCGCCGGCATAGCCCACGAGATAAACACCCCCACCCAGTACGTCACCGACAACACCCGTTTCTTAAGCGAATCCCTGGACGGATTGCTGAAGCTGCTGGCGCGCTATGCCGCCCTGGCCGCCCAGGCCCGCGAAGAAAAACTGTTCGCCCCGACCCTGGGCGAGATAGAGGAGCTGAGCGAGGAGATCGACCTTCAATACCTGGTGGGGGAGCTGCCCGCCTCCATAGCCCAGACCTTGGAGGGGCTGGAGCGCATAGCCAGAATCGTGCGTTCCATGAAGGAGTTCGCCCATCCCGGTTCGGAGACCATGACCGCGGCGGACATAAACAAGGGCATAGAGAACACCATCACCGTGACCCGCAACGAATGGAAATACGTGGCCGAGGTGGAAACCGACCTGGACCCCGGCCTGCCCGCCGTGCCCTGCGTGCCGGGCGAGATCAACCAGGTCATCCTGAACATCATCGTCAACGGCGCGCACGCCATCGCCGACGTCCTGAAGCCGGGGCGGGGGGAAAAGGGCCTGATCCGGGTCAGCACCCGCCAGGTGGAGGATCAGGCGGAGATACGCATCTCCGACAGCGGGGCCGGCATTCCGCCGGCCATCCAGAACCGGGTCTTCGACCCCTTCTTCACCACCAAGGAGCCGGGCAAGGGCACGGGGCAGGGACTGGCCATCGCCCACACCGTCATCGTGGACAAACACAAGGGCAGCCTCGCCTTCGAGACCCAGGAGGGCAAGGGCACCACCTTCATCATCCGGCTGCCGCTTAAGACTTGAGGAAGGACGGGGCGGGCGGCGGGCGGGTTCGGGGCTAGCGCTCGCCGCCGTAAAGCCCGGCCAGACAGCGTCCCACGCATTCCCGGCACTCATCGTCCCGAGGCTGGCCCTGGCAAAGGCCCAGGAAGGCCTCCCGCCAGGCCGGGCTGGTGCGCGGGCAGGTCTTGAGAAACTCCAGGAAACTCCCCATCCGCTCGATCACTTCCTGGCCTATCACGTGCTCGGCCCGGCAGGCGTTGGCCTCGGCCTGCGGGCGGGGCACCCCCAGCACTTCCTGCAGGAACAAGGACAGCGTCTTGTGGCGGTTGATGATCTGGGCGGCCAGCTTTTGTCCGGCCGGGGTCAGGGTGATCTGGCTGTAGGGCTGATAGTTGATGAGCCCCTTGCCCGCCAGGTTGTGCAGGGCCGAGGTGACGGAGGCGCGGGTGACCTTGAGCTGGTCGGCGATCTCCGAGGCGCGCGCCACCCGGTCGCGCTCCAGGATGCGCGCTATGGCCTCCAGATAGTCCTCCAACTGCCAGGTAAGGCCGGCGCCCCGGATGGGGGAGGGGTGTTCTGGATTGGATGGAGGCCGGGTCATGTATGTATTCCTTCAATATTTTCCATCATGGTAGCACAGGGGGGCTTGACAGCCCACCAAGTTAGATGTATTGAACAAAAGCGCCCCGGCCAAGCCCTCCGGCCATGACAGGGTCAAGCTGGTTCAAACGTGCCGGCGGGGCCGGGCGAGGGTGAAGCGGGCAGACCCCACGGCAGCCCGCCAGGAGTAGTCCGCTCCAGTGTGCGACAACCTCGCATGCTTGGCCGGCATCCGCGGCAACGCCTCCAAGTTTACTTCCCTGGGCAGACCTGGGTATCTCCGGCCGGTCTGGGCGGGCGCCTGCAAAGTTAGATGTATCGTATGAAAAGCGGCGTTGCAGGACATCACGGCCCCAGGCGGGGAATCTTACGGCACGGCGGACGGCCGTCCAGCTCCGGCCGAAACAGCGCATAGACAAAGATTGAAGAACAGCCGATGCCCGGGGGGGGCAAACTTTTGGGGCAATGTTGAGAATGCGACTCAATTACATTAGAAACCTGCCCGGCCGCGCCTCCTCCCGCCGGACAGGACGAAAGAAGCCATGACCCTGAGCGAGATGTACGTCCTGATCGGTCCGGCCGGCGTGGCCATCCTGGTGCTGTCGGTGCTGGGGGTCTACCTGCTGGCCCGCAACATGATCTATCTGCGCCTGGTGGCCAAGGAGTTCAAGGCCCGTTTCAGCCTGCTGGAGGCCGAGGGACGCCTGGATGACTTCTGCGCCTGCCAGCGCAACCCCCTGGTGGCGGTGGTGGGCAGCGTGGTGCAGACCCACTTCGCCCATTCCCAGGACATGCGGGCCGAGGTGGCCTATCTGTTCCACCGCCATTTCGGCCGGGTCAACAACGGGCTTGGCGGCCTGCGCCTCATCGCCGCCCTGGCCCCCATGCTGGGTCTTTTGGGCACGGTGCTGGGCATGGTGACGGTCTTCAAGGTGCTGGCCAGCACGGCGGCCTACGACCCCAAGCTGCTGGCCCAGGGCATCTGGGAGGCGCTCATCACCACCATCATGGGGCTGGTGGTGGCCATCCCCTGCCTGGTGGCGGCGCACTGGCTGGGGCGCAAGCTGCACGGCTTCCGCATCGAGGCGGTGGAGCACAGCTACCGGGCTTTGAGCCTGGCCTGCGCCGGTGATGGGGAACACGCCAGGCAGGCCGCCAGCTGGAGGGCGGGATGAATCCCGATATGGACCTGTGGGAGGAGCACGAGCCGGCCATGGACCTGACGCCGCTCATCGACGTCATCTTCATGCTGCTCATCTTCTTCATCCTGGCCGGCAGCCTGGCCCCGCCCTCCATCCGGCTGGACCTGCCCCCGGCCGCCAGCTCCGAGCCCACGCCCCGCCGGCAAGAGCCCCTGCTCATCAGCATCGATGCCCAGGGACGCCTGCATCAGGGGCAGCGTCTGCTGGAGCCCCGGGAACTTCCCGAACTTCTGGCGGCCCGGCCAGAGCGCCCGGTGGAGGTGGCCGTGGACAGCCGGGCGCCCTTCGCCCCCTTCATGGCCGTGCTGGATCAGGCGCGGCTCTTGGGGCGCGAGGACCTGCGCATCGTGACCAAGCCGCTGGAGACGCCCGCGCCGGAGGTCCCCTAGCCAAAAAGCCGGTCAAAAAAACCGCGCCGGACAAGGAGAAGAGCATGACCGCCTTGATGCCAGCCAAAAGCTGGGAGTCGCAGGAAGAGGGAAAGCTGGGCCTGCTGCAGGAGTTCCTGGCCCAGCCTGGCCAGCGGCCGGTGCTGGCGCGCGAAGGCGTGGACCCTCTGCCCCACGCCTTCGCGCGCAAGACCGCCGTGCATCCCGGCCTGGGCGGCCGCCTGTTGCGCCAGGAGCAGGCCCAGGAGCGCTGGCGGCGCTTAAGCGCCATCCCGCCCAGCGCCCCGGCCGCGGCCTATTTCCATATCCCCTTCTGCGCCAGCCGCTGCCTGTACTGCGGGTTCTTCGGCCGGCCCCTGGCCCCGGGCCAAAGCCGGGCCTACGCCGACGCCCTGCTCAAGGAGCTGGCCATGCTGGAGCCTGGCTACAAGGCCGCCGCCGCGCCGGTGCAGGCGGTCTACCTGGGGGGAGGCACGCCCTCGGCCCTGGAGGCCGAGGACTTGGGCCGCCTGCTGGAGGCCATCCGCGAGAGCCTTCCCTTGACCGGCGACTGCGAGATAACCGTGGAGGGGCGGGTGCACGGCTTTGACCGCGCGCGGGTGAAAGCCTGCCTGGAGGCCGGGGCCAACCGCTTCTCCATCGGGGTGCAGTCCTTCGACACCGACCTGCGCCGCAGCCTGGGGCGCAAGGCCAGCCGGGAAGAGGTGCTGGACTTCCTGGGCGGGCTGGCCGCCGATGGCCGGGCGGCGGTGGTCATCGACCTGATCTACGGCCTGCCCGGTCAGAACATGGACCTGTGGGAGGCCGACCTGGCCGCCTTGCTGGAACTGGACCTGGACGGGGCCGACCTCTACCAGCTCAACGTGTTTCCCGGCGGCATGCTGGACAAGGCGGTGCAGGCCGGCCAGCTGGCCGCGCCGGCCGACCTGCCGGCCCAGTCGGCCTTCTTCGCCCGCGGGGTGGGGCTGATGCGGCAGGCCCGCTGGCGCAGGCTCTCCATCTGCCATTGGGGGCGCACCCCGCGCGAACGCAACCTCTACAACCTGCTGGTCAAGCGCAAGGCCGATTGCCTGGCCTTCGGGGCCGGGGCTGGCGGCAGCCAGGCGGGCAACTTCTATTTCCTAGACAGCGACCCGGACCGCTATCAGGAGGCGGTCGGCCAGGGGGTCAAACCGGTGGCCATGTGTCTGGAGGCCCCGGCCCAGGCCTCCCTGGTGGCCGAACTGAGCGGCGAACTGGAACTGGGCCGGGTGGACCTGGGCCGCTTGGGGCGCGTCCACGGCCAGGCGCTCACCGCCATCCTGGCTCCCCTGCTGGAGCAGTGGGAGCGCAGCGGGCTCATCGAGCGCCGCCAGGGCTGGGTGGAGCTGACCCTGGCCGGGCAGTTCTGGCAGGTCAACCTGACCCAGGCCCTCATCGATTACCTGGATTGGCACGGCAAACACACCGGCCAGTAGGCCGGAGAAAAGGAGCGGCGCATGCGGGAGAGGGGTTGGTTGATGCTGGGCGCGTCGGTGATGCTGGCTGGGGCGCTGAACACCCAGGCCTGGGCCGGCGACGCCCTGGAGAGCCGGGCGGTGGCGGTGACCGCCACCAGGGTGGAGAAGGACTTGCTGGAGGTGCCGGTCTCCACCAGCTACATCGGCCAGAAGGAGATCAAGCGCAGCGCGGCCGAGAGCGTGGCCGAGCTGTTGCGCGACGTGCCCGGCGTGGAGGTCTTCGACAATGGGGCGGGCGGGGCC
>CAZLSD010000084.1:1928-12306 GCA_964561775.1 uncultured Desulfarculus sp. | reverse complement strand
TCCGAGGCCCCGCCCTTGTCGCAGCCGGTGCTGATCCGGGTGCTGGATTCCCGCGACCGGCCCGTGCCAGATGCCGCGCTCAAGCTGACCCCCCAGGCCGGCCGGCCCCAGACCCAACCTCCCTATCTCACCGACCAGCGGGGCGAGCTGCGCCTGGACTGGCTGCCCCAGGCCAAGGACCAGGCCGCCCATCTGCAAACCAAGGACCAGGTGATCAACTACGAGACCCGCCTGGACTATGAGGTGGAGGCCGAGGGCTTTCTGCCCGCCCGCGGGCGCATGGCCGCCACGGCCCACAGCCGGGAGGTGGCCACGCCCCAGCTCAGCCAGCTCAGCTCCCAGGCGCGCCTGGGCGGGCTGTCGGAGACCGTGGTGCTGCGCCGCGCCCAGGAGTTGCTGGGCCGGGGCCTTAAGCAGCGCCCGCCCCAGGATCCCCTGGCCCAGGCCTGCCTGGCCTTCCACGAGACCAACCTGGGCCTGCCCGCCCGCCTGGGCGCCCAGTACGCCTGGCCCACCTTCAGCCTGCAAGGCTCCAGCCTGACCCTGACCTTTGACTGGAAGGGCATAACCTGGGGCGGGCTCAAGGACGCCCCGCTCACCGCCCGGGTGGCGCTTTCCAGCGGGGTTCCCCTGGCCATGGCCGTGGGCCAAGACCTGTTGCCCTTGCCCGGGGTGGAGCGGGTGGCCATCGAGTTCCTGAACGATATCCCGCCCAAGGACGACCCCCGGGGCCTCACCCGCCGGGCCAAGGTGGGGCTCACGGCCCCCGCCGAGAGCCTGCGCAAGCTGGCGGCGGGGAGCTTGAGCGTGGACGAATTCCTGCGCCGGCACCCGCCCGCCCTGGTGATGGAGCCCCAATAGGAGCGCACAAACCGCGAGGAGCCAGCCCATGATTTGGCCCTTTGGCCGCAAGAGGCAAGACGGCGCTTCCCCCTCCCCTCCGGGCCAGGGCGCGGCCGCCCCGCCGCGGGTCATGGCCGACTTTTTCCGGGAGGCCGAGCGGGAGATCCAGGGCCTGATTGACCAGGACCCCCAATGGTTCTCCCACCTGCCCTACCAGGGGGCCATGAGCAAGGACCAGGCCCGCCAGTTCGAGGTGGAGAAACGGGCCCTGTGGCGGCGGGTCATCCACGACGCCCAGCGCAGCGACCTGCCCGGCCTGCGCTGGGAAACCCGCCAGGACAAGCTTGTCTGCGATGAGTGCCGCCAACTGGAGGGAAGGGTCTTCGCCCGCCAGGATTTCGCCGAACTGGCGGCCTTGGTCATGCACCTGGGCTGCCGCTGCGAACTGACGCCCTGGCGCCAGTCCCCCCGCTAGGCCTGCCCCGGCCGGGCCAGCCCCGCCAGCACGCCCTTTATGAGCCGGCCCAGGTCATCGCCGGCCCTGCCCGCGTTCTCGATGACCAGCTCGATGGGTATGGGCGCCATGTCGTCGGGGTCGTTGACGTTGGCGATGGCCGAAAAAGCCAGCGCCCGCCGGTTCATGTGGCGGGCGGCGATCACCTCCAGCACGGTGGACATGCCCACGGCGTCGGCCCCCAGGGCGCGCAGCATGCGTGTCTCGGCCGGGGTCTCCAGGGAAGGCCCCATCACCCCCACGTAGACCCCTTCATATAAGGTGATGCCCTGCGAAGCGGCCGCCTGGCGGGCCAGGGCGCGCAGGTCCGCGTCATAGGCCCGCCCCATGTCGGGGAAACGCTCGCCCCATTCATCCACGTTGACCCCGCGCAGGGGGTTGTGCCCGGTGAAGTTGATGTGGTCCTTGATGAGCATGACCCGCCCCGGGCTCATGCCCAGGTCCAGGCCGCCGGCCGCGTTGCAGAAGATGAAGACCTGCGCCCCCAAAAGGGCCAGCACCCGCACCGGAAAGGTCACTTCCTGGGGCGTGTACCCCTCGTAGAGGTGAAAACGCCCGGCCAGGGCGGCCACGGTCACTCCTTGCAGGCGGCCTATGACCAAGCGGCCCTGGTGACTTTGCACGGTGGAGAGGGGGAAGCCCGGGATATCCTCGTAGGGTATGGAGTCTATCTCTTCTATTTCGTTGGCCAAATCACCAAGGCCCGTACCCAGGGTCAGGGCCGCCTCAATGCTGATCCCCTGCCCTAGACGCTGGCGCAGCCAGGCCAGGGCGTCAAGGGCCTCCTCGGGCTTTTTCACGCCAACCCCTTGCGATTATTAATTATATCGTGCAAAAATCCCCATTGGGATATTGCGCTTGTCTGACCGGCAAGTCAAACTTTTTTTTGCAGGCCCTAAGCGCCCGGGATGAAAGGCTGGAACCTGGCGGCTCGCGCATTTGCGAACAATCTCGCCTTGACATAGCCGTAACCGGCCTACATAGTCCATGACCATGAGGTATGACCACATGGCCACACCCCACGCTCGCCGGGTACGTTTCCTGGTTCTTCTGGCCGGCTTGTCCGGCTTGCTGGGGTTAATCGCACTCAACTGGTTCTGGCATCCCCGGGCCGAGGCCCCCCTGGAGCCCAGCTACCTGGCGCCCCTGGACCTGCCCAACCTGCCCACGGACCAGCCCCAAGTCCAGGCTCGCGCCCACGCCTCCTGGGAAGACCCCCTGCTCACCCGTCAACGCCAGGTCTGGCCCATGGTGCGCCGCTTGAGCCGGGAAGCCGGCCTGGACCCCGCGCTCATCATGGCCGTGGTGCAGGTGGAGAGCGCCTTCGACCCCCAGGCCACCAGCGGGCGGGGAGCCAAGGGGCTGATGCAGCTCAACCGCCACACCCTGCGCCATCTGGGGCTTAGCGAAACGCCCGACGCCGAGACCAACCTGGAGGCCGGCATCCGCTACCTGGCCGAACTCAAGCGCACCTTCTCCGACGACATGACCCTGGCCCTGGCCGCCTACAACGCCGGACCCACCCGGGTGCACCAGGCTGGCCGCGAGGTGCCCGATATCGAGGAGACCCGCGAGTTCATCGAGCAGGTCCAGGAGCAGACCCACCACTTCCGCCGGCGTCTGCCCCTGCTGGAGCCGCGCCGGGGCTCTTAAGCCGCTGCGTCCCTAGATAACCTCACCTTACCTACAACAGGCGGGGGTCGAGCGCCTCGACCTCCGCCCGTCTTGTTCCGGCCCCTTGCCTGCCCTTTATAGATGTATCTCCAGCTTTTCCGCCTTGTCGCCGCCCTTGAGCGAGCCGATAAGGGCGCGGATGGTGGCGGCCACGATATCCTGCACGAACTCCTTGGTGGGCAGGCGGCGGCCATCCACCAGCACGCGGGCCGTGGGGCGGCGGGGCTGGGGCAGCACCTCGCTCACCAGATAGTCGGCCAGTTTGGCGGCCTCCTGGGGAGAGAAGCAGGGCGGCTTGCCCTCGCGGGGCTGGGCGCAGACCAGGGCGCGCAGGCCAGGGTCCTTGAGCAGGACCGGTTCGGCCCCCGGGGGACAGAACTCCACCTTGAGCGCCTTTTCCTGGTCATGAACCTGGCTTAAGAGCAGGTCCAACTCCGCGCCGTGGCGGGCCACGGCCTGGTCCAGGCTGGGCTGGCAGCCGCCTTGAGCGCGCAGGCGATAACCATCGGGGGCCATCTCCAGCGCCACTTCATAGGGGGCCGGCGGCGGCGAGGCGGGCGCGGGGTTGATCACTCCCAGCCGCAGGCCCCGGCGGACCAACTCGGCGGCCAGGGCGTCAAGAAACAAGGTCTTCTCTGGGCTGGCGGGGCCAGCCAGGCAAAGCACGCTGGGCATGATGTTACTCCGGGGTGTCGGGGTTGGGATTGGCGGCGGGGCTTTGGGCGGCTTGCCGTTGAATGAAGCTGACCAACTCCTCGCCCGCCTGGCGCAGATAGTCCAGGGTGGAGGTCTCCAGGGCGTGGAACTGGCGCAGAAGCTCCAGGGCCTGGGGGGTCAGGTTGGCCTGACGGCGGCCCTGGCCAGCGTGCTCCACCAGGGGAAAGCCCAGCCTGGTTTCCGAGGCCTTGAGCCGGCCCCAGGCCGCGCGATAGCTCATATCCAGCTTCTTGGCGGCGCCGGCCAGGGAGCCGGTCTGAATGATGGCTTCCAACAGCTCCAGGCGTCCATGGCCGAAGAGCACCCTGCTGTTCTGCTCCACCCAGACCTTGGTGCGTATGCGCAAGGTAATCACTCCTGTTAAAAAAAGCATAGGCGGCCCAGCCGGGTTCTGTCAAGCTGTTGTTGGCCGGTTTGCCCTTGACGCGCGCTAAAACAGGTCCCATTTTTAAAAATAAGGTCTGAAAACAGGCTGTGCCAGGCAGTTTAAACGCATTTAGGCCTCCTTTTGGGAGTAAAATATGCCAAAATCGCACAAATACCCCTTGGGGCTGCTCCTGCTGCTGGGGCTTTTCAGCGCCCCGGCCCTGGCCGGGGCTGGCCAGCCCCAGGCGGGGCAGAGCTTTCCCATGGCGCAGTTCAACCGGCCGCAGCCGGCCGCCGAGGCCCGCTATCTGGGGCTGGAGCCCGGCCAGGCCGCCTTCAAGCTGGGGCAGGTCAAGGCCCAGGCCGTGCTGCTGGAGGTGTTCAGCATGTACTGCCCCATCTGCCAGGTGGACGCCCCGCGCATGAACGAGATGTTCCAGATGATCCAGGCCCGGGGCCTGGGCGAGCGGCTCAAGATCATGGGCCTGGGCGCGGGCAACTCGGAGACCGAGGTGGGGGTGTACCGCGACAAGTTCAAGACCCCCTTCCCCCTGCTGGCCGACGGCGACTACCAGGCCCACAAGGCCCTGGGCGAGCCGCGCACCCCGTTTTATATCCTGGTCAGCCTGCGCCCCGAGGGCCCGCGGGTGGTCTACGCCAGGCTGGGCAGCCTGGGCGAGCCCGGGGAATTCCTGAAAACCCTTCTGGAAAAGGCTGAGTTGCAATGATGCTGAAGCGAGCGCTCCACAACAAACCGCCCTGGGTCTGGGGACTGGCCCTGCTGCTGGCCGCCCTCTGGGCCGGCCCGGCCGCAGCCACCCTCTTCAAGGACGAGCTTTACGACCTGGGGCCGCAAAAGCCCATCGACAGCAGGATCAAGGTCAAGGTGGGGCAACGCGCCCCCGACTTCCAGCTGCCCCGCCTGGGCGGAGGCGTGGTGAGCCTGAGCGATTACCGCGGCCAGAAAAACGTGGTCATAAGCTTCGTGCCCGCGGCCTGGACCGCGGTCTGCTCCGACCAGTGGCCGGGCTACAACCTGGCCCGGGAGGTGTTCGAGCAGCGCGAGGCCGTGGTGTTGGGCGTGTCGGTGGACAACCTGCCCTCCCTGAACGCCTGGACCCAGAGCATGGGCGGGGTCTGGTTCCCCGTGCTCAGCGATTTCTGGCCCCACGGCGCGGTGGCCAAGAAATACGGCGTGCTGCGCGGCGACGGCCTGGCCGAGCGCGCCCTGGCGGTGGTGGACAAGAAGGGCGTCATCCGCTACCTGGACGTGCACGACATCAACACCCGCCCCGACATGGCCCTCTTGATCCGCGCCCTGGACCTGCTGCAACCAAGGAAGTGATCCGCCGCCCTCCCCCGCTCCCCCTCACATCCTGGGCGGGAGCGGGGCGCGCCGTTTTTCCCTCCCCAAAAAAATTTGCATTCCGCCCGTCTGGCCGCTAAATAAAGGCCTGATGGGGCCTCTTCTGTCTGCCGGCCCCCTAGACATGATCCCAAGCAAGGCGGTGTGCAAGATGGCCAAGGAGTTGCGGGTAGCCGTTTGTGGCGCCACCGGCGCGGTGGGCAACCAGATGATACAGTGTCTGGCCGAGCGCGATTTTCCCATGAGCGAGCTGAGGCTTATCGCCAGCGAGCGTTCGCGGGGCAAAAGCCTGCCCTACAAGGGCCAGATGCTTCCGATCCAGGTGCTGGACGAGAACAGCTTCCAGGGCATCGACGTGGCGCTGTTCAGCGCCGGCGGCGGCACCAGCCAGCAATGGGCCCCGGTGGCTGCGGCCTCGGGCGCGGTGGTGGTGGACAACTCGGCGGCCTGGCGCATGGACCCCTTGGTGCCCCTGGTGGTGCCGGAGGTTAACCCTTCCGCCATCGCCCAATATAAGAACAAGGGCATCATCGCCAATCCCAACTGTTCCACCATTCAGATGGTGGTGGCTTTAAAGCCCCTCTATGACCTGGCCGGCATCGAGCGGGTGGTGGTTTCCACCTACCAGGCGGTCAGCGGCACCGGGCAGAAGGCCATCGTGGAGCTGACCGAACAGTTGAAGGCCCTGCACGAGGGGCGGCCCCTGGAGAACAAGGTCTATCCCCACCGCATCGCCCTGAACCTGATCCCCCACATCGACGTGTTCTGGGAGAACGGCTATACCAAGGAAGAGATGAAGATGGTGCTGGAGACCCAGAAGATCATGGGCGACCAGGACATCCAGGTGACGGCCACCTGCGTGCGCGTGCCGGTGATCTACGGCCACTCCGAGGCCATCAACATCACCACCCGCAAGAAGATCACCGCGGCCCAGGCGCGGGAAGCCCTGGCCCAGGCCCCCGGGGTCAAGATCGTGGACGATCCCGGAGCCAAGCTCTATCCCATGCCCCTGGACGCGGCCGGCCAGGATCTCACCCTGGTGGGGCGCATCCGCGAGGACATCAGCCAGGAGCGCGGCCTGGACATCTGGATCAGCGCCGACAACATTCGCAAGGGCGCGGCCACCAACGCCGTGCAGATCGCGGAAATCCTGCGGCGGGACTACCTGTAGGCCCCCCGCGCCTTGCTGCGCGTCAGCGGCGGCCGGCTTAAAGGGCGCGTCCTGCGCGCCCCGGCCGGCCTGGCCACCCGGCCCAGCGCGGCCAAGCTGCGCCAGGCCCTGTTCAACATAATCGGCCCGGATATCCAAGGTGCCCGCGTGCTGGATATCTTCGCCGGCAGCGGGGCCCTGGGCCTGGAGGCTCTAAGCCGGGGCGCGGCCAGGTGCCTGTTCGTGGACCAGGCCCCGGCCGCCATGAAGGCGCTCAAGGCCAACATCGAGGCCCTGGGCCTGAGCGGGCAGGCGCGGGCGCTCATTGCCGACGCGGCGCGCCCCCAGGCGGCCATCGCCGCCGCCGCGCCCTTTGACCTGATCCTGGCCGACCCGCCCTATGGACGGGGCCTGGCGGCGGCGGTGATGGAACTGGTGGCCCGCCAGGGGCTCTTGGCCCCCCAGGGGCTGTTGGCCATCGAGCACGCCCCCGGCGAGAGCCCGCCGCCTCCCCCCGGCTGGCGGCTTGTTTCCGAGCGGTCCTACGGCCAGAGCCGCTTGAGCTTCTTTAGCCCGGCCAGCGCGCCGGAAAGGCAGGCCACATGAAGATCGCCGTCTACCCCGGCTCCTTTGATCCCATCACCAACGGCCATCTCTCCATCCTGCGCCGGGCGCTGGAGACCTTCGATCAGGTCATCGTGGCCGTGGCCCGCAACTCGGAAAAGAAAAGCCTGTTTTCCATCCCCGAGCGCCTGGACATGATCCGCGAGGCGGTCTCGGACATGACCGGCGTGCGGGTGGACACCTTCCAAGGCCTGCTCGTGGACTACGTGGAGGCCCAGGGGGCCAAGGTCATCGTGCGCGGCCTGCGCGCGCTTAGCGACTTCGACTACGAGTTCCAACTGGCGCTCATCAACCGCAAGCTCAACCGGCGGGTGCAGAGCGTCTTTTTGATGACCGACTACAAGTGGCTCTACGTCAGCTCCACCATCGTCAAGGAGGCGGCCAGCCTGGGCGGCAACATCAACGGGCTGGTGCCCGACGTGGTGCGCCAGCGCCTGGCTGATCGCTTCCCCGCCCTGCGCCAGCGCCTGGAGCAACTGGGCGACGCCGCCGAGGCCCTGGAGGACCTGGATTAGGCCACGGCCCTTAGGCGGCGCGATTTCGCGCTTGCCGCCGCGCCCGGCCTGGGGCACCCTGTATGCAGGCGAAGCGCGGCGCTAACCTACCCTTCAAGGAGGCCTGGCGGGCATGAGGCTGTTGTTGGTGGGAGGGGGCTCGGCCACCCAGGCCTGGCTGGAGGGGATCCTGGCGGAACCCCCGGCCGAGGGCTGGCGTCTGTCCAGCGCGGCCAGCTTCTTCCAGGCCCGGCCGCTGATCCTGCGCGGCGAGGCCCAGTTGATCCTGTGGGACCTCTCCGGTTTGGGCGAGGCCGGCCTGGTGGGGCTGGCCCAGGCCCGTCAGGAGTTCCCCGCCTTGGCCCTGGTGGCCATCCTGGGCCGGGCCCAGGAGCCCCTGGCCGACCAGGCCCTGGAACTGGGAGCCCAGGACGCCCTGGAGCGCGAAGGCCCCAGCGGGGCCGAACTGCTGCGCTCCCTGCGCCGGGCCCAGACCCGCCAGCGCATGAGCGAGGCCCTGCGCCAGGGCGAGGAGCGCTACCGCTCCATCGTGGAGAGCCAGACCGAGCTCATCTGCCGCTTTTCCCCCGAGGGCGAGCTGACCTACGCCAACGAGGCCTTCCGCAACTATTTCCCCTGGGCCCGCGCCGACATCCCCGGCCAGAACCTGTTGGCCCGCATGCCCGCCGCCGCCCGCCAAAGGATGATGGCCCACCTGGAGTCCCTCAGTCCCGAATCCCCCCTGGCCCGCATCGAAAAGCGCTACGCCTCGCCCAACGGCGACCAGCGCTGGCAGCAATGGACCAACCGGGCCTTTTTCGACCGCCAGGGCCACCTGCTGGAGTACCAGTCGGTGGGCCAGGACATCACCGAGCGCAAGGTCATGCAACAGACCCTGCAATCGGTGGAGGCCAACCTGCGCAGCCTCTTCGTCAGCAACGCCGACGGCATGATCGTGGTGGATCAGGGCGGCAAGATATGCTTCGTCAACCCGGCCGCCGAGCAGCTTTTGGGCCGGCGCGCCCACCAGTTGGTGGGCAGCGCCTTCGACTTCGCCATCAGCGCCGGTGAACTGCCCGAACTGCACCTGACCCGCCCGCCGGACGAGAAGGTGGTGGTGCAGATGCGGGTGGTCCCCACCAAGTGGCAGGGGCAGCCCGCCCTCTTGGCCTCCCTGCGCGACATCACCGAACTGGCCAACCTGCGCGAGGAACTACGCGCCCTTTCCCTGGTGGACGAACTGACCGGCCTCTACAACCGCCGCGGCTTCATGACCCTGGGCGAGCAGCTCATCAAGACCGCCCACCGCATGGGGCGCGCCCTGCGGCTTTTCTTCATGGACTTGGACGAGTTGAAGCTGATCAACGACGGCCTGGGCCACCGCGAGGGGGACCGGGCCATCCTGGCCACCGCCCAGGTGCTGCGCGCCACCTTCCGCGAGTCCGACATCCTGGCCCGGGTGGGCGGCGATGAATTCGTGGCCCTGATCATGGAGCCCGACGAGGAGATCGAGGAGGCCCTGCTGACCCGCCTGGAGGACAACCTGCGCGCCCACCGCCTCAAGGAGAACCTGCTCTTCTCCCTTTCCTTGAGCACCGGCGCCGCCCAGTACGACCCGGCCGAGCCCCGCTCCCTGGACGAGTTGATCTACGGCGCCGACGTGCAGATGTACGAGAACAAGCGCCGCCGCCAGCGCCAGCCCCGCTGAGGCCCAGCCGCCGCCTCCTCCGGCCTCGCCGCGCTATTTACACGCCCTTCACCCTTCGCTATTCTTTAGGCTTTCCCGCCACGAGGTGATTGGTCATGGCTCCACGCAGGGTAGACAGCATCCTGGACCTGGTGGGGGACACCCCCCTGGTCAAGATCGGCCGGCTCAACAAGAACCCCAAGGTGGAGGTCTGGGCCAAGCTGGAGTTCATGAACCCCGGCGGCTCCATCAAGGACCGCCCCGCCCTTTTCATGATCGAGCAGGCCGAAAAGAGCGGTGAGCTGACCCCGGGCAAGATCGTGCTGGAGGCCACCAGCGGCAACACCGGCATCGGCCTGGCCATGGTATGCGCGGTCAAGGGCTACCGCATGCTTTTCGCCATGAGCGAATCGGCCAGCGCCGAGCGGCGCAAGATATTGCGCGCCTACGGAGCCGAGATACTGGTCACCCCCGCCCACCTGGGCACCGACGGGGCCATCGAGGAGGTCTACCGCCTGGCCCGCGAGGAGCCGGACAAATACTTCCTGGTGGACCAGTTCAACAACGAGAACAACTGGCGCGCCCATGTTGAGCACAGCACCGCCGACGAGATTTTCGAGGCCCTGGAGGGCAAGGTCAAGGCGGTGGTCTCCACCATGGGCACCACCGGCACCCTGATGGGGCTGACCCGCCGTCTGCGTGAACTGGACCCCAAAATCAAGGTCGTGGGCGTGGAGCCCTATCAGGGGCACAAGATCCAGGGACTCAAGAACATGAAGGAGTCCTACGCCCCGGGCATCTACAACCCCCACGAGGTGGCCGAGATCGTCAACGTCGACGACGACAGCGCCTATGAGATGGCCCGCCGCCTGGCCCGCGAGGAGGGCATCTTCGTGGGCATGAGCGCCGGCGCGGCCATGAAGGTGGCCCTGGACCAGGCCCA
>CAZLSD010000084.1:0-1828 GCA_964561775.1 uncultured Desulfarculus sp. | reverse complement strand
GTCCTGCCCGCCCATCACTACCCCAAGGCCAGCGAGCACGTGGGCGACATGATCGAGGAGGCCCGGCGGCTACTGGACAAGGGGCTGGCCTATGAGAAGCTGCGCTCGGTCTATTTCAACATCAGCCGCTTCCCCGAGTACGGCAAGCTCTCCGGCGTGGACCTTAACGCCATCCAGTGCGGCAAGACCGTGGACTACGACTATTACGAGAAGGAGAACCCCCGCGACTTCACCCTCTTTAAAAGGGCCTCCCTGGCCGAACTCAAGACCGGCATCTACTGGGCCACCCCCTGGGGCAACGTGCGCCCCGGCTGGCACGTGGAGTGCGCCACCATGGCCACCCGCCATCTGGGCCAGCCCTTTGACCTGCACCTGGCCTCGTCCGACCTCATCTTCCCTCACGGCGACAACGAGATCGCCGTGGCCGAGGGCCTGACCGGCCAGCCCCTGGCCAAGATGTGGCTGCACAGCGAGGTGGTCATGGCCGAGGGCAAGAAGGTCAGCCGCACCCACGGCAACGATCTCACCCTACGCGATTTGCTGGCCCAGGGCCACGACCCGGCCGTGCTGCGCTATTGGCTGCTCTCCCAGCACTACCGCCGCGTGCTCACCTGCTCGCCCGAGCAACTGGCCGCCGCGGCCAAGAACGTGCTGCGCCTAAACGAGTTCGTCCAACGCCTGCTCTTTTTGGCCCCCTGCCAGTCGGCCAGCGAGATAGACCAGGACATCTACGAGGCCAGGAGCGGCTATCAGGAGTCCATGGACAACGACCTGAACCTGCCCCAGGCCATGGGCCACATCTTCGCCTTCATCAAGAAGGTCAACCGGCTCATCGGCAAGGGGCAGCTTGACCGCCGTCAGGTGGAGCTGGTCCTGGAGTTCATGGCCAAGGTGGACAGCGTGCTGGGGGTGATGGACTTCACCCGCCTGCCCGCCGACCCCCAGATCGAGGGGCTCATCGCCCAACGCGACCAGGCCCGCCGCGAAGGCCATTTCGACCTGGCCGACATGATAAGAGGCAAGCTCTCCGACCTGGGCGTGGAGCTGGTGGACACCCCGGCCGGCACCCGCTGGAAGCGCAACTAGGACGCCCGGGCATGCGCGTTGTCTACATAGCCGAAATGGACCTGGACAACAGGAACGCACACGCCATACAGGTCATGAAGAACGTGCAGGCCTGGGCCAAGGCCTGTCCCGATTTCGAGTTGGTGGCGGAACTCAACCTGCGCGATCATCTGCGTCTGGACCCGGCCCAACTGGCCCAGGTCTATGGCCTCAAGCACTCCTTCGCCATCAAGAGCTATCCCCTGCGACCCCAACAGAAGCGCTTCAAGCTGCCCCTGCCCGCTGAGTGGTTCTTCAGGGCCGCCGCCGCCCACTGCGCCCACCGAGGCGTGGAACTGGTCTACACCCGCACCTTTTGGGCTCCCGGCCCGGTGCTGGCCCACAATCTGCCCCTCCTGGTGGAGACACACAGCCGCCCTGACCAAACCCGGGAGAAGAAGGCCCTCTTCAGCCAAGTTGCCCACCCGCGCTTCCTGGGCTTGGTCACCATCAGCGAAGAATTGGCCAGCATATACCGCCAGCACGGAGTGCCGCCGGAGAAAATCCTGGTGGCCCCGGACGGCTTCGACGCCGACGCCTTCGCCGATCCCCTTACCCCCCAGGAGGCCCGCGCCCGCCTGGGGCTGAACCCCGAGCGCACCCTGGCGGTCTATGCCGGGCACCTCTACGCCGGCCGGGGCATAGAGGAGATCATGGCCGCCGCCCAGGCCCTGCCCCAGATCGATTTCCTGCTGGTGGGAGGCCACCCCCCGGACGTGGCCCG
>CAZLSD010000083.1:7332-12467 GCA_964561775.1 uncultured Desulfarculus sp. | reverse complement strand
GGCAGGGCCTGGGCCACGGCATCGCCTTCCTGGCCGGTCACCACCAGCACCCGGGCCAGGGGAGAGGCCAGGGCCGCGCCCACGGCCCAGGTCAGCAGAGGCCGCCCGGCCAGGGGAACGAGCTGCTTGGCGGAGCCGAAGCGTTGGCCCCGCCCGGCGGCCAGCACCACCGCGGCCACGGGCAGCCGCCCGGCCTGGGGGCTCAGAAGCGCCAAGCCAGGTCCAGGTGGAAGCTGTGGCTGGTCACGCCGTGGTTTTGTTCGTCCAGGCCGCCGTTGCTGATGTGGCGCAGGCGGTAGCCCAGTTCCAGGCTGGTCTTGCCTCCCAGGCCATAGCGCAGGCCCAGCCCGCCGTAGGAAAGGAAGTTAAGGCGGGAGCCTATCTCGGGGATGTGCAGATCTTCCCAGGAAGGCCCGATGCCGGCTTCCAGGAAGGGAGCCAGATCATGGTGAAGGAAAGGGGGGAAGTACTGGCGCAGTCCCGCCACCAGGGCCAGTTCCGTGCCCTGGGCATAGTTCCAGAAGCCGCCCACGTCCGCTTCCAGGCGCAGGTCCAGCCGCCAGCCGCCGTTGGCGTATAGCGGGGCGCTGGTTTGCAGGTTCAGCCCCAAGGCCCCCAGGTTGCCGCCTTTGACATCGATGGAGCGCTGGGCATGAAAGCCCATGCCCCATTCCTGGAAATCCGGCCACCAGGCGTGGGCGGGCGGGCTGCAAGCCAGGAAGAGCAGCAGCAAGGCCCCAAGCAGCGCGCCTTGGCCCGGACGGAGGAAACCGCTCATGCGAATTCTCCCCAGGGCTGGCGCGGCTGGGGCTTTAGATCGCGGGCCGCCGGCAGATCGGGCAGGGAGGCGGCGGCGCGCACGGCGTCCCACACGGCCAGGCTGGTCAGGCGGGCGGCCATGATGGACAAGCCGTTGAGGTCGGCCTCCACCTGACCGCTGGCCAGGGTGATGACCAGGTCGCCGTCGAAGCTGGTGTGCACCGGGTCGATGGTCCGGGCCAGGCCGTGATGGGCGCGCGCGGCCAGCTGGCAGGCCTGGGTCTTGTCCAGGCGGGCGTTCACGGCCAGCGCCACCAGGGTGGTGTTGCTCACGGCCTGGAAGGCCTGGCGCTCTTGTCCGCTCATGAACCAGGCGGCGGTGTCCAGGAATTCGCGGCTGGCCGGCTGGCGGCGGGCTCCGGCCATGATGCGCCCCTGCTCGTCCAGCACGTCGCCAAAGCAGTTGACCACGGCCAGGGCGCCCAGGCATAGATCGCCCACCCGCATGCTGGCCCCGCCCAGGCCGCCCTTGCAGGCCTGGGGCAGGCCGAACAGCTTGCCGATGGTGGCCCCGCTCCCCGCGCCCACGTTGCCCCGCTCCATGGGGCCGTCCGTGGCGGCTTGGCAGGCGGCCCAGCCCAGCTCGGGGCCGGGGTGGGGCAGGCCCTGGTTCAAGGGCAGGTCATAGATGACCGCCGTGGGCACGATGGGTATCTTGAAGTCGCCGGCCTTAATTCCAACGCCGCGCTCCTCCAGCCACTGCACCGCCCCGCCCGCCGCTTGCAGACCAAAGGCCGAGCCGCCACAGAGCAGCACCGCGTGCGCCTCGCGCACCAGGTGGCCGGGTTGCAGGGCGTCGGTCTGGCGGGTGCCGGCGGCGGCCCCGCCCACGCACATGCCGCCCACGGTCCCCGGCGGGCAGAGCACCACCGAGGCCCCGCTGTGTCCCTGGGGAGCCTGGGCGTGCCCCACCCGGAAACCAGGAACCTGGGCGGGTGAGCCTTTTTTATGCCAGATGGGAATACCAGTCATTGCCAGCCTCGCCTTTCCTCCGGCATACTGGGTCAGAGCGTGGATCATTGTCAAGACTGGACGCCGGCCTTTCTCGCCGCCTGAAAATTGTATACAGCGCCTCCCGCTCCCAGTTGACAGCCCATGGGCTGGCCAATATAATTCTCAACTCTTTACCGGCCATTACGCCCCTTATCCCTAAAAAGGAGCTGCTCATGATCGAGGTGAGATTTCATGGACGAGGGGGGCAGGGAGCGGTTACCTCCGCGGAGTTGATGGCGATGGCGGCCATCGCGGAGGGTAAGTACGCCCAAGCCTTCCCTTCCTTTGGCCCCGAGCGCCGCGGCGCGCCCCTACAGGCTTTTTTGCGCATAAGTGACAAACCCATCCGCCTGCGCGAGAAAATCTACGCCCCCGACGTGGTGGTGGTGCTGGACCCGGCCCTGCTTTCCAGCGGCAATGTCAAGGCTGGCCTCAAACCCGAGGGCACCCTGGTGGTCAACACCTCCAAACCCATCGCGGCGGTGCGCGCCGAGTGCGGCTTCGCCGGGCGCACGGGCGTGGTGGACGCCACCAAGATCGCCGAGGCTGAGCTGGGGGTGGCCATCACCAACACCACCATGCTGGGCTCTCTGCTAAAGGCGGCGGGCCTGGTGGATTTGCAATCACTGCAAGGCCCCCTGGACGCCCGTTTCGGCAAGAACGCGGGCAAGAACTTAAAAGCCCTGACGCGCGCTCACAGCGAGACGCTAATCGAGGAGTAAGCCATGGCAGACGAGGGATTGCAGTCTTGGCAGAGCCTGGCCCTGGGCTGCGCCATGACCGAGGCGGGCACGGCTCGCCGCTTCAACACCGGCGACTGGCGCAGCCGCCGCCGCCCGGTCACCGACCGGGAAAAGTGCATCAAGTGCGGCATGTGCTACATCCTGTGTCCGGACATGTGCTATGCCCCGGACCAGCAGGCCGAAGGCTATTACAACTGGGACAGCTTCTATTGCAAGGGATGCGGCATCTGCATCCACGAGTGTCCCAAGGACGCGATTTCCTGGCAGGACGAGAAGGAGGAGGACAAGTATGGCCCAGCGTGTGGGGCTTGAGGTATCGCTGGCCTGCTCCGAGGCGGTGAAACTGGCCAACGTGGACGTGATAGCGGCCTATCCCATCACGCCGCAGACGCACATCGTGGAGCACCTGGCAGAGCTGGTGGCCGACGGCCACCTGGACGCCGAGTTCGTGCCCGTGGAGAGCGAGCACAGCGCCATGAGCGCTTGCCTGGGCTCCTCGGCCGCCGGCGCCCGCACCTTCACCAGCAGCAGCGCCCAGGGCCTGGCCCTGATGCACGAGATTCTCTTCATCGCCGCGGCCATGCGCTTTCCCATCGTCATGGCCGTGGCCAACCGCTCGCTCTCCGGTCCCCTTAGCATCTGGAACGACCACTCCGACATCATGGCCGAGCGCGACATAGGCTGGGTGCAGACCTTCGCCGAGAACGGCCAGGAAGTCCTGGACCTGATGCTCCACGCCTTCAAGGTGGCCGAGGACCACCGGGTGACCCTGCCCATGATCGTCAACATGGACGGCTTCATCTTGACCCACGTCATCGAGCCCATCATGATGCCAGACCAGGCCGAGGTGGACGCCTATCTGCCCCCCTTCGTGCCCCTGCAACGCCTGGACATCGCCAACCCCATCAGCATGGGCGGCGTGGGCGTGCCCGAGGTCTATACCGAGGCCAAAAAAGCCACCCAGGTGGCCCTGGAGAACTCCTACCCCGTGGTCCTGGAGCACTGGGAGAGCTTCGCCAAGCAGTTCGGCCGCGTCTACAAACCCATCGAGACCTACCAGACCGAGGGCGCCGAGACCCTCTTCGTCACCATGGGCAGCCTGGGCGAAACCTGCATGACCGCCATCGACGAGATGCGCGCCGCCGGCGAAAAGGTCGGCCAGGTCCGCATCCGCCTGTGGAGGCCCTTCCCCTGCCAGGAGTTCTTGAAAGCCATCGCCGGAGCCAAGAACCTGGTGGTCATTGACCGCGCGCTCTCCCCCGGCGGCACCGACACCCCGGTGGCCTCCGAGCTGAAAAGCCTGCTCTTCAGCGAGAAGGTCAACACCTACGTCTCCGGCTTCGTGGCCGGCCTGGGCGGACGCGACGTGACCCGCCAAAACTTCAAGGACATGCTGGCGCAGGCCTGCGCCGACTACAAGGCTGGCGCTCCCATGCGCAGCCGGATGGTGGGGGTGAAGGAATGAGCCTGGCAGCCGAAGCCATCAAGGGCGTGGAAAAGATCACGCCCAAGAATATCCCCATGGACGAGCCCATCAGCCGGGGACACCGCGGCTGCCAAGGCTGCGGCGAGGTCCTGGCCCTGCGCCTGGCCGCCAAGGCCGTGGGCAAGAGCCTCATCGCCGTCAGCGCCACGGGCTGCATGGAGATCATCACCAGCCCCTACCCCCAGACCGCCTGGGAGTCCCCCTGGATCCACGTGGCCTTCGAGAACGCCGCCGCCGTGGCCTCCGGCGTGGAGGCCGGCCGCAAGGCCCTCATCCGCAAAGGCCGCATCAAGGACGACGGCTCCAAGATAGTGGCCTTCGCCGGCGACGGCGGCACCCTGGACATCGGCTTCCAGGCCCTCTCCGGAGCCCTGGAGCGCGGCCACGACTTCACCTACATCTGCCTGGATAACGAAGCCTACATGAACACCGGCATCCAGCGCAGTTCTGGCACCCCCTTCGGGGCCATGACCACCACCTCGCCTCCGGGCAAAAAGTCCAAGGGTCAGATGACCTGGAAGAAAAACATGCCCATGATCGCGGCGGCCCACAACATCCCCTACGTGGCCACCGCCTCCCCGGCCTTCCACCTGGACCTGATGAACAAGGTGCGCCGCGCCGTCTCCGTGCCCGGTCCGGCCTACGTGCACATCTACGCGCCTTGCCCCACCGGCTGGCGCTGCGCCCCCGAGCTATCGGTGGAAACCTCTCGCTTGGTGGTGCAAACAAGAATTTTTCCCCTCTACGAAGTTATTGATGGCAAATTCGTGCTCTCTCGTGATATAAAGAAAGCCAAGCCCGTTGAGGAATACCTCAACCAACAGCGGCGGTTCCGGCACCTGAAGCCCGAGGACGTCGCTTATATTCAGCAACGGGTGGACGCCGATTGGGATCGCCTCCTGGCCCTGGTGAAAGCCACCAACCCCGAGGCGGCAGCTCCGGCTGGCGAGTAACTTTCGCCCCCCAACCCTGTGCGTCGTCGCTTCCTGTCAAGGCTTTGCGGGCGGCGGCGGCGCACAGGGCCCCTAAAAAGAAAACCAGGGCCAGGCTGAAAAGCCTGGCCCTGAACTTATTGTGCGCTATGTGCCGTATCA
>CAZLSD010000083.1:0-7232 GCA_964561775.1 uncultured Desulfarculus sp. | reverse complement strand
AAGCGTCTACCCGCCGAAGAGCTGCCGCGCCAGCCAGGCCTGGCCCAGGCGCAGCAAGGCCTCGTCATCACCCATGGCCGCCGCGCAAAGCGCCTCATCCAGCCCAAAGCGCCCCGCGAAACCCGCCTGCCCGGCCAACTGACGGAACACCTCCAGGTTGTACAGGGCCAGTATCACTCCGTGGGTCTGGCGCTGGTTAAGCTCCATCCTGCCCTTGCGGCCCGGATGCAAAAACAGCTCCATGACCTGGTCGTTGGCCCGGTGATAGGGCAGCAGTTCCTGATCCCCCACCCACTCGGCCAACGACACCTGCCGGGGCTCAGCCCAGCCCAGGCAGCCCGGGGTGTCCAGACGTAGATACATCTCGCGCGCTGGACGCCCATCCCGCGCCGGGGCCACCGCCCGCGAAAGGGGATAGATGCGGCAGGCCGCCGGCCGGTGGGCATACACCCCGCAGCCCTGCTTTTGCACAAACGGACACCGCCCCTGCCCGTCCAGGCGCAGGCGCAGCACCGGCCAGCCCGAGACCGGGTCGCTCTCCAACTCGATGTAGCGCTCCAGCACCTCCACCGAGCTGAGCCCCAATCCCCGCCGCAGGCGCAGCAAATCATAGGGCAGCACCGGCAGGCGCTTGTTGGCGCAGCAGGTGTTGAAACAGGACAACCCCGCATGGCAGGCAAAACAAAACCGAGCCCCCGGTTCGATCTTCTCGCCTCTGAGCTGCTCCTCGCTCTCGATCATGCTTTTTGCTCACAAAGAGTTTGAGAAGATTGGGGGGAAACCCAGCGGGCCAGGATGGCCCGCCCAGCCAGGCAAAACCACGCTTTTGCCTGGCTGGCAGGCAAGCAAAGCCAAGGATGGCTTTGCTTGCGGTGTAGACGCGCAAAAAGGGTTTCCCCCCAAACCCCTCTTGCTAAAAAGGCGTGGGTTTTTGCGACAAACCTCGCCCATACCCCTCGCTTTTTTAGGAGGAGGGGTCTGGGGGGGAACCCTTTTTGGGCACAAAAAAGGGTTCCCCCCCAGTTCCCTCCCACCTCTTAAAAAGCTGATGTTCCACGCCCAGCTGATCCAGCGCCTTGCCCACGCTCTGGCGCACCAGGTCCTCTATGGTGTGGGGCTGGTGGTAGAAGGCGGGCAGAGGCGGCAGGATGATCGCGCCCAGGCGGGCGGCGTGCAGCATCAGTTCCAGGTGGCCCTGGTGCAGGGGGGTTTCGCGCACCACCAGGACGAGGGGGCGGCGCTCCTTGAGCTGCACGTCGGCGGCGCGGGTGAGCAGGTTGTCGTTGAAGCTGTGGGCCACCGCCGCCAGGGTCTTGATGGTGCAGGGGCAGATGACCATGCCCGCCACGGGAAAGGAGCCGCTGGCCAGGGGCGCGGCCACGTCCTCGGGGTGGTGGCTGGCCAGGGCCAGGGCCTCCACTTGGGCCGGGGTGTATGGGGTCTCCAGCTCTATGGTGCGGCGGCCGGCCGGGCTGATGATGAGATGGGCTGGCCGGCCCAGGTCCTTCAAGGCCCTGAGCAGTTCCACGCCGTAGATGGCCCCGCTGGCCCCGGTGATGCCCACCACGAAGGGAAGTTGGCCGTTCATGCCTGGGCCTCGCCGCCATCTTGGGTTTTCAGCCTGCGCCAGAGGGTGTTGGCCCCGATGCCCATGAGGCGGGCGGCCTGGGCCTTGTTGCCGCCGGTGTGCTTGAGCACCATCTGGGTGTAGCGCTTGAGCAACTCCTCCTCGCCGGGCAGGTCGGCGGCCAGGGAGGCCAGGGGATCGCCGGAGCCCTTGAGCAGCTCCAGGGGCAGGTGGGCGGGGGTGATGCGTTCCACTCCAGCCAGCACCGAGGCGTACTCCACCGCGTTCTCCAGTTCGCGCACGTTGCCCGGCCAGGCGTGGGCCTCCATGATGCGCACGGCCTCGGGGGCGAAGCCCTGGCTTTGGGGCTGGAAGCGGGCCAGGAAGTGGCGGGCCAGGGGCAGGATGTCGGCCCGGCGTTGGCGCAGGGGGGGCACGGCCATGGGGATTACCGCCAGGCGGTAATAGAGGTCCTCGCGGAAGCGCCCCTGGGCCACCATTTCCTTCAGGTCGCGGTTGGTGGCGGCCACGATGCGGGCGTGTACGGGCTGGTCCTTGACCCCACCCACCGGGCGCACCTCACGCTCCTGCAAGGCCCTAAGCAGCTTGGCTTGCAGCTCCAGGGGCAGTTCGCCCACCTCGTCTAAAAACAGGGTGCCGGCCCCGGCCTCCACGAAGAGGCCTTTTTTATCGCGGTCGGCCCCGGTGAAGGCCCCGCGCACGTGGCCGAACAACTCTGATTCCAGCAGGTTGGGGGGCAAGGCCGCGCAGTTGATGGCCAGATAGGGCTCGTGCTGGCGGCCGGAATGCCGGTGCAGGTAGCGGGCCAGCACCTCCTTGCCGGTGCCGGTCTCGCCGTTCATCAGCACGGTGGTCATGGTGGGGGCCACCTTGCGCGCCAGTTCCAGGAGTTGGGCCATGGGCGCGCCGCGGAAGATCAGGCCAGGCTCCTCCGGTTGGCGCTCGCCGGCGCTTTGCAGGCGCAAAATCTCCCGCGAGGAATGCTCCAGGTCCGACTTGGCCTTGCGCAGGGCGGCCTGGAGGCGGTTGACCTCCTCGGCCACCGGGCTAATGGACAAGGTCTGGCGCATCTCTTCGGCGGAGAGGCCCCACTCGGCCACCGGGCGCGCTTCATACTTGCAGCACTCGTGCCCCATGGCCAAACAGGATGTCTCGCGCACCAACACCTCGGCCCCCAACATGGCGCTGGCATAACCGCTGACCATGCCGCAAAGCACGTCGCAGACTGGCGATGGCGCAACCTCCTGGCTTTTGAGATGCAAGGCGGCCTCGAAGGAGTTCAACCACCGGCCGGAAAAGCGAAAAACGCCCTGGGCCTTATCCAGGGTCATCTCACCCGGCTCATCGCGGGCCCAGCCAGCGTTGCCGCGCAGCAGACAACCGGCCTTGAGCCACTCCAGGTCGCTTTCCCAATCGTAGAGTTCGCTAAGGATGGTGGCCAGACCCAGCCCGGCCTCATAGCCGAAACGCATCATCAGCTTGCGGCTGCCCTCATCCCCCAGCAGATCGCGCAAATCACGACGCAGGCGCCCCAGGGGCGCCATGCCCACCATGATGAAACGGGCCGAGCCCAATAAAGGGAAGCCCGTCCCCGGGTCCTGCTGTATGAGCTCCAACACCCGCAGATCTTCGGCGCGCATGGCTAGCCTCCCGTGGCCGGGGAGAGCACCAGCCCGGAGCCGGGCGGGCTCTCCACGAGATAGGGCGTCTGGCAGGTGTCCTTTTCGCAGACCGCCTGGCGCTCGGTCTGGGCGCGGGCATGGGCGAAGGCCGCCACCAGGTCGCCGCGGCTCTGGTTCAGGCCCTCCAGCAGGTAGTGGGTGAAGATGCTGGCTTTGAGTTCCTTGGATTCCCAGGCCCGCTCCGAGCCCAGGCAGGAGGCCAGGATGAGGGTGGTCTTGGCCGGGGGCTCCGCCGCCGGACTGGCCGGCGTCCAGGCGTCGCCCTCCTGGCCCAGCAACTGGCCGCCGTGGCAAACGTCCACGATGACCGCCCGCCGCTTGGCGGGCAGGCGCTCCAGGAAATCATATAGGTCGGCCCGGGTCAGCACGCTGTCACGGCGCACCAGGGGGCTGCCGAAGGGTCCGCTGCCCTTGGTGGCCTGGCTGTCGTAGGCCACGATGCCCACCACCTTGTCCGGGGTCAAGAAACCGTGGGTGGAAAAATAGAGCAGCACCATGTCCTGGGGCCGGGACGCGCGCACCAGTTCCTCGGCCCGGGCCAGGATGGCGGCCCGGGTGGCCTGGCGGTCTTTGAGCACCTGGATGTTTTGCGGCTTGAACCCGCCGCCCTCGGAAGAGGCCAGCCACTGGCCCAGGCGGTCCACGTCGTTGCCGGCATAGGCCAAGTCGGGGAAGGAGCTGTCGTCGAAGCTGCCCAGCCCCACCAACAGGGCCAGGCGGCGGGGCGGGGCTTCGGCCTGGGCGGCCAGGGGCGGGGCCGCGCCGGCCGCCAGCAGGGCGGCCAAAAGCAGAGCCCAGGCCAGGTGCGGCCTGGGCCTTCCCGCCGGGCAAAGCCTGCCAAGGAAGAAGATGGTCATGGGCGCCTCTTCAAATATCCATGAGGAAGAGGACGCCCGGCGGCTCCGGTTATTCGTCCTCCTGCCAGGACATGATCATCACCGCCACCGCCACGGCGCAGATCCAGTTGCCGTCCCTGGGCCCCACCGCAGTCTGGGTGATGTTGTCCGTACGCACTATTTTACCCGACATCAGGAAGACTTGCTTCTTTTCGTCCCAGCTCTGGTCCACGTTGAAGTCTATGCCCAGGGTGGTGGCCAGCATCTCGGCGGCCAGGTCCTCGGCATAGTCCCCGCTCTGGCGGGCGGTCATGCCAAAGCCTTTGTGCTCGGAGAGATAGCCGTGCACCGTGCGGTCGCCGGGCATGGCCAGGCCTATGCTGGCGCTGATGAGCCGGTTGGGCTCGTTGGTCTCGTTGCGCGCCATGACGCTGAAGACTATCTCGCCGGGTTTCAGGAGCTTTTGCCCCTTTTGCCGGGTTATGAGCTTGCAATGGGGGGGAAAGATGCTGGAGACGTGCACCAGGTTGCACTCGGCGATGCCCGCGTCGCGCAGAGCCAACTCGAAGCTGGCCAGTTTTTCGCGATGGGTCCCCTTGCCCCGGGTCAGGTATATATACTTGGGTACCAGCATGGCCAGCCTCCCACCCGCAGGCCCGGCGGCGCGCATTCCCCAATCCCGCGCGGCGCCGGCGGTTGATAAAAATTGGATGGGGCGCATTAATTATCGCCTCATTGCCGTCACGTCAAGGCAAAAAACCAGCGCCGCCCCATATAGGCCGCCAAGACGGGCTTGAAGAGCCCCCCGGGGGGGCCTATACTGCAAGCGACGCCAACCCGCCCCCCGCGAAAGGAGCGCCGTGCCGGACTTCGGCCCCGTCATTCCCTTCGGCAACGTGGCCCAACCCCTGGAGGAAGAGGCCCGCGCCGCCATCATCCCCGTGCCCCTGGAGGCCACGGTCAGCTATGGCCACGGCACCGCCCTGGGTCCGGCCGCCACCATATTGGCCAGCGCCAACATGGAGCTATATGACGAGGCCCTGGACATGGAGACCATCGACCTGGGGATATTGACCCGCACGGCCGTGAACGTGCGCGGCTCCATGGCCGATATCCTGGTCCGCGTGGAGGCCGCCGTGGAGCGGGAGCTGGCCGGCGGGCGGCTGCCCGTGCTCTTGGGCGGCGAGCACAGCCTGACCCTGGGCGCCCTGCGCGCCCTGGTCAAGCGCCACGGCCCCAGCTTCACCGTGCTCAGCCTGGACGCCCACCTGGACCTGCGCGACTCCTACGAGGACGAGCCCCTCTCCCACGCCTGCGTCATGCGCCGGGCCATGGACCTGGGGCTTTCCGTGCGCCACCTGGGCGCGCGCTCCTGCTCCATCGAGGAAGCCCGCTTCGTCAAGGAGGCCGGCCTCAAGCCGGTCTGGGCCTCCACGGTGCTTTCACGCCCCGACTGGCTGGAGATGGCCCTGGAGGGCCTCAGCGGCCCGGTCTACCTGACCCTGGACGTGGACGGCTTCGACCCCTCGGTCATGCCCGCCACCGGCACGCCCGAACCGGGGGGACTTAACTGGACCCAGGTCACCGCTTGGCTCAAGGCCGTGTGCCAGCGCTGCCCGGTGCTGGGCCTGGACCTGGTGGAACTGGCCCCCCTGCCCGATCAAACCGCCTGGGATTTCACCGTGGCCAGGCTGCTCTACCGCGCCGTGGGCCTGGCCTTGACGAAAGGCGGCCCCCCGGTATAAACCTCTCCCGCGGGCTTGCCTTTTTAGCCCGCCAGCCCCGCCGGCAAGCGGGCCGTTCCTATGATCGCCTAGGAGCCGTCATGAATCCCCACTGTAAGGGGGCAGCCATCACGCCCCCCGCCCTGACCCAGGGGCTGTCCGTAGCCCAGCTCATCGACCAGCACTTCAGCGCCTACAACGCCGCCCGTCTGCGCGAGGCAGCCCAGCTCTGGGCCCGCCGCATGGCTGAGCCGAACGTCACCGTGGGGCTCACCCTGACCGGGGCGCTGACCCCGGCCGGTCTGGGGCCTTCCTGCCTGGTTCCCCTGGTGCGCCGGGGCTTCGTGGACTTCATCATCAGCACCGGGGCCAACCTCTATCACGACGCCCATTTCGCGCTGGGGCTAAGCCTGCACCGCTCCTCGCCCCACGCCGACGACTGCCAGTTGCGCCGGGAGGGCTTGGTACGCATCTATGACATCGTCATGGACTATCAGGTGCTGCTCAAGACGGATTCCTTCTTCCGCGAGATCATGAAGGCCCCCGAGTTCGACCGCCCCATGGGCTCGGCCGAGTTCCATCACCTGGCCGGCCGCTACCTGGGCGAACGCCAGCGCCTGCTGGGCCTGGGCGACGTGAGCCTCTTGGCCGCCTGCGCCGAGCTGGAAGTGCCGGTCTACACCAGCAGCCCCGGCGACAGCTCCATCGGCATGAACGCCGCGGCCATGGCCCTCAAGGGCTCCCGCTTCGCCTGGGACGTCAACCTGGACGTCAACGAAACCGCCGCCCTGGTGCTTTATGCCAAGCAGAACGGCGGCCAGACCGGCGTGGTCATCCTGGGCGGAGGCTCGCCCAAGAACTTCATGCTGCAAACCGAGCCCCACCTCCAGGAAGTGCTGGCCATCGAGGAAAAAGGCCACGACTTCTTCCTCCAGATCACCGACGCCCGCCCCGACACCGGCGGGCTCTCCGGAGCCACCCCCTCCGAAGCGGTCTCCTGGGGCAAGGTGGACCCCGAGGGCCTGCCCCACACCGTGGTCTGCTACACCGACACCACCATCGCCCTGCCCCTGCTCACCGCCTACCTCTGCGAAACCAAAAACCAACGCCCCCCCAAACGCCTATACGCCCAACGCGCCCAGGCCCTGGACCTGCTGCGCTCGCTGGCCAATCCGGCGTAAGAGGAAGATTGGGGGGAAACCCTTTTTGCAGCGCAAAAAGGGTTTCCCCCCAAACCCCCCTTCCTAAAAAGGCGAGGGGGGCGGCGGGGTTTATGCCCGCCCGGCTTTTTGGGCAAGAATGAATGTCTAATAAATGAGGGGCAATCTGGTAAGCCGGACAATGCTTTTTCTGATGGCAACCCCTGGCCTATTTTGCAGCCGGGTCTGGGGGGCGAACCTTT
>CAZLSD010000082.1:10563-12484 GCA_964561775.1 uncultured Desulfarculus sp. | reverse complement strand
AGGACATGGAGCGCCTGGACAAGGGCGTGCTCACGGTCAACGAGGTGCGCGCCGGGTTGGGGCTCACACCCGTGGCCTGGGGCGACGCGCCCATGAGCGCCCAGGCCGCGCCGGAAGCCCTGGCCCCGCCAGCCGTCCCCGTTCAAACCGAGCAGACCGCCGCCCTGCAACCGGGGTTGGCGTTGGAGGCGGCGGCCTTGCTGCGCAGGACCTACCCCGGCCTGCTGGCCCGCTTCCATGGCTGGTCAGGGGGCAAGGTGGCCTATGAGTTGGCCCGCAAGCCCCATCTGCTCACGCCCCTGCTGCCGCCCAGCGCCAGCCCGGCCCAGGCCCAGGCCCTGCGCCGCTGCCTGGGCCAAAGCCTGGCCCAGGGGTTGGAAACTGGCCCGGCCATCGAGGCCCTCAAAAGCATCTAACGCCACAAGGAGTTGAATAACATGCAGTTAGTACACAAGGTCATGGACTTCCAGGTGGGGCAGGTGGACGAGCAGGCCCGCACCTTCTGGGCGGTGGCCTCCACCGGCCAACTTGACCGCCAGGGCGACCAGATCGAGGCCGCCGGTTGGGACCTGGCCAACTTCATGAGGAACCCGGTCATCCCCTGGGCCCACGACTATGGCGCGCCCCCGGTGGCCAAGGCCCTGGAGGTCAAGATCGACGGGAATCGCCTGGTCTTCCAGGCCCAGTTCGCCCGGGCTGAGGAATACGCCTTCGCCGACACCATCTTCAGGCTCTACCAGGGCGGTTATCTGCGCGCCTTCAGCGTGGGTTTCCTGCCCCTGGAGGCCGAGGTGGTGACCAACTTGGTCAATGGGCGTAGCCTCACCGGCATCCGCTACTTGAAGCAGGAGCTCTACGAGATCTCCTGCGTGACCCTGCCCGCCAACCCCCAGGCCCTGGTGGGCTTAAGCCTGGACACCCTCGACGGAGGCTTGCGCCTCAAGGACCTCCTCCACCCCAGCTCCCCCCGGCAAGGGGGCCAACCCCAGCCCGGCCGCGTGTTTTCCCCCGCGCCGGCGGCCCGCACCGCGTTGATGGGACTGGCCCTGGACTGCCTGGTCAAAAGCCGCCTGCGCTATCACCTGGGCCGGCCCGCTTAGACAACATCACGTAACAAGAAAGGAAATCAGCATGACCGACAAGGAGATCATCGCCCTGCTGGAGGAAGCCACCGGCAAGGCCCTGGACGAGGCCAGCATCAAGGGTCTCATCGACTCCCGTCTCATGGGGGCGCTAAGCGCCGCCCATCCCCGCCAGGTGAGCCTGGGCGCGCCCGGGCGCGAGGCGGGTCTGGGCTTCTCGCGCTATCTGGGCGAGGTGCGCCGCCTGGCCATGGGCCAGGAGGCGCGTTACGGCGCGGAGCTTACCCCCAGGGCTGGTGGCGCTCTCAAGCAGCTCAGCCCGGTCAAGGCCAAAGACCTGCGCGAGGGCCTTTCCAGCGCCGGGGGCTATCTGGTCAAGGCCGAGCAGGCCGCCGAGGTCTTGAGCGTGGTCAACAACTTCAGCGCCGTGAAAAGCCTGTGCCGCGAGGTGCCCATGCGCTCGGCCCAGATCACCTTCCCCACCGTGAGCGGCGGGCTGACCGCCTACTGGATTCCCGAGGCCTCTGACACCACCACCCCGGACTATGACCAGGCCGACGGCTTCACCCCTCGCTCCGAGCCGGCCTTTGGCCAGATGGCCCTCAATGCCCAGGTGCTGGCGGTCAAGGTGGTGGTGAGCAACCAGCTCCTGGACGACTCCGATCCCGGGGTGGACCAGGTGCTCCTCAACCTCTTCGCCGAGACCATCGGCACGGCCTTCGACGTGGCCGCCCTGCGCGGGGCGGGCAGCGCCTTGGACCCCATCAGCGGCCTGGACGCCCGGGTCAGCACCAACGCCCTCAGCGTGGGGGCGGGCTTTGACTTCGACGACGTGGCCG
>CAZLSD010000082.1:0-10463 GCA_964561775.1 uncultured Desulfarculus sp. | reverse complement strand
GTCAGCACCAACGCCCTCAGCGTGGGGGCGGGCTTTGACTTCGACGACGTGGCCGAGCTGATCTTCAAGGTCTATGAGAACGCCCCCCACGCCGCCGCCGTGCCGGTGCTGGGGCATCCCAAGGCCGAGAAGGTGCTGATGAAGCTCAAGGACGACGCTGGCGACTACATCTTCCGCCAGCCCGGCCAGCCCCGCGCCGAGGGTCAGGCCCAGCCCACGGTCTGGGGCGAGCCCTTCCTGCGCGACCCCAACATCGCCACCAACCTGGGGGTGGGAAGCAACGAGACCAAGCTCTATGCCGGCGACTTCGCGGGCAGCGCCTTCGTGGGGGTGCGCCAGGGCCTGGTGGTCAAGACCAACCCCTGGGCCGAGCCCTACTTCAGCTACAACCAGACCTGCTTCTTGGCCGAGGCCCGGCTGGGCTTCGCGGTCAGCGACGAGAAGCGCTTCGCCATTTTGAGCGGGGCGCCCACGGCCTAGGTCTCTTATCTCAGGGGGGCTGAACACAATATAACGTATATTACTTAACTGAAATTGACAACATGTTGTGTTCAGACCCCCGCACGGAGCAGCCCCCATGGCCCCCAGCCCAGACGCCCTCACCACCGTGGATCAGCTCAAGGCCTACTTAAGCCTCACCAGCGCCGAGCACGACGCCCTGCTGGAATCCCTCATCGAGGCCGTGAGCGCCTTTTTCAACGTCTACTGCGGGCGCAACCTGGCCGCCCGCGCCTATTCCCCCCACCCGGCCAGCGCGGATCATGACCCGGCCAACGCCATCCTGGACGGCTCGGGCTATGCCGAGCTGCTCCTGCCCCAATACCCCGTACTGGAGCTGGGCGCGCTGACCCTGGACGGCGCGGCCCTGGCCCCGGCCGCCGCGCCGGGCGGGTTCGGCTATGTGCTGGACGTGAGCGCCGGGGTGGTCAGCCTGACCAGCGGCGTCTTTTCCCGGGGCCGGGGCAACGTAAGCGTGACCTATCGCGCCGGTTATGCCGCCATCCCCGCCGACCTGGCCCAGGCCGCCTTGGAGCAGAGCGCCGTGCGCTTCCAGGAATCCGCCCCGGGCGGGGGCCGCCTGGGGGTCTCCGCCCGCACCCTGGCCGACGGCAGCGTCTCCTACAGCGCCAGCCCCCTGCTGCCCCAGGTGGCCGCGGTGCTGGACCGCTACCGCAACCGGAGCTTGTTGTGATCGAGATAAACGCCAAGCTTAAAGAAACCGCCCTGGACCAGGTCCAGGAAATCATGGAGCGGGTCTTGGATAACACCGCCGAGCTGACCATGCAGGCGGCCTTGGAAGAGGCCCGCGCCAGCCTGAACGGCGGTCAAGGACCCCAGTCCCGCTCCGGGGCCTTGGAATCCTCCCTGGACTACGCCCTGGAGGGCGGCGGCGGCCAGGCGCAAGGCTGGTTGCGGTCCAGTTCCATCTATGCCCCGGTGCACGAATACGGAGCCATCATCCAGGCCCGCCAAGCCGCCTATCTCAAGTTCCAGGTGCAGGGCCAATGGGCGCAGGTGCGTTCAGTGACCATCCCGGCCCGGCCTTTCCTGGCCCCGGCCCTGGAGCTGGCCGGCCAGGAGATGGAGGACTTCCTAGCCCAGGCCCTGGCCCAGGAGTAGCACATGACCCGCCAGCAGATAATCGCCGACCTCATGACCTGCCTGGCCGCCATCAAGCCGGCCAACGGCTTCAGCCTGACCCCCCAGAGCCTGCGCCGGGGCCTGCACCTGGCCAGCCAGGCCAGCGCCTTTCCGGCCTTGAGCCTGTTCAACGAGCGCGTCACCACGGTGGAGGAGACCGGCGGGGCCGCCGAGCGGGTGCTGACCCTGCACCTGTGGGGGGCCGCCCGCGCCCCCCAGGACGACTTCTCCCAACTGGACAACCTGGCCGCGGCCTGCGTGGAGGCCCTGAACCGCCCCGATTTGAACCCCCACTGGCAGAGCGCCAGCATCGAGCGCATCGACATCTACGAGGGCGGGGCCAGCGATCCCCTGGGGCTTTTCGACCTGGTCTTTTCCCTGCGCTACCAGGCTCCCCTGGACACCCTCTAAACAACCGCATCGCTAAAGGAGAAACCCCCATGAGCAGCACCAAGGAGGCCAAGGCCGCCTTCAAGAAATCCTCGGCCTGGGGCGCGCCCGCGCTCTTGGCCCAGGAGGACGTGATCCTCTTCCTCAAGGAGAAGATAAGCTATTCGCGCGAGCACCTGGCCGACGACTCGGCCGGCCAGGCCTTCCATATGATGGCCGAACAGGGGCTCATCACCTGCGGTGGCGATCTTACCTGCTACCTGCGCTACCAGGGCCTGGAGGTGCTTTTGGCCCTGGCCATGGGCCTGGCCGGCGTCCCCAGCCTGCTGGGCACGGCGGCCTATGCCCACGCCTTGCGCCTGAAGGACATGACCGACGGCCTCTTCGGAACCCTGGCTCTGTACAAGGGCTTCTCGGCCCACGAATACCCGGGGGTCAAGGTGGACGGCTTCACCATCAGCGGCGAGGCCGGCCAGCCCTTGAGCGTGGCCTTCCACCTCACCTGCGACAGCCTGAACGTCAACGGCGTGAGCGGGGTCAACACCGCCTCCTCCATGGCCGCCTTGAGCCTGCCCGAGCCGGGCGGGCGGGCGCTCTTCCGCCAGGGGGTGTTTCTCATGAACGACCAGGCAGCGGGGGCGCTCTCCTCCTTAGACGCTATCGCCCCCAGCAAGTTCTCGCTGGTCTTCAAACGCAAGCTAAAGGGCGACCACCTGGCCGGCGGCCAGGACCGCATCGCCGAGCCCACGGCGGCCGGCTTCCCCGAGCTGAGCCTGGAGCTGACCTTCCCCAGCTACACCAGCGACACCTATCTGCACGATCTGGGCAGCGACACCCACAAGAAGATGAAGCTCTCCTTCACCGGCGCGGAGATCGAGAGCGGGCGCAATCAGCTCTTCGAGATCCTGCTGCCCCACCTGGTCATCACCAACGCCGAGGCCGTGGTGGACAAGGCCGGCAAGATCGCCCACCCGGTCAGCTTCAGCCTGTTGGGGGCCAGCGCGGCCCCCGCGGGCATGACCGGCATCATCGAACCCCTGGCCCTCAATCTGGTCAACACCCGCGTAAGCGATCCCCTGGCCTGAGCCTTGGCCGGCTCCATTTTTTCCCTCCAGCCCTCCGGCGGGCCGGCCAAAGCGGCCAGCCGGGGGGTTGGGCTTTTTCGGCGTCTTGACTGGGGCGGGGGCGGCATCTTACTATAGCCAGGATAGCTACAAAGTAACCAGCCGCCAGGCCGCAGCGAGGCAGCCTCTGGCCCGTCGGCCAACCGGGGAGGATTGACCCATGAAGCGCCAAAAAAAAGACGAATCCGCCGCCATGAACCGCAGACAGTTTTTGGGCTACACCGCCCTGATGGGCGGCATGCTGGCTATGCCCGCCATGCCGGCCTGGGCCCAAGCCAAGAAGAGTCTCTCGGTGGCCACTGGCGGCACGGGCGGGGTCTACTACCCCTATGGCGGGGCCATCGCCCAGGTCATCAGCAAACATATGCCCGGAGTGGACGCCACCGCCGAGGTGACGGCGGCCAGCGTGGACAACTGCAAGCTGGTGGGGGCCAACCGGGCCGACCTGGCCTTCTGCATGGCCGACACCGCCTATGACGCCCTGCAGGGCCTGGGCAAGTTCAAGGCCAAGCTGCCCCTGACCACGGTGGCCGTGCTCTATCCCAACTACATGCACGTGGTGGCCCAGGCCGGCAAGATCAAGAGCGTGGCCGACCTGAAGGGCAAGAAGGTCTCCACCGGCGCGCCGGGCAGCGGCACCGAGGTCATGGCCCTGCGCGTGCTGGAGGCCGCCGGCATCAACCCGGACAAGGACATCTCCCGCGACCGCCTGGGCGTGGCCGAGTCGGCCGGAGCCCTCAAGGACAACAAGATCGACGCCCTGTTCTGGGCCGGCGGCCTGCCCACCGCCGCCATCCTGGACCTGGCCGCCACCCCGGGCATGAGCATCTCCCTCCTGCCCCACGCCGACCTGGTGCCCAAGATGGTGGCCGCCTCCGGACCGGTCTATTACACCCGCACCATCGCCAAGACCGCCTACATGAACCAGGAGGCCGACGTGGAGGTCTCCGCGGTGGCCAATATCCTGCTCTGCAACGAGAAGGCCGACACGGACATGATCTACAAGGTCATCAAGGCCATGTTCGACCACCACTCCGAGCTGGTGGCCGTGCACAAGGAGGCCGAGGCCCTCACCCTTAAAGACGCCGTGGCCGGCTCGCCCCTGCCCTTCCACGCCGGCGCGGTCAAGTTCTTCGCCGAAAAGGGCGTGAAAATCTGATCCCCGTCCCCTGCCGCCCTGGCCCGTCTGGCGGGCCAGGGCGGACCCTCCCGGCTTCCCCGCCAGCAAGCTTAGGCCTTTGATCCCGGCTCCGGCCAACCGCACCCCAAAAATTGCCCAAATTGTTCCTGGCGGGCGGAAAAATACTTTGCGGGATATAGGTAATGTGGTATGTATTTTTAGCCCCGCATTTCGATTTTTTTCATCGTAAAGATTACCATCTGCCTGCCCATTTCCGCCTGCTTAGGTGAGGTTTTCCGGCCAGCCCCCGAGAAGTCTTGGCGTTGAAATATTAGAAACACCCGCCTTGATCCGGAGGTTGCCCACCTCCCGCAACGGCCTTGCGAGGTTTGCCTCAAGGCGGATTGCCGCCGGTTGACTCTTGCCGGTTTCAGCCGGGCGATGTTTGCATATGAAATTGGTGACGCCATGGTAGCTGTCGACGGTGAAGGCCGCAAAGACGCGCCTTCAAGCGTGATCGCCCCCAACCAGCAGGAATTGCCGGAAGCTTCGCCCGCCAGCAGCGTGGGCATCGCCGTGCGCGGCGCGGGCAGGTTCAACCGCGCCTTGCTGCGCCATTTTCTGGAGCGCATGATGCGTGCGGATGAAGACCGCATATCATGGATGCTGCTGGACGAAAGCAAGCCGCCGGACCAACCCTTGGACGCTTACATAGTGCTGTGGGACTACACTGATCAGCCCCTGCAAAGACTGCTGAACCAGCAGGAAACCGATACGGAGGAAGCGCTGTTGAAGTCGGGAAAACTCCTGCTCTTCAACGTGGATTCGGAGATCGATCTCAACCTGCTCATCACCTTGGGCATCAGAGGCGCTCTGTTCCAGTGGGACGGCATAGAAACCGTTCCCAAGGCGGTCAAGGCCGTGGCCTCGGGCGAGCTGTGGTTTCCCCGCCGCGCGCTTTCCAACTATCTGCTGCACGCCAATCACGGCAATGAAAACAGCGCCCAGAAGGTCAATCTGACCCCGCGCGAGAAAGAGATCCTGGCCATGGTGGCCAAGGGCATGAGCAACGAGCAGATCGCCGAGCGCCTGTTCATCAGCTCCCATACCGTGCGCACCCACCTGTACAATCTCTTCAAGAAAATCGGCGTGCCCAACCGCATTCAGGCCGCCCTGTGGGTGGCCAGGCACTCCCTGAACGGCTATCTGGCCAACTGAGCCGGTGGACATTGGGCCAGGCTGGGGTAGGCGCGCCCCAGCCAGAGCAGGCCCTGGCAATCAGGGGGCGCGCTCTGTTGGTTGTCCGCCAGCAGCAGGGCGGAGTCCGCGGCGTTGTTCAGCCAGGGGGAGGCGCAGGGGCCCAGGCTAAGGAAGGCGTTGCCCAGCAGCTGGTTGGCGAAGGCGAACTGCTTGAGCACCAGGCTCTGCCCTGGCTTGCGCCCGCTCATGACCACCAGGTTGCCGGCCAGCAGATTGCGGCGGCTGGCCAGTTCATGGTTCTTGGCCCAAAAATATATGCCGCCTCCGTCCTGGCCCTCGCTGCCGTTGTCCACCAGGATGTTGTGCAGCAGCACGGCGCGCGAGACGTTGACCAGGCCCAGGCCGGCCCCCCGGTTTAGCATGCACAGGTTGTAGTCCACCCGGGCGCTGGCCTGGGGGGCCAGGGTGTCCAGGTAGATGGCGTGGCTGTCGTAGCGGCCCCGGCCCAGCAGAAAGACGTTGCCTCGCACCAGGTGATCGCCGCCCAGGGTGTCCAGCACGTGCAGGCCGCCGTAGTCGCGCTGATCCAGGGACCAGTTGCCCACCAGATTGGCCAGCACCCGCACCTCCCCGCCCCGCCCGGCCTGTAGCCAGATGCCGCAGCGCCCCAGGGTGTGCAGGGCGTTGCCCGCGATGAGCAGCCGGCCATGGCTGAAGCCCTCGATATACGCCCCGTTGCCCCGCTGCCCCGGCTGGCCGCGCACCTGGTTGCTAAGCAGGCTGACCTCGCCCAGGGCGCTGGCCTGGGCCCCGTTGATGTCGATGGCGTTGCGCTGGATGCCCTCCAGACGGCAGTCCCAGACCCGGATGCCGGCGAGCGGGCCGCCCAGGCCATAGACCTTCAGGCCATAGCCGGCCGTGTCGCCGAAGCGGCAGCGGCTCACCGTCAGATCGCTAAGACGCCCCACGCGCAGGTCCAGCAGGCCGTGGCCAGGGTCGCCGCCTCCGGCGAAGGCCAGGTCCTCCACCACCAGGTGCTCCAGGCGGGGCAGCGGGCGCGGGGCGGCCGAGTCGGGAGAAAGCCTGAACAGCGGAGCCGGGCCGTGGCCATAGGCCCCGTAGCGGATGGGCCGCTCCGGCTGGCCGCTCTGGCCCGGCGCCAGCCGGGACGGCCAGCTGGAGCCCCGCTTGAAGAGCACCTGGTCGCCGGGGGCCAGGGCTTGGGCTTCCAGGCGCGCCAGGCTGCGCCAGGCCTGACCAGGGCTCAGGCCGGAGTTGGCGTCCTGGCCGGCCTGGGCGTCCAGGAAATAGGTGGCGGCGGCGGCCGGCCAGGCGGCCATGAGCGCCCCGCCCATGAGCGGCAAGGCCAAGGCCCAGGCCCGCAGCCAACCAGGCCAGGGCCTCATGCCCGGCCCCAGGCCCGCCGCCGGGGGGCCATCTCTCCCCGGCTGACCCGGTCCAGGGCCTGGTCCAGCTTATCCACCAGGGCGGGCCAGCCAAAGGCCCGGCTGTGGAGATGGGCCGCCTGCCCCATCTGACGGCACAGTCCGGGCTGGGCGGCCAGGCTGGCCATGCCCCGCCCCAGTTCCCCCGCCCGCGCCGGCATCAGCAGGGCGGTTTTTCCCTGCGCCTGGCTCTCGGCCGGGCCGCCCTGGTCATAGGCCACCACGGCCTTGCCAAAGGCGTTGGCCTCCAGGGGCACCAGGCCCCAGTCCTCGTTGAAGGGGGGAAATACCACCGCCCAGCAGGCGGCGTAGAGCTGGCCCAGGCGCTGGTCGCTGGGGTTCAGCACGAACTCCACCGCCTCCGAGCCCTGGGCCATGCCGCGCAGCTTTTCCAGATAGGGGCGGCTTTTCTGATCCAGGTGCCCGGCCACCACCAGGCGGAAACCGGCCAGAGGGCCTTGATCCGCCAGGGCCAGGAAATCGCCCAGGGCGGCCTCGATGTTCTTGGTCCACATGATGCGGCCGGGCAGCAGGAAATAGCGCTCGTAATTCCAGGTGGGGCGCAGGTTATCCAGGTCCAGCCCCGGGTGGGCCACCTGCACGCGCCCCTCGGGCAGGCCGGCGGGGATGAGCCCGCCGGCGCGCGCCCGGCGCAGGGTCTCGGCGCTGTTGAAGAACAGGTGGTCATAGCGCCGCCAGAGCGCCCGGTCCAGGCTGGCGAAGGCCGGCCCGCCCAGGCCCAGGGCCAGCCGCTTGAGCGGGCCGCCCTGGGCCAACGCGCGGGCGCGGTAGGCCGGGTCGAAGACCGCGCGCAGGGGGGTGTGGCAGAAGGCCAGGGTGGGTAGGCGATGGTTGCGCAAAAGGGCCAAATCGCCCAGGCCGTCGCAGTGGATGAAGAGGGCCTGGAAGTTCTCCAGGGGCAGGCGCAGGCTGGCCAGGCTTAAACCGGCCCGGGCCACGGTGAGCAGGTCCCGGCGCACCCCCACCTGGCCCAGGCGGACCACCTGGAGGTCGGCGAAACCCGGGAAGGTGTCCTGGGGGGCATAGTGGCTGGTGAAGATGGTCCACTGGTGGCGGCTGCGGCGGCAGGTCTCCAGGATGGTGCGCTCCACTCCGCCGGGCAGATAGATCCAGGGATAGTAGCAGGCCACCCTCACCGGTCCAGCTCCCGCGCCAGGGCGTAGGCCGCCCAGGTGGCGGCGGCGGCCTGGCTCCAGGAGAACTCAGCGGCGCGGGCCAGGCCGCGCCGGCTCAAGTCGGCGGCCAGGCCTTCATCGTCCAGCAGGCGGCCCAGGGCCTGGGCCAGCTCCCGGGGCTGGCCGGGGTCGAAGAGGAGGGCGGCCTGCCCCGCCACCTCGGCCAGGGAGCCGCCCCGCGAGCTGACCACGGGCAGGCCCGAGGCGAAGGCCTCCAGGATGGGCAGGCCGAAGCCCTCGTGCAGGGAGGGGTGGGCCAGGGCGGTGGCCGCGTTGTAGAAGAGGGCCAAGTCCTCCTGGGGCACGCCCTGGAAGTGGCGCACCCGGCCGCCCAGGCCCATCTCGCCGATGGCCTGCAAGACGCGCTGGCCGCGCTGGTCCATGGCCCCGACGAGGGCCAGTTGCAGGGAGCGCCCCTGCCCCAGCAACATCGCCAAGGCTTCCAGCAGGGCCAGGTGGTTCTTGCCCGGATGCTCCAGGCGGGCCACGTAGAGCAGCAGGGGCTCCGGCCCCAGGTCATAGCGCTGGCGCAGGCTGGCCAGGGCCGGCCCGCGGGGACGGGGCTGGAAAATTCCGGCCACGCCCTCGGGCACCACCCGCACCTTCTCCGCCGCCAGCCCGGCCACCTGCTCCAGGTCGCGGGCCGTGGCCTGGGACGGGGTGATGACCAGGGCCGCCCGCCTGAGCAGACGGGGGATGACTTGGCGGTTGAAGAGGCCGCGGGCGGGGTCGTATTTGTTATCCACCCGGGCGGCGGCCAGGTCATGGGCGGTGATGACCAGGGTGGCCGGGCAGAAGAAGGGGATGCGCCGGGCGGTGGGCACATGCACCAGGGCCGGGCGGCGCCAGGCCGCCAGCAAGGGCAGCACCACCTGGTGCCAGAAGAGCCCTCCCAGGGCATGGCGATTGAGCCAGGCCAGGGGAGGCCGCCAGGGCTCGGGGGGGCGCGGCCACAGCTCGGGCTGGGCCAGCACGCTAAAATCCCGCTCCCCGGCCTGGGCGGCCAGGGCCTGGCCCAGGCTGCGCACGTAGACGTTGATGCCGTCGTGGCGCGGCTGCATGGCCAGGGCCACCAGCCAGACCCCGCCCTCTGGTTTGGGCCGGGGCATCAGGCGGCCAGGCGGGGGGGCAGGGCCCGGTCCTGATAGAGAGCCCGCACCCGGGTCAGGGTCTGTTCCAGCAGAAAGAGCCGCTCCAGGCGCTGGCGTCCGGCCTGGCCCATGCGGGCCAGGCGCTGGGGCTGCTCCAGGGCCAGCTCCAGCTTGGCCGCCAGATCCCGCCAGTCGCCGGGCCTGAAGAGCAGCCCGGTCTGGCCGTCCTCCACCTCCTCGGGGCAGCCTCCGCCGTCCGGGGCCAGCACGGCCAGGCCCAGGGCCATGGCCTCCATCACCACTCCGGGCATGGGGTCGGGGTGGGGCGAGGCGTGCACGTAGAGGTCGAAGGCGGCGTAGAGATCGGCCACGTCCTGGCGGTGTCCGGTGAAGATCACCGTGCCCTGGCGGGCCAGGTCCTTGCCCAGCCCCTCCAGCACCTCCAGGAAACGGGCGGGGTCATAGGAGGTCTGATCCGCCGGCACCATGCCGCCCACCAGCGCCAGCCGCCAGTCAGGATGGCGCGGCAGCAGATGGGCGAAGGCCTGGAGCAGCAGGTCCTGGCCCTTTTCCGGGCGCAGCCCGCCCACGTTGCCCAGCACCACGTGGCGGGGGGAGAGGCCCAACTCGGCGCGCACCTGGTCCCTGCTCCGGCTGGGAACCCAGGCCGCCGGGTCCACCCCGTCGGGGATGACCAGGCAGCGCGACGGTCCCAGGGCCTGGGCGGTGGCCTGGGAAGGCACCACGGCCAGGTCGCAGTAGCGGGCCGCCGCGGCGCGGATCAGATGCCCCCGCCCGGCCGAGGAGGGGATGTCGCGCACGTGCCAGAGCACGGGCAGGCTCAGGCGGCGGGCGGCCAGGCCGGCGGCCAGCCCCACCCGATAGCCGTTGGCCACCACCAGCTGGGGCTCAAAGCGCCGCGCCAGCCCGGTCAGGTATGCCGCCTGCCGGCGCAGGCTGGCCAGGCGGGGGGCCAGGGTGGCCGGGTCGGGGCTGAAGCGGAAGTGCTCCAGGGGGGCCAGTTCCACGGGCAGGCCCCGCTGGCTTAAATGGCTGGACAGCTCGTCCGGCCCCGGACAGGCCACCAGCAGCTGGTGCCCGGCTTTTTGCAGGCCTTCCAGGATGCGCACCATGCACATCTCGGCCCCGCCCAATTCGGGGTGGCCGCAGACGAAGAGCAGGCGGGCGGGGGCGGACGCGGTGGGCGGCGATGCGGGCGTGGTCAACTGAGGCCTCCTGGGCGAGGGGTGGACGAG
>CAZLSD010000081.1:0-12553 GCA_964561775.1 uncultured Desulfarculus sp. | reverse complement strand
CCCGCCCAGGGCCGGACCAAGGGCTGGCCGCCAGCATCTATTGGAGTTGCCAAACGCAGTAGGCGGTTGCCTGCAAGCTGATCTGCCCCGGCTCCACCGGGGTCTCCGGGGCGGGGCCGGCGGCGCGGGCCGCCAAGGGCGCGGCGGGCAGGGCGGCGCGGCCCTGCTCGGCATGGGCCAAATCGGCCCGCTTGAGCCGGCCCAGCGAGAGCCCGGCCGCCTGGGCCAGGGCTTGGGCCTGGCCTTGGGCGTCGGCCAGGGCCAGGGCCTGGGCCTGACGCTGCTGCTGGGCGGGATCGGAAAGGCCCCAGGAGGGACCAGAGACATCGGTGACCCCCGCCGCCACGGCCGCGTCCAGCAGCCCGCCCAGCCGCCCCACCTCGGTAAGCTTGACCCGCACCTGGTTGCTGGCCTGGAAACCCACGTGGCGGCTGCGCTTGCCGTCCCACTCCTGGCGGGCGCTCAGGCGGTAGCCCACGCTCTTGACCGTGCCGCCCTCGCCCAGCCGCGCCTTGACCGCCTTGATCAGGGCCTCCATGGCCGCCGCGTTCTGGGCGGCCGCCTCCTGGGCCGAGACGGCCAGGTTGGTCACGCCCAGGGTCATGGTGACTTGGTCGGGCGTGGCCTGGACCATGCCGTGCCCCAGCACGGTGATGGTGGAGTCCTGCTCTTGCCCGGCGGCGGCCCAGCCCAACACCGGGGCCAGCAGGCAGAACACGAGGGCGAGCGCGAGTCTTTTCACCGGCATGGGCCAGACTCCCCCTGGCGGTTCATGGGCGCGGCTTCACCATAGCAAAAACCAGCCCCGGACGGGGAACAAAAGCCGCCCGCCAGTATCGGCGGGCGGCCTTGGCGGGCGGCGCGGCCAGGCCTCAGCGGGCCTGCAAGACAGCCAGGGTGTTGCGCATGTTGAGGGCGAACTCGGCGTCCAGGCGCAGGCCAGAGGCCAGCAGGAAGCTGCGGGCCTGCCCGTCGCTGGTCTGGGCCTCTTCGTGATAGCGCAGGGCCTTGCGCAGATCCTCGGCGGCCTTGGCCCGCTCGCCCATGATGATGTGCAGGGTGGCCCACTCGGAATAAAGGGTGGAGCCAAACAGCTCCAGGGCCAGGTCCTCCTGGGCCAGACGCACGCGCCTGGGCAGTTGACTCAATATTTCCACGGCCTTGCCGATGTAGCCCCAGCCTCCCGAGCTCTGGCCCAGGCGGCGGAAGGATATGGCCAGGCCCAGGTGGGCCGGGATGTGGTCGTGCTTCAAGTCCATGGCCTCGGCGTAGCAGTCCAGGGCCTGGAACAGGCGTCCCCGCCGGGCATAGGCCTGGCCCCGGCCGGTGAGCCACATGGCCTTGGCCAAGAGCGCCGCCTGGGGGCTCTCGCGGTACAGAAGGTCGAACTCCGAAAAGACCGTCTGCTTTTCCTTGAGAGCCCGGCTGGGCGACAGGTTGGCAAGCACGCCGCGCCACCCCGAACTGGGCGGGGCGCTCCGCTGAGCCTCTGGCTGTGTCTTATCCATGGCGTTTCTCCGGGCTCATGGTGACAAACCTGGGAGTATGTTCACATATTCGAAGTATAACAACGATTTGCCCAAAAGCCAGCCCCCAGGCGCAAGATCAACAAAGCCGTGGGCTTAGCGGCAGGGCCGCAGGCAGGCAAGGCAAGGCAAGAGCTGGGGGAGAACCTTTTTTGCGGCGCAAAAAAGGTTCTCCCCCAGACCCCCTCTCCAAAAAAGGCATGGGGGGCGGGGCAGGACCCCGCCCTAGGGATAGCCTTGCCGGGAGTCTTGGGGAGCCCCGACAGCCTGCTGCCGGGGCGCTGTAAGGCGCAAGAGGCCGCGCCAGGGCCTCGCGCGCCACCTAAGCCTTTAGGCCGCTGCGCGGCCCCGACTACAAGTTGTCGGGGCTACCCATTGGTATGATTTATCCAGACAAATGATTAGGAATCAGCATTACCACCGTTTACGGCATATTATTAATAATCATTTGGGTTGTCCTAGGAGTCAGTTTCGTTAACAAACAACTCTTCTTTGCCTAAGCTTGGCAGTTCGACTCCTCTTACGATAGCATTGCCAGCCTCAATAACAGTGTTCCAATTATTTCTTAATACCTCTGATTTTGCACGGGGTGGTTCAAGTAGTGACTTATGAATACTTGCTGCGGTCAGCGCAGCTTTAAATGCCTTTCTTGATTTTTCATCTAAATATAAACAGTGACTTATCCACCATTCTTGGCACTCGATCACTACCTCATGCATCCTATTTACGTCATGGACAGCATGAAGAAGAGCATGCCATAATGTGTAGGCTTGCTGGTGAACTTCAAGCCGTTTATCTAATGCAACCATACTCAATTGGTATTTTAGTTTTGCCTGCTCCAGTAAGAATCTGTTTTCTTGTTGCAGTTTTTCGAAGTCTTTTTGCTTGTCAAGTCGTATTCCTTCAACTTGTTTTGTTATGTCAGAAATATCCTCTTTAGTTGCCAAATTTTTTCCCTTTTCCCGAAAATAGGATGGGAAAAATTGACCAATACCTATTCCAATAATAATAATGCCTATAACCTTTGATATTTCAAAAATATCCATACACAACTGACCTTTATTTATGGCGTGCATAAGTGCCGTTGTAATGACGATTTTTCGATGCTACCGCCGCCGCTGCGTCCACCTGGCGTAGGGCGGGTCAGCGCAGCGTGACCCGCCATCCCCCATCCCCTCCCCTGCCCTATCCCAGGGTGTGGCTGATGGTGCGCAAGGAGAATCCCGACTCGTAGACCAGCTCGCCGCGCACGCGGGGGGCCATGCCCGGCTCCGCGTTGGGGTCGATGGTCAGCTCCACGATGTTGCGGGCGGCCTTGGTCTGCATCTGGCGGGCGACGAGCTGGCGGCCCTGCAAGTCTCCCACCGGCCGGCCCGGCCAGGCCCAGGCCGCGGCCAGGCGCATGGGCCAGTTGGGTATGTTGCTGATGGGCGAGGCGGTCCACAGGTCGATGGCCCGCTGGCGGTCGATGTCGATGCGGGCGTATTGGCCGCAGTGCACGTCGCCGGCCATCAGGATGCCCCGCTTGGAGCCGGCCGGGTGGGCTGCCAGCACCCCGGCCAGGGAGCCCACGATGACGTCGCGGGCGGCCACGTTGAGCCGGCAGGGCAATTGGTCGCGCCAGTCGTCGTCAAAGGCCTCCACGTGGGGATAGCGCTCGCCCCAGCGCATGAACTTCTCCATGTGGAAGGCCCCCAGGTTCAGGCGCCAGCCCTTGATGAAGGCGGTGGGGGTGGAGGTGATGACCACCAGCACCTGGGCTCGTTCGCCCGCCTCGGCCAGCCATTTGTGGTAGCGGGCCATCTGGTCCGGGCCATAGGGATGGAAGGGGACGGGCTTGCGGAACTGGCGGTAGGTGCGCGGGTCGAAGACGAAGAAGGAGATGGGGCCCCAGTCGAAGGAGAACTGGAAGTCGTCCTTGCTGGAGGCCGGCGGGTTGCCGCAGGCCTGATAGAGGCGGAAGGCCTGGGCGGCGGCGGCGAACTTCTCCTTGGCCGGGGCCGAGAAGTCGTCGCCGCGGAAGTCGTGCACGTTGTTGCCCCAGCCGTCGCGGATATCGTGGTCGTCCCACATCATGTAGCTGGGGGCCTGGCGCAGCAGATCGGCCCAGGGCCAGGGCCGCCAGAAGAAATCATAGCAGTCGGCATAGGTGGCCAGCCGCCCCAGGAAGCGCTGCTCAGGGTCGCGCCAGGGCAGGAACAGGTGCTCCTCCCACCAGTCGTCGGCGTAGATCTGGTCGCCGATGAAGAAGAGGCCGTCGGGGCGGCGTCCGGGCTCTTGGGCCAGGCGGCGCAGGATGTCGCGGATGAAGGCGTTGCCGCTCAGGCCGTCCCACTCCACGTGGCGGGGGTGGTGGCAGGAGGCGAAGAGAAATCGCCAGGGGCCTTGGTCCGGGGATTTGGGGGTGGCCAGCGGCCAGCGGGTGGGCGTCTCGCTAAGGGCCTGGCCCTGGCGGTTGCGCTGGGCCAGCCGCCACCACTGGCGGGCCTCCTGGTCCCACCAGGCCAGCTCCAGCTCATAGTCGGCGCCGGGCTGCAAGCCGGTGAAGCGCCACAGGTGGGTGAGCTGGTCCTTGGCCAGCACCTCCTCCTCCAGGTGGGTCAGGTATTCGCCGTTTTTGAACAGGGTGGCCTGGTGGGGGCCAGGCTGCAAGTGGGCCGTCCAGACGCGCAGTTCGCCGGGGGGGCTGTGGCGCAGGAAAGGCCCCAGGACCAGGGGCCGCCGGTTAAGCGGCGCGCGCACCTCCACCCGGGCGGCGGGCTGGGGCTGGGTCTCCAGGAACTGCAACCCGTTGCTGACCACCTCCCACAGCCGGTCCATGTGGGGCCGGGCGCGCAGGTAGTCGGTGTGGGCCAGGACGGGATTGAAGTGCTGGCGGTACCACTGGTCGTCGAAGTTGGCCAGCACCCGGTTGTAGACCGGTCCGCCCAGGGGGTCGTTGGGGTCGTATTGGTTGTGCCAGCCCAGGACCAGGTCCAGGTCCAGCTTGTGGGGCAGCTCATAGGCGTTGTCCAGCATGGGCAGCACCCACAGCGGCGAACCCAGGCTTATCCAGCCCGTGGGCACCGGCGCGGGTTTGAGCTGGCGGCGCAGCTGGTCGCAGACAAAGACGTTGCCCAGGCTGTGGGAGACCAGCACCAGGCAGCGGGGCTGGTCAAAGGCCAGCACCTCGGCCAGGGTGCGGTTCAGGCGCTGGTTGATGGCCCGCCGCACCTCCTTCTGCTCCATCTGGCGGATGTCGCCCAGATACTCCATGATAAGCCCCACCCAGCGGGCCAGGAAGTTGTAGCGGCCACGGAAAAGATCGTTGATGGCGGCCAGGCCCAGGCCCAGCATGGACGCCACCAGCAGGGTGAAGAACAGGCCGGCCGCGCGCAGCCACAGCAAGGCCCCCTGGGTGGGCGTGGCCTCCGGAGGCACCAGGTTGCCCGGCTTGAGGCGCAAGAGCGCCTTGCCCATCCAGCCCAGGAAGCTCAGCAGGCTGGCGGTGTTGGGGTTTAGGTTGCCGTCCAGGTCGGCCCAGTGGAACTCGCGCAGGCGCACCCGCGCCGGCGGGCCGTCGGGCAGGGCCAGACTCTCCAGCAGGATGTCGTAGCCCCGCTCCAGGCTGCCCGTGGCCGGGGCCGGGCGGGCGGTGACGGCCGCCTGTTTGCGCAGGCGGGCGTTCAGAAAGGTAAGCAGGCCTTCCTGGAACTCCTCCAGGATGGCCCGGGGCTCCTGGTTGCCCACCCCATGGGTGATGAGCACCACGCAATCGGGTTTGTCCGGCATCTCAATCCCCCCAGGGCAGGCAGGCTTGGTTCAGCGGATCATGGTTTTCAGTCGCGCAGGTCGGCCACCAGGGGCGCGCCCCGCTCCAATCGGCCGATGGCCGCGGCCCAGGCCTGCTCCAGCCTGGCCAGGGCCTTGTCCTGGGGCAGCAAGGCGCGGGCTTGGGCCAGCATCTGGCCGGATTGCTCCGCCTGCCCGGCGCGCCAGAGGCGGCGCGCCTCCATGGTCAAGGCCGCGGCCTGGGCCTTGAGCCCGGCCAGGGGCGGCGGGTCCTGGCAAAAGCCCTCCCAGACCTCCACCGCCTCCGCGCCGCCGCGCAGCAGGAAATCGCCCAGCAGGCGCAGGGGCCAGGAGCCGTCCCCGGGCAGGCTCTCCACCACCTGGCCGGAGACCAAAAGGTCCAGGCCCAGGGTCTTGGTGGCCTGCTCCAGGCGGCTGGCGATGTTGACGGCCAGGCCCATCACCGTGGAGTCCATGCGCTGGGAGCTGCCCACCGTGCCCAGCACCACCGGGCCGGCGTGCAGCCCCAGGCCCACGCGCAGGGGCTCTCCGTAGGGATCGCGCATCAGGGCGGCCGCCGCCAGCATGCCCTGGGCGCAGTCCAAGGCCCTGGCCCCGGCCCGCTCGCCCTCGAAGATGCACAAGATGGCGTCGCCGATGAACTTGTCTATCACGCCTTGGGCCTGGTCCACAAGCTGGGTCATGCGCTCCAGGTAGCGGTTCATGAACTCCACCAACTGGGCCGGGCTCAAGCGGCCGGCCAGCCCGGTGAATCCCCGGATGTCGCAATAGAGGATGGTTACTTCCTGGCTGGTGGCCTCGCCCAGGCGGATGGAGCCCAGGCCCTTTTGGGCGATGCGGCGCAGGTAGGCCTCCGGCACGAAGCGCTTGAACACGTCGCGGGACAGGCGGATGTTCTCCTGCAACTGGTTTAAGTTTACGGCCATGGTCATGGTCAGCGCCACGCTCAAGCCCAGGGAGCCCAGCCAGAGCACGGTGCCGCCCAAGGGGGATTGCCAGCCCAGGGCGAACAGGGCGTCGTGCACCCCGCCCGCCCCCCACAGCACCAGCCCGGCGCAGTAGAGGAATAGCGCCGGCCGCCGGGAAGCGGAGCAGCGCCCCAGCTCCCGCGCCGCCTGGCCCAGGAGCAGCAGGCAGAATATCAGGGTGAATCCGAAGATGGCCGGGCGCAGCCTGGATGAGAGCGGGCGCAGGATGCCCTCGCCGGCCCCGAACTCCTCCAGGCCGCCTTGGATGAACCAGGGGCCCTGGCCGGCCAGGGCGGCCAGGCCCAGGCCCAGGCTGAGCAGGGTGATGAACCAGGTTAGCCTGGAGGGCAACGGCCCCGCCACCTCGCGGGCCAGCCAAAGCTGGCCTATGGGCATCCAGGCCAGGCCCGCCAGCATGACCCGGTACCAAAGGACGATGGAGGCCGAGTCCCGCTGCATGCCATAGATGGCGTAGCCCAGGAAGAAAAGGCAGAGGCTGAACTGGAAGAGCAGCAGATAGCCCAGGGCCTTGAAGCGGGGGTTCAAGAGAAAGGCCCCCAGGCCCAGGAAGGTTATGGTGCCGTTGGCCACCAGGCCCACGAAGGGGGCCAGGCTGTAGGCCGGTATCTGCTCGAAAAGCATCCACGCCCCAGGGTGCGGGGTTGGCATCGTCGGTCCCCCCTTCCCCTGCGGCCTTTAGCCCATGGCCGCCACCTGGCGCATTATCTCGGCGGCCATCTCCGCCAGCGGCAGCTGCCTCTGCACCGCGCCCATCTCGAAGGCCGCCTTGGGCATGCCGTAGACCACCGAGGAGGCCTCGTCCTGGCCCAGGGTGGGCGAGCCGGCCTGCTTCATGAGCAAGAGCCCCTCCGCGCCGTCGGCCCCCATGCCGGTCAAGATGACCCCCAGGGCGTTGCGGCCGGCGTGCTTGGCCACCGAGCGGAAGAGCACGTCCACGGCCGGGCGCTGGTGGTGGACCATGGGGCCGGTCTTGACGTCCACCAGGTAGCGCGCCCCGGAGCGGCGCAGCATCATGTGGAAATTGCCCGGGGCGATGAGGCAGCGTCCGGGGAAGACGCTGTCGCCGTCGGCGCCCTCCTTGACCTCGAAGGCGCACAGGCCGTTTAGGCGCTCGGCGAAGGCCGTGGTGAAGCGTGGCGGCATGTGCTGGACGATGACGATGCCCGGTACCGAGGGGGGCAGGCGGGTGAGCACCTCCTTGATGGCCTCGGTGCCGCCGGTGGAGGCCCCGATGGCCACGATCTTCTGGGTCAGGTCGATGTTGGTGCCCAGGGACTGGAGCTTGGCCGGGGCGGCCGCCGGCGAGGCCGCGCGGGAAACCGGCTTGGCCCGGGCCGCGGCGCGGATCTTGTCGGCCAACTGGTCGGCCATCTCCCCCACCGAGAAGGAGCCGCCGGGCTTGCTCAAGACCTCCACCGCCCCGGCCTCGATGGCCTCCAGGGCCAGCTTGCCGCCCTTGTTGGTCAGGGAGGAGAGGATGATCACCGGCATGGGGTGGTGCTGCATCAGCTTGCGCAGGAAGGTCAGCCCGTCCATGCGCGGCATTTCCACGTCCAGGGTGATGACGTCGGGCTCCAGTTGCACGATCTTGTCGCGGGCCACATAGGGATCGGTGGCCGTGCCCACCACCTCGATGTCGGGCTGGCTGGCCAGGCTCTTGCTGAGCACCTGGCGCACCACCGCCGAGTCGTCCACAATGAGCACCCTTATGGGGCCGCCGCCGTAGGCTGCCATGGCTTGCCTTTCGCTGCTGTTGATCTAAGGCCCCCCGGGCGCATCGGGGGCCGCTGGCGCCTTCAGCGCGGGCTAGAAGTCCAGCCCGCCCATCTCCTCCACCTGCAGGGGCAGCTCCGGCTCGCCCACGAACAGGCTCAATATCTTGCGCAGGCCCTCGGGTTGGAAGGGCTTGACCACGTAGCCGCGCGCGCCCAGACCCAGGGCTTCTTTCAGCCGCTCCTTGCGCCCCTCGGTGGTGACCAGGATGAAGCAGCGCGGCACCAGGCCCTCCTGGTTCAGGTGGCGCAACAGCTCCAGGCCGTCCATGTTGGGCATGTGCAGGTCGCTTAAAACCAGGTCCACCTGGTTGACGCGCAGGGTCTCCAGGGCCTGCTGGCCGTCGGAGGCCTCCAGGCACTGCTCCAGGTTGAACCCGGCCGCGCGCAGGGTCTTCTTGATGACCGCCCGCATGGCGCCGGAGTCGTCTACGATTAGCACTTTCAAAGCCATGGCCCCATCCTTTACCCTCCGGTCCGGAAAGCAGGCGTTCCGTCCGGTCGAGCGCGGCCTTGTGTTTCGCTTGCCGCCATCACAGCTCCTTTAGCTCGGCGCTGTTGATCTTGAGCCAGACGCGGCCCGTGCTCATCTGCAAACCCACGGTGCGGTTGACCCGTCCCCCCACGTCCTCGGCGTCCACCAGCACGTTGTTACGCCAAAACAGCTTGCGCACCGCGGCGTAGTTGCGCTGGCCGATGTTGAAGCGGCCGGTCTCGTCCATGACCTGGCTGCCCCCCACCACCACCACGCGCAGGCGGCTCTTGCTGGCCCCCAGGGCGTAGGCGTTCTTGAACATCAGCGGCAGCCCGCTGTCGGCGAAGACCGCCGGTTGCTTGCGCGCCCGCTCGGGATTGAGCGCGGAATCGGGCAGCATGATGTGCAAGAGCCCGCCCACCTTGGCCACTTTGTCGTAGATCACCACCCCCACGCAGGAGCCCAGGGAAAAGGTGACCAACTCGGCCTGGGGGTTGTTGCTCACCGCCACGTCGCCCACGCCTATGGTTATGCGTTCGCCCAAATTCTCTAATGCCCCCTGCGGTAGACCGCCGGGCGCACATAGTCCAGGCGGTGCTTGATTCCGGTCAAGCTCTCCGAGTGGCCCACGAACAGGTAGCCACCCGGCGTCAGGCAGGCGTAAAACTTGTCCACCAGGCGTTCCTGGGTGGGCTTGTCGAAATAGATCATGACGTTGCGGCAGAAGATCACCTGAAAGGGCTGGTCGAAGGTAAAGGCGTCCATCAGGTTGATGCGGGCGAACTTGACCATGTCCCGCAACTCCGGGCGCACCCGCACGAAGCCGTCCCAACGGTTGGTGCCGCGCTGGAAATAGCGGGTTATGAGCGCCCTGGGCATCTCGGCCACCCGCTCCAGGGCGTAGACCCCCTGGCGGGCCTGGTCCAGCACCTTGGTGGAGAGATCGCTGGCCAAAAAGTGCAGCCCGCGCCGCTCCCAGTATTGGGAATTCTCCTTGAGCACCATGGACAGGGTGTAGGGCTCCTCGCCGGTGCTGCAGGCCGCCGACCACATGCGCAAGGGCGCGTTGCCGGCGCAGAGCTTGTCCAGCTTGGGCAGCACGTCGCCCACCAGGAAATCGAAGTGCTGGGCCTCGCGGAAAAAGTCGGTCTTGTTGGTGGTGATGCAGTCCAGGAAGTTGACCAACTCCTGGCCGCTCTGGTCATCCTCCAGGCGGGTGATGTAGTCGCGCACGTCGGCGCAGCCCAGGGCGCGCAGGCGCTTGGCCAGCCGGGCCCGCAACAGCTCCTTCTTGCTGGAGCCCAGGTGGATGCCGGCCAGGCGGTAGACCAGCTGGGCCAGCTTGGTGTACTGGGCCTCGCTGATCTGCAGGCTGATGACCTCGTGGCCGCCCCCGGCGGCGGGCTGGTTGCCGCTGGCGGAGGCCACGGTCGAGCCCGGAGAGCCTTGGCTGGGCTTGGTGGTCATGGGCATCCCTTCGCGCCCGGCCCCGCGGCCTAGGCCGCCACCAGTTGGCCTTCGCCCAGAATCTTGTCTATGTCCAATAGAATCTTGACCCCGCTCTCCAGCTTGGCCAGTCCCAGCAAAAAGCTGGTGTCCAGGTCCACGCCGAAGCTGGGGGTTAGATCGATCTCCTCGCCGCGCACGTTGACCACCTCGCGCACCGCGTCCACCACGATGCCCATCATCAGGCGCGAGCCCGACGGGCTCATCACCTCCAGCACGATGGTGCAGGTGCGCTCGTCGGGCTCTCGGTATTCCAGGCCAAACTTTAGCCGCAAGTCCACCACGGGGATGACCTTGCCGCGCAGGTTGATCACCCCCAGCACGAAGGGCAGGGTCTGGGGCACGTGGGTGACGTCCATCACCCCCATGATCTCGCGCACCTTGAGGATGGGCAGGCCGAACTCCTCGCCGGCCAGGGCGAAGGTCAGGTATTTGCCGGCCAACTGGTGCTGGGCCTGTTCGCCGGCTTGATTGGGGCCGTGCTCCGCCATGATGCTTTCTCCTTGCTGGGGACGGGGGCGGAAGTCTTTGCCGGACTCCCCTCCCGGGCCGGGAGGCATTAATCCCGGACCTGGCGCGATCCCGCGGCCGTTTTTTTACGCCAAGCCCTGGGGTCCTAGCCCCGGCGCGCCTCGTGGGACTTGAACACGTGCTCCAGGTCCAGGATGAGCCCCACCCGGCCGTCGCCCATGATGGCCCCGCCGGCGGCCACCCGCACCTCCTTGAGGCTCTCGCCCAGGGTTTTAATGACCACCTCCTGGCGTCCCACCAGGTGATCCACCAGCAGGCAGCGCCGCTGGCCGTGATGCTCCACCACCACCACCAGGGCATCCCAGGGATCGCTGCGCTGGGGCTGGACGCCCACGATGTTGTGCAGGCGCACCAGGGGCAGCAGGTTGCCCCGAATCATGATCATCTCGCCCCGGCCCTGGACGGTGTTGTAGTCCTGGCGGCGGGGGCGTAAGGACTCGGCCACCGCCACCGTGGGCAGGATGAAGCGCTCGCCGCCCACCTGCACCACCATGCCGTCGATGATGGCCAGGGTCAAAGGCAGGGCGATGGTGATGGTGCTGCCCGCCCCGCGCACGCTCTTGATCTCCACCTTGCCGCGCAGTTCCTCGATGGCGCGCTGGACCACGTCCATGCCCACCCCGCGGCCGCTGATGTCGGTGATGACCTCGGCGGTGGAGAAGCCCGGCTTCATGATGAGGTGGAATATCTCCTCCTCGCTCAAGGACTCGGGGTCCTCCACCAGGCCCCGCTCCACGGCCTTGGCCAGGATGCGGTCCTTGTCCAGGCCGCGGCCGTCGTCCTTGATGTCGATGCAGACCGCCCCGCCCTTGTGATAGGCCGCCAGCACCACCACGCCCTCCTCGGGCTTGCCGGCCTCCAAGCGCTGCGAGGGAGGTTCTATGCCGTGATCCACGCTGTTGCGCACCATGTGCACCAGGGGGTCGTAGAACTTCTCCACCATGTTGCGGTCGATCTCGGTGGATTCGCCCACCAGCTCCAGGCGCACCTGCTTGCCCTGCTTCTTGGCCGTGTCGCGCACCACGCGGACCATCTTCTGGAAGGTCTGCTTGATGGGCACCATGCGCATGGCCATGGTGGTCTTTTGCAGGTCGCTGGTGATGCGCGAAAGCTGGGCCAGGTCGGCGGAGAGCTTGCGGTCGGCCACCGACTGCACCTTGGGGTTGGCCGCCACCATGGTCTGGGCGATGACCAACTCGCCCACCATGTCCAGCAGATTGTCCAGCTTGAAGGTGTCGATCTTGACTTCCTGGGCCTGATAGGCCTTGCCGCCGGCGGCCATGGCCTTTTGCGCGCGTAGGCCCTCGGCCACCTCGCTGGGCTCGGCCGCGCCCTGCTGCACCAGTATCTCGCCCAGGGGCTTGTCAGGACGCTGGCTCTGGGTCTCCAGGGCCTCGGCCACCGCCTCGGGCTTGACCAAGCCCCGGTCCACCAGCACCTGGCCCAGCTTGGGCGCGGGCTCGGCCGGGGCGGCCTGTCCTTCCCCGTTGATGACCCCCTCCACCCGGGCCTCCAAGCCGCAGGTGTCGAACTTGCGCCGGGCGCGGACCGCCTGGGCGGCCTCCTGGGCCTCCAGGATCATCTGCCTCAGCTGATCCACCCCGGCCAGGATCACGTCTATGGCCGCGCTGTCCAGCACCAGCTTGCCCGAGCGGGCCTGGTCCAGCAGGTTCTCCAGGGCGTGGGCCAGGTGGTTGATGTCCAGCAGGTTCAGGAAGCCGCTCACGCCCTTGATGGTGTGGAAGGGGCGGAAGACCGCGTTTAGGGCCTCGGAGTCCTGGGGGTTGTCCTCCAGGACCAGGGTGTTGACCTCGATGGATTGCAGGTGCTCCAGGGCCTCGGTGACGAAGCCGGTCAACAACTCCATGTCCTCGGCGTTGATCTCCACGTTCACCGCCTCGGCCGGCGCGCAGCCGGTCTCCGCGGGAGGAGGCGGGGCGGAGAACCCGGCCGGGGCCGGGA
>CAZLSD010000080.1:0-12608 GCA_964561775.1 uncultured Desulfarculus sp. | reverse complement strand
GGGCAATTCCAGGGGGGCCAGGCCCAGGCTCAGGGCGGAGGGCGGGCGGCCGGTAAGCAGGGCCATGGCGTGGGCCAACTGGGCGCGCTGGATGCCCAGGTCGATGACCTGGGCCTGGGCGCTTCTTAGCTGGGTCTGGGCCTGGCTCACGTCGGCCAGGGAGACCACGCCCCCGGCGTGGCGGCGCTGGGTAAGCTCCAGGGACTGGCGGTAGGACTCCACGGTCTGGTCCAGGAGCTGCTTCTGGGCGTCCAGGGCGCGCAGCTGGAAATAGCTCTGGGCCAGGTCGGCCTGGGCGCTCAAGCGGGCCGCGGCCAGGTCGCCGGCGCTGGCCTGCACGCTGGCCTGGTTGGCCTCCAGGTTGCGCCGCAGCTTGCCCCACAGGTCTATCTCCCAGGAGAATTGCAGGGGCAGGTTGTAGTCGGCGTATTCCACGCCGCCGCCCGAGGACGAGGCGGCGTTCCTGGACTTGAGCAGGGCGGTGTGGCTGGGGGCCAGGTTCAGGCTGGGGAAGAGCCCGGCCCGCGAGCTGGCCAGGATGGCGCGGGCCTGGGCCAGGCGGGCCTGGGCCGCGGCCAGGTTTTGGTTGCTCAGCTCCACCTGGGCCTGCAAATTATTGAGCTGGGGGTCGTTGTAGACCATCCACCAGGCTTGGCCCGGGGCCTCGGCCCGGGGCTGGGCCACCTTCCAGCCCTGCATCTCCTGATAGGCCTCCGGCGCCTCCACCCCGGGGCGGACATAATCCGGACCCAGGGTGCAGCCCCCCAAGACAAGCCCCATCCCCCAGGCCAGCCCGGCCAGCCAAAGCCGCCGTCCAGCGGGGGCCGTTCTCTTCTGAAACCTTGTCGTAGTGTCAAGCATGTCGCGTTTCCCGTCTGCTCATGGCCTCTCGGGCGCGCCGGAGACCAGGCCGCCCGGCCGGTTCTTTCTGGCTTGGCTGCGCGAGGCGCGCCTTAGCCGCCAGCGGTCCAGGTACAGATAGACCACGGGGGTGGTGTAGAGGGTGAGCATCTGGCTGATGATGAGCCCGCCGATGATGGTTATGCCCAGGGGGCGGCGCAGTTCCGCCCCCGCGCCCGAGCCCAGGGCCAGGGGCAGGGCCCCCAGCAGGGCGGCCATGGTGGTCATCATGATGGGGCGCAGGCGCAGCAGGCAGGCCGCCAGGATGGCCTGGGCCGGCTCCAGACCCTGGGCGCGCTGGGTCTCCAGGGCGTAGTCGATCATCATGATGCCGTTCTTCTTCACGATGCCGATGAGCAGGATGATGCCGATGAGCCCGATGACGTTGAGCTCCAGGCCGAAGGCCCACAGGGCCAGCACCGCGCCCATGCCCGCCGAAGGCAGGGTGGAGAGGATGGTGATGGGGTGGATGTAGCTCTCGTAGAGCACGCCCAGCACGATATAGACCGCCACCAGGGCGGCCAGGATTAGCCAGGGCTGGTTGTCCAATGAGGCGGCGAAGGCCTTGGCCGTGCCCTGGAAGCTGCCCCGGATGCCGGCGGGCAGGCCCATCTCCAGGGTGGCCTTCTGCACCGCCTCCACCGCCTCGCCCAGGGCCACTCCGGGAGCCAGGTTGAAGGAGATGGTGATGGCGGGGAACTGGCTCTGGTGGTTGACCGCCAGGGAGGTGGTCCTGGTGCGCAGGGTGCAGAAGGCGCTCAGGGGCGCCATGGCTCCCGTGGAGGTGGGCACGTGGATCTGGCGCAATATCTCCGGGTGTTGCAACAGGTCGGGCTCGACGCCCATCACCACCCGGTACTGGTTGAGCAGGGTGTAGTAGATGGAGACCTGGCGCTGGCCAAAGGCGTCGTAGAGGATGTTGTCGATGACCTGGGGCGTGATGCCCAGGCGCGAGGCGCTGTCGCGGTCGATGACCACCTCGGCCTCCAGGCCCCGGTTCTGCTGGTCGCTGCTCACGTCGGCCACCTGGGCCAAGGTGCGCATCTTCTGGGCCACGCGGGGGGCCCAGGCGTTCAGCTCTTCCAGGTCCTCGCCCTGCATGGTGTATTGGTACATGGCGTTGCTGGCCCGGCCCCCGATGCGGATGTCCTGCACCGGCTGCAGGAAGGTGGGGGCGCCCGGCACCTGGGACAAGGTCTTGCGCAGCCTGGCTATGACCTGGGAGGCGCTGGCGCGGCGCTGGTCTTGGGACTTCAAGGATACGAAGACCCGGGCGGTGTTGATGGTGGAGCCGCCGCCTCCTCCGCCGCCGGTGAAGCCGGTGACGAAATCCACGTCCGGGTCCTGGCGGATGATGTCCACCACCTGCATGAGCTTGCCGCTCATGGCCTGGAAGGAGATGTCCTGGGCGGCCTGGATCATGCCCACCAGGCGGCCGGAGTCCTGCTCGGGGAAGAAGCCCTTGGGGATGGCCGCGTAGAGGCTGACGCTGCCTATCAGGCTGAGCAGGGTGAGCCCCAGCATGAAGCGCGAGTGCTTGAGCGCCCAGCGCAGGCTGCGGTCATAGAGGCCGTGCATGCCCTTGAAGATGCCCTCGCTGGCTCTGAACAGGCGGCCGGGCTGGTGGGAGCGCGGATCCTTGAGCAGCACCGCGCACATCATGGGCGTGGTGGAAAGCGACACCACCAAGGAGACCAGGATGGCGGTGCTCAGCACCACGGCGAACTCGCGGAACAGCCGCCCCACCATGCCCCCCATGAGCAGGATGGGGATGAAGACGGCGATGAGCGAGAGGCTCATGGCCAGCACGGTGAAGGAGATGCCGCGCGCGCCCTCCAGGGCGGCCCGCAGGGGCGGGGCCCCCCGCTCCATGTGGGTGGTGATGTTCTCCAGCACCACGATGGCGTCGTCCACCACGAAGCCGGTGGCTATGGTCAGCGCCATGAGGGAGAGGTTGTCCAGGGAATAGCCGCACAGGTACATGACGGCGAAGGTGCCGATGAGCGAGGAGACCACGGCCACGGCCGGGATGAGGGTGGCGCGCGGGCTGCGCAGGAAGAGAAACACCACCAGGATGACCAGCAGGCAGGAGATGATGAGGGCCTTTTCCACCTCGCGCAGGGAGCCCCTTATGGGCGGCGTGCGGTCGGAGACCACCGTCAGCTTGACCTCCCCGGGCAGGCTGGCCTGGAACTGGGGCAGCAGGTCGCGGATGCTGTCCACGGTCTCGATGATGTTGGCCCCGGGCTGGCGGAAGACGATGAGGGAGACGGCCGGCTCGCCGTTGACCACGCCGGCGGTGCGCACGTCCTCCACCGAGTCGTGGACCCTGGCCACCTCGTCCAGGCGCACCGCGGCGCCGTTGCGGTGGGCCACCACCAGGGGCAGGTACTCCTCGGCCCGGCTGAGCTGATCGTTGGCCTGGATTTCCCAACTGCGGGTTTCGTCGCTTAGTTGCCCCTTGGGGCGGTTGACCGAGGTGGCGGCCAGGGCGGCCCGCACCTGCTCCAGGCTGATGCCGTATTTGTCCAGGGCGGCCGGGTTTAAGTCCACCCGCACCGCGGGCAAGGAGCTGCCGCCCACGAAGACCTGCCCCACCCCCGGCACCTGGGCCAGCTTCTGGGCCAGATAGGTGCTGGCCAGGTCGTACATGGCCGCCTTGGTGGTGGTGGTGGAGGTCAGCGCCAGGATGAGAATGGGGGCTTCGGCCGGGTTGAGCTTGCGGTAGTGGGGGTTGGCCGGCAGATTGGCGGGCAGCGAGCCCCGGGCGGCGTTGATGGCCGCCTGCACGTCGCGGGCCGCGCCGTCGATGTTGCGGTTAAGGTCGAATTGCAAGGTGATGCTGGTGATGCCCCGGTAGTTGGTGGAGGTCATCTCCGAGACCCCGGCGATGCGCCCGAACTGGCGCTCCAGGGGCGCGGCCACCGCGGTGGCCATGGTCTCGGGGTCGGCTCCGGGCAGGGAGGCCGTCACCGATATGGTGGGGAAATCCACCTGGGGCAGGGCCGAGACCGTCAGCATGCGGAAGGCCATGATCCCGGTCAGGATGAGGCCGATGGTGAGCAGGGTGGTGGCCACCGGCCGGTGGATGAAGTGGGAGGAGAAGCTCATGGCTTCTCCAGCTGGGCCGGCGCGGCCATATCCTGGTCGCGGCGGCGGCCCCAGCGGCGGGCCAGGCGGTCGAAGGCCAGGTAGATGACCGGGGTGGTGTAGAGGGTGAGCGCCTGGCTGATGATGAGCCCGCCGATGATGGAGATGCCCAGGGGCTGGCGCAGCTCCGAGCCGACCCCGCCGCCCAGGGCCAGGGGCAGCGCCCCCAGCAGGGCGGCCATGGTGGTCATCATGATGGGGCGAAAGCGCAGCAGGCAGGCCTGGAAGATGGCCTCCTCGGGCGGCTTGCCCTCCTTGCGCTCGGCCTCCAGGGCGAAGTCGATGACCATGATGCCGTTCTTTTTGACGATGCCTATGAGCAGGATGATGCCGATGACCGCGATGACGCTCAGCTCGGCCCCGAAGAGCATCAGCGAGGCCACCGCGCCCACCCCGGCCGAGGGCAGGGTGGAGAGGATGGTCACCGGGTGGATGTAGCTTTCATAGAGCACGCCCAGCACGATGTAGACCGTGACCAGGGCGGCCAGGATGAGCAGGGTCTGGTTGGAGAGCGAGGCGGCGAAGGCCTGGGCCGTGCCCTGGAAATTGGCCCGGGTGCTGGCTGGCAGACCCAACTCGGCGGTGGCGCGCTCCACGGCGGTCACGGCCTGGCCCAGGGAGACGCCGGGGGCCAGGTTGAAGGAGAGGGTCACGGCGGGGAACTGGCCCTGGCGGTTGATGGCCAAGGGCCCGGTGGTCTCGCTTAAGGTGGCCACGGTGCTCAGCGGCGCCTGTCCCCCGCCGGAGCTGCGCAGATAGATGTGCTCCAGTCCCTTGAGGCCCTGGCTCAACTCGGGCTTGACCGCCAGCACCACCCGGTATTGGTTGAGCTCGGTGAAGATGGTGGAGACCTGGCGCTGGCCAAAGGCGTTGTAGAGGGCGTCGTCAATGGCCTGGGGAGTCAGCCCCAGGCGGGCCGCGGTCTGGCGGTCGATGTTGAGCATGGCTTTTAGCCCCTGATCCTGCTGGTCGCTGCTCACGTCGCGCAGCTCGGGCAGGGCGCTCAAGGCCTGGACCAGGCGGGGGGCGAACTTGTTGATCTCCTCGAAGCTGGGGTCGTCCAGGGTGTATTGGAACTGGGTGCGGCTGACCCGGGCGTCCACCGACAGATCCTGCACCGGCTGCATGTAGAGGGTGATGCCCTCCACGGAGGCCAGCTGCCCGCGCAGGCGGTCGATGACCTGGCTGGCGCTCTCCTGGCGCTGGTCATGGGGCTTCAGGTTGATGAGGATGCGGCCGCTGTTCATGGTGGTGTTTACGCCGTCTATGCCGATGAAGGAGGAGAGGCTCTCCACGGCCGGGTCGGCCAGGATGAGCCGGGCCAGGGCGCGCTGGCGCTGGGCCATGGCCGAAAAGGAGACGGACTGGGGCGCTTCGGAGATGCCCTGGATGACCCCGGTGTCCTGCAAGGGGAAAAAGCCCTTGGGCGCCCAGGCGTAGAGCAGCACCGTGAGCGCCAAGGTGGCCAGGGCCACCAGCAGGGTGGCGCCCTGGTGGCGCAGGATCACATGCAGGCTGCGGCCGTAGGCCTCGATAACGCCATCGAAGGCGCGCTGGGACCAGGCGAAGAGGCGGCCCTGGCGCTCGGCGGGCACGTGCTTGAGCAGGCGGGCGCACATCATGGGCGTAAGCGTCAACGAGACCACCGCCGAGAGCAGGATGGTCACTCCCAGGGTGACGGCGAACTCGCGGAAGAGCCGCCCCACCACGTCGCCCATGAAGAGCAGGGGGATGAGCACCGCCACCAGGGAGATGGTGAGCGAGATGATGGTGAAGCCGATCTGACCCGCGCCCTTCAGGGCGGCCTGCAAGGGCGGCTCGCCCTGCTCCACGTAGCGGGCGATGTTCTCGATCATCACGATGGCGTCGTCCACCACGAAGCCGGTGGAGATGGTCAGCGCCATCAGCGAGAGGTTGTTCAGGCTGAAGCCCAGCAGGTACATGACCCCGAAGGTGCCCACCAGGGACAGGGGCACGGCCACGCTGGGAATGGCGGTGGCCGGCAGGTTGCGCAAGAACACGAAGATGACCAGGACCACCAGCACCACGGCCAGCACCAGCTCATATTGCACGTCTTCAACCGAGGCCCGGATGGTGGTGGTGCGGTCGGTGAGCAGGGAGACCTGGACCCCCGGGGGCAGGGAGCCCTGCAACTGGGGCAGGAGCCTCTTGATGCGGTCCACCACCTCGATGACGTTGGCCCCGGGCTGGCGCTGGATGTTGACGATGACCGCGGGGGTGTCGTTCATCCAGGCGGCCTGGCGCACGTCCTCGGCGTCGTCCACCACCTCGGCCAGGTCGCTTAAGCGGATGGGAGCTCCCTTGCGGAAGGCCACGATGAGGTCGCGGTATTGGGCGGCGGAGAATAGCTGGTCGTTGGCCCCGATGACGTAGGCCTGGCGGGCTCCGTCGAAGCTGCCCTTGGCCTGGTTGACGTTGGCTTGGGCGATGGCGGTGCGCAGGTCTTCCAGGGTGAGCCCGTAGGCGGCCAGGGCCATCGGGTTGGCGTGCACGCGCACGGCGGGTTTTTGCCCGCCGCTGATGCTGACCATGCCCACGCCGGGGAGCTGGGAAATCTTCTGGGCGAAGCGGGTGTCGGCCAGGTCCTCCACCCGGGGCAGGGGCAGGCTGTCGGAGCTGAGGGCCAGGGTGAGGATGGGGGCGTCGGCCGGGTTGACCTTGCTGTAGATGGGCGGCGAGGGCAGGTCCTTGGGCAGGTAGTTGAAGGCGGCGTTGATGGCCGCCTGCACCTGCTGCTCGGCCACGTCCAGGCTTAGCTCCAGGGTGAAGAGCAGGGTTATGACCGAGCTGCCGCTGGAACTGGTGGAGGTCATCAGGGTCAGCCCGGGCATCTGGCCGAACTGGCGCTCCAGGGGGGCGGAGACCGAGGAGGCCATGACCTCCGGGCTGGCCCCGGGATAGAAGGTGCGCACCTGGATGGTGGGGTAGTCCACCTGGGGCAGGGCCGAGACAGCCAGCTGGCGGTAGGCCACCGCTCCGGCCAGCAGCAGGGCCACCATCAGCAGGGTGGTGGCCACCGGGCGCAGTATGAAGGGGCGGGAGAAGCTCATTTCTTTTCCCGGGGCTGACCGGGCTGGCCGGGCTGGTTCTTGATCATGACCTTGGCTCCATCGCGCAGCCGGTCCGCGCCGTCCACCACCACCAGATCGCCGGCGCTCAAGCCTTGGCTGATCACCGCCTCGCCCTCGGCCACCTGGCCCAGGCTCACCCCGCGCATCTGGGCGGTCTGGTCGGCCTGCACCACATAGACGAAGGCCCCCTGGGGTCCGCGCTGGATGGCCGCCGCCGGCGCCACCAGGGCCTGGCGCTGCACCTCCAGCAGCAGGCGCACGTTGACGAACTGGTTGGGGAACAGCTCGCCGTTCTTGTTGGCCACCTCGGCCTTGATCTTGATGGTGCCGGTGCTGGCGTCGATCTGGTTGTCCAGGGTGATGACCTGTCCCTCGGCCAGCTTGCGGGCCTGGGCGCGGTCATATATCTCCACGTGCAGGCGGGCGTTGCCCTTCTGCTTGGCCAGGATCTGGGGCAGGTGGTCCTCGGCCAGGGAGAAGGTCACGGCGATGGGCTGGGTCTGGTTGATGACCACCAGCCCCGTGGCGTCGCTGGAGCGCACCAGGTTGCCGGGGTCCACCAGGCGCAGGCCCGCCCGGCCGCTCATGGGGGCGGTGATCCTGCTGTAGGTGAGCTGGAGCTTGGCGTTGTCCACCTGGGCCTGGTCCAGCTTGACCACGCCCTCGTACTGGCGCACCAGGGCCTGCTGGGTGTCCAGCTGCTGGCGGGGGACGGAGTTCTGTTCCCACAGCTCGCTGTAGCGCTGCAGATCCAGACGGGCGTTTTCCAGCAGGGCGGTGTCGCGCGCCAGTTGCCCCTGGGCCTGGCTCAGGGCCACTTCGAATGGGCGGGGGTCGATGCGGGCCAGCAGGCTGCCCTGGGCCACCATCTGCCCCTCCTGGAAGGCCACCTCCATCAGCTCGCCGTCCACGCGGGACTTGACCGTGACCGATTTCATGGCCGTCACCGAGCCCAGGGCGCTGAGGAACACCCGCACGTCCTTGGCCTGGGCGGCCACGGCGGCCACGGGCATGGGGCCTGCCCCGGGGCCGCCCGGCTTGCCCTGGCCCTGGGCCAAGGCGGCCTGGCCGTGGAAAACGAGGAAAGCGGCCAGGACCGCCCCCAACGCCCGGGCCGCCCAGGCGGTCCAGGCGGGGCGGGATTTATTCCGCCCCCGGTTGTTTCGCGCAAAGTCTCTCATGGGCATCCACTCGCTGGTGCTGGTTGAGGACGTGTCCGGGCGCTGGCGGCCGGGCGTCTGTCACAGCCCAAGCACAAGGCGTGCCGAAAGCCGCGGCCGCTTAGGATAATAGTGCTAACAACTCCATATGGCTAGGCTAATCAACGCGCTTTGTTTCCTGGGCCGGGCCAAGCCGCCATATAGGCGCATAAAAATTATGCGCCCCCCGCGCCAGGCGCATAAAAATTATCCGCTGGGGCTGCCCTGGCTGGCAGGCGGGATGGCGCCCGGGTAGGCCAAGTCAGCCCGGCCCAGGCGGTCAAGGCCGAAGTATACCCCATGCCCAGGCGTCGAGTAATTGGGGATTGGCAGGGACAAACACCGCTCGGCCGCGGCGTTTTTGCCCCGGCCTTATAGTGAAAATGGTAACAATAGGAGAGGTGATCGCCCCCGTATTGGCGTGTCTTTCCGATAAGGTTTGACTTGACTACTTGGCGCGGATTAATATGTATTGTGCAAACAAACATGGGCGGCCAAGCCCGCCAGCTCGGGGGGATTGGCCTTGCAACCGCTTGGCGCGCGAGAAGGTTTGGCTTGAACGCGCACCGCTGACGCAGCCATGGCCTCTTCCGATTGCGCCGACATCGACTGGTCATCAACTTGCATGGGGGGCAACGCAAGTGATCCGCCATTCAGCACCTGAAACATTTCCGTTCCGCTTTCGCTTTCGCTCGCTGGTCAGCAACTCAAGAACAACATAGGGAGGATGCAATGAAAAGATTGGTGGCCTTGATTTTGCTGTTGTCTCTGACGCTCTTTGGCGCTGGCGCGGCCCTGGCCTCGGACGCCGACGACGCCCAGGCCCTGGTGAAAAAGGCCGTGGCCATGGCCAAGGAAAAGGGCATGGACGAGACCCTCAAGGCCGTGGGGGACAAGAACGGCCCCTTCATCAAGGGCGAGCTCTATCTCTTCGCCATGGACATGGAAAAGATGCTGCTGATAGCCCATCCCTTCAACCCGGCCCTGATAGGCAAGGATCAATCGGGCATGAAGGACGTGAAGGGCAAGATGTTCTTCGTGGAATTCGTCAACGTGGCCAAGAACCAGGGCTCGGGCTGGGTGGACTATCACTGGCCCAAGCCCGGCGACAAGACCCCGGTGGTCAAGAGCACCTACGTGGAGCGGGTGCCCGGCGCCAGCGTCATGTTCGGCTGCGGCATCTATAAATAGCCCCTCAACCCGCCCGCTCCTGGCCGTTTGGCGGCCCGGAGCGGGCGGTCTGCTCGGGATGGAACGACGTCCCCGCGAGACGGCGCGGCAATTCATCGCCTGGGACGGAGCACAGGGTCAGCCCTCTAGTTAATAGTTGGCGTTCGGGCAGCTTTCCCCGTCTTTCATCTGTGAGGTGTTGGCATGAGCCTAAGAGGCAAGGTCATATTGTTGTTGTGCCTGGCCGTGGCGGCTCTGGCCGCGGTGACCTTGGGCAACTTATATTTTCAGCGCCAATCGGCCATGGCCGAGGAGTTGGGCCTTGGCGTGGTGGAGAGCCTGGAACTGATTCAGACCGCGCGGGTGGCCGAACGGGGCTTCCTGCAGGAGGGCAGGCCGGAACTGGCCCAGCAGGCGGACAGCGCCTTGGACCAAGCCCTGGTCCGGGTGCGCTCCCTGGAGTCCCTGGCCGAGGGCGTTGGGGCGTCCCCGCAGGTTTCCGCCCTGCTCAAGGAGATGGATGAGTACCGCAAGGTATTTGGCCAGGCCAAGGAAGGGGTGCTCAAGGTATTCAAGCTGCGCGCCGAGCTCATGGGCACAGGGCAGCGCCTGGCCGACGCCAACCGGGTGCGGGTGGTGGACTACATCACCCAACTGGAAGGCGAGTCGCTGATAGAGACCGGCGAGAGCATTCCCGCCGTCTTTCTCAACTTCCGGGCCGAGCTCAAGGACCTGGTGGCCCAGATGGACCGCCTGACCCTCAACTCCCAGTCCTTGTTCCTTTCCAACGACGAGAAGACCTACCTGGAGAGCGTCAAGACCATCTCCACCTATGCCGAGCGCAACATGGGCAACGCCCAGAACATGGTGGCGGCCCTCAACAAAAAGGAATTGGAGACGGTCTGGCAGGAGATAGCCGCGCTCACCAAGCCCATGCGGGAGGGCGAGCGCCAACTGCACCAGTTGTGGAAGACCAACCTGGCCATGCTGGGCTCCCTGGACAAGACGGCCAAGACCCTGGCCGAGCAGGGCGCCAGCGTCAAGTCCTTCAGCAAGCAGGCCATCGAGAGCACCGAGAGCCTCAGCAACATCCTGGCCCTGACCGTCAGCCTGGGCGCGGCGGCGCTGCTTATCCTGTGGGGCCTGTATCTGGTGCGCAGCACCTTCGGGCCCCTGCGCCGCGCCGTGGAGGCCTTGAACGCCGTGGTGGAGAGAGTGGGGCGCTCCGCGGCGGGCTCCCAGGAATCCTCCCACCAGTTGGCCGACGGCGCTTCCCAGCAGGCGGCCAGCCTGGAGCAGACCTCGGCGGCCCTGGAGGAGATATCCTCCATGACCCGGCACAACGCCGACAACGCCGAGGCGGCCCGCCAGCTCATGGAGGAGGCCCAGAACCTGATGGAGCGCTCGGGCCAGTCCATGGGGCAGATGACCACGGCCATGGGCGAGATATCGGGGTCCAGCGAGCAAATCAGCAAGATCATCAAGACCATAGATGAGATAGCCTTCCAGACCAACCTGCTGGCCCTAAACGCCGCCGTGGAGGCGGCCCGGGCCGGCGAGCACGGCGCCGGTTTCGCGGTGGTCTCCGGCGAGGTGCGCAACCTGGCCCAGAGGGCGGCCCAGGCGGCCAAGAACACCCAGGACCTGATCCAGAACGCCCTGGCCAAGGTCAAGACCGGCGTGTCGCTGGCCACCCAGACCGAAAGCGAGTTCAAGGATCTGGTCAGCTCCAGCCAAAAGAGCGCCCAACTGGTGCGCCAGATCGCCGCCGCCTCGGGCGAGCAGCGCGAGGGCCTGGGGCAGATTTCCCAGGCCGTGACCCAGGTGGACCAAGTCACCCAGCGCAACGCCGCCGAGGCTGGCCAGAGCGCCAAGGCGGCCGAAGACATGCGCCAGCAGGCCGACGAGCTGGCCCAGGTGGCCCTGGATTTGTTCCGGGTGCTGGAAGGCCGGGAGCACGGCTCCGGGGCCAAGCAACTGGACGCGCCCGGCCAGGCGGCGGCCAAGGGCCGGAAGAAGGGCAAGCAGGCCCTGCCCGCGCCGGCGGAGGAGCGGGAAGCCGCGGGCAAGAGTTCGCCGGCTGGCGGAGCTAAGCGCAAGCCCGAGGACTTGATTCCCCTGGAGGAGGCCGACTTCAAGGATTTTTAGAACGCGCCCGCGGCCAGGTTGGCCCTGGCCATGCACGAGGATGGGAGCCCCTGGCCCATCCTCGTCCTTTGGGCGGCGGGCCAATGCATTAAGGGGCGCGCCCCGGCTGAAGCCGGCCCGCGCTCGCCAAGGGTGTATGAGACTTCCCGCGGCGGTGATATAGTCAAGCCTGCATCCCGCGCCTGCACCCGCACGATGGCCCCATAAGGGAGGGGAGGGTGGAACAGCCCAAGTTTCAACGCAAACTGACCGCCATCTTAAGCGCCGACGCCGTGGGCTTCAGCCGGCTCATGGGCGACGACGAGGAGGAGACGGTCAGACAGATACTGGCCTGCAAGGCCTTCATGCAGACCATAATAGAAAAGCACGGTGGCCGGGTGGTGGATTCGCCAGGCGACAACGTGCTGGCCGAGTTTTCCAGCGTGCTGCACGCCGTGCGCTCGGCGGTGGAGGTGCAGGAGGAGTTTCGCGTCCGCAACAAGGAGATACCCGAGGAACGCCGCATGCTCTTCCGCATCGGCATCAATCTGGGGGACGTGGTGCAGGAGGGCGACCATATCTATGGCGACGGCGTGAACATCGCCGCGCGCATAGAAGGCCTGGCCGATCCCGGCGGCATCTGCATCTCCGGCACCGTCTATGAGCACATCAGACACAAGCTGACCATCTTGAACGAGTATCTGGGCGAGCACCGGGTCAAGAACATCCGCGAGCCGGTCAGCGTCTATCGGGTGGAGCTTAGCGGGTCGGGCCAAGACCAGCCCCTGCGCTTCAAGCGCAAGGGCGGCGGCCGGCGCGCCCTCTGGCTGGGCTTGGCGGGCGTGGCCCTGGCGGCCCTGGCCGGGGGGGCGGCTTTCGTCTGGGGGCCGGATATCGCCGCCTGGCTGGGCCAGGCCCGGCAGGCGGCGCCCTCCAGCCCGCCCGGCGCCCCGGCGCCGGCTTCCCTGCC
>CAZLSD010000079.1:0-12610 GCA_964561775.1 uncultured Desulfarculus sp. | reverse complement strand
CTCTTCACCCCGGCTGGCGAGCTGACCGTGCTGGGGCAGCTGCACGGCCTCTATATCCTTTGCGCCTCGCCCGAGGGCCTGGTCATCGTGGACCAGCACGCCGCCCACGAACGCCTGGCCTACCAGGCCCTCAAGGCGGCCTTGCAGGCCGGCCAAGTGCCCCGCCAGGGTCTGCTGACCCCGGCCACCCTGGAACTGTCCCCGGCCGAGGACGCCTGGGCGGCCGAGCAGGCCGCGGACTGGGCCCGCCTGGGCCTGGAGATAGCACCCTTTGGCGGACGCACCTGGGTGGTCAGCGCCCTGCCCGCCCTGCTGGCCGGCCGCGACCCCGCGCCCCTGCTGCGCGATCTGTTGAGCGAGCTGTGCCAGGCCGGAACGCCGCCCGCCACGCCCGAGTTCCTGGAGATCGCCCTGCGCTCCCTGGCCTGCCGGGCCAGCGTCAAGCAGGGACAGCGCTTGAGCCAGGCCGAGATGGAGGAACTGGTGCGCCGGGTCAGCGCCCTGCCCCCGCCGCTCACCTGCCCCCACGGCAGGCCGGTGCTTTTGTCCATCTCGCGGCGCGACCTGTCTCGGCTCTTCAAGCGCGGCTCCGAGCCGCTCTAGACCCATGGCCGCCCCGCGCCTGGTCATCCTGGTGGGGCCCACCGCGGTGGGCAAGACCGCCCTGGCCGTGCATCTGGCCCGCCGTCTGGGGGCCGAGATAATCAACGCCGACAGCGTGCAGGTCTATCGCGGCCTGGACATCGGCTCGGCCAAGCCCACGGCGGAAGAGCTGGCCCTGGCCCGCCATCACCTGGTGGACGTGGCCGGACCGGAAGAGGAGATGAGCGCGGCCCGCTTCGCCGGGCTGGCCCAGGCCGCCATCGCCGAGGTGAGCGCCCGGGGCAGGCGCGCCCTGGTGGCGGGGGGCACGGGGCTCTATGTCCGGGCCGTGCTGTATGGCCTGGTCCCGGCCCCGCCCGTGGACCAGGAACTGCGGGAAAGCCTGGCCCGGGATTGGCGAGAGCAAGGCGGGCAGGCCCTGCACGCCCGCCTGGCCGGGCTGGACCCGGCCGCCGCGGCCCGCCTGCACCCGGCCGACCGCCAGCGGGTGCTCAGGGCCTTGGAGGTCTGCCTGCAAACTGGGCAGCCCTTCAGCGCCCGCCAGCAGGGACACGGCTTCCAGACGCCCCGCTATCCCCACTTGGCCCTGGGGTTGCAGCGCCCCCGCCCCGAGCTTAACGCGCGCATCGAGCAGCGCTGCCGCCAGATGTGGGAGCAGGGTCTGCTCAAGGAGGTGGAAAGCCTCCTGGCGGCGGGGGTGAGCCCCCAGGCCCGCTGCCTGGGCAGTCTGGGCTATGCCCAGGCCCTGGCCGTGCTGGCCGGGCAGATGGACCAGCCCCAGGCCCTGGCCGAGACGATCCGCCTGACCAAGGCCTATGCCAAGCGCCAGATGACCTGGTTCCGGGGCATGACGGGCATCCGGTGGTACAATCCGGCCCAAGCGGACGAACTGGAGAAGGCGGCCCGCGATTTCTGGCAAGCCTAAGGATTGGGAAAAGTCATGCGCAAGCTAGCCATATTCTGTCTCTGCCTGGCCCTGCTCCTCTGCGGCGGCCTGGGCGTCTGGGCCGCCGAGGGCGGCCTCTTGACCCTGGGGCGCGCCCCCGCCGGCAACAACGAGACCGCGGCCCGCGAGGCCGCCACCCAGGACGCCATCCATCGCGCCGTGTCGAGGGCCGCCCTGGAGATGGTGGACCCCCAGGCCCTGCGCGGCCACATGGACGTGCTGGAGCGGGAGGTGCTGAGCAAGCCCTCCCGCTTCGTGACCAACTTCGCCTTGCAGGCCAGCCATCGCGGCGAGGGGCAACAGTTGGTCATCCTGAGCCTGAGCCTGGACCGGGCCGCCCTGGAAAAGGCCTTGGCCAGCCTGGGCGGCAAGCAGGCCCCCGCGGCGCCCGGCGGCGGCCCCCTGACCCTGGTGCTGGTGGCCGAGGAGGCCTCGCCGGGCCGCCCCCCCGTGTTCTGGTGGTCGGAGACGCCGGGCCTGGAGCCCGCTCCCGCGCCCCTGGCCAAGGCCCTGGCCGCCGCCGGGCGCCGGCTGGTGGAGCCCAAGGCCCTGGCCGGCAAGATACCCCCCGAGGCCAAGACGGCGGTGCTGAGCGAGAGCCAGGCCCTGGAACTGGGCCGGGCCTGCGGGGCCAGCCTGGTCATCCTGGGCGGCCTGCGCTCCTATCCCCTGGTCTCGCCTCCGGGCGAGAACCCGCCGCCGGCGGCCCAATTGATGGCCCTGGCCCTGCCCGGCGGCCAGAGCCTGGCCACGGTGGAGATGGTGGGGCCGGTTTATCACGCCACCCCCGGCCCCGAGGCCAACCCGGCCATGCGCGCCGTGGCCGAGCAGGCCGCGCTCAAGCTGCTGGAGCAGGTGGCCGCCGCGCCTCCGGCCAGCCCGCCCGCCCAAGCCAGCCTGGAACTGCACATCAGCGGCCTGCGCCACCTGGCCGACCGCTATCAGTTCGAGGAGAAGGTGGGCGGGCTGACCTCCCTGGTCGGCGAGATGCGCAAGCAAAGCCTGGCCGGCGGTCAGGCCACCTACCGGCTCAAACTGGCCGCGCCGGCGGCCAAACTGGCCGATCAGTTGGTGCTGATGGATTTCGGGGGCTTCGTGGTCAACGTGCTGGAATCCACCCCCGAGCGCATCAGCCTCATGCTGCTGCCCAAGGGCGGCGCGCCGCCCGCCCCGGCCGCGCCCACGCCGCCGGCGATCGCGCCCACGCCACCGGCCGCACCGGCGATTGCGCCCGCCTCGGCGGCTCCCTACGCGCCCAGAGAGGCCCCGCGCGTGGAGCCAGGCCAACCTTGACATTGGGCGGTGACACTGGTAAAAAGAGGCTTCGTTTTTAGGCACGTAGCTCAGGGGGAGAGCGCTACCCTGACACGGTAGAGGTCATGGGTTCAAATCCCATCGTGCCTACCATTTTGGCCCGCCATGGCGGGCAGGCCCTCGCTCGTGCCAGAGCGGGGGGTGTTTTGTTTTTTCGGGGGCGGCTGGCGGCAGCCACATTTTAAGTTGCCGGCTCCCTGGCAGGCCCCCAGAACCCCGAGGCCCTTGATAACATGAGCTCCGCCGCAGAGAGCCTGGCCCAACTGGACCCCAAGTCAGCGCGCAGCGCCGTGGCCGCCCGCCTGGATGGCAGCCTGGTGGACCTTTCCTTCCCGGTGCAGCCCGGCCAGCAGGTAAGCCCGGTGGGTCCCGACGACCCCCAGGCCCTGGAGGTCTTGCGCCACTCCACCGCCCACATCATGGCCGAGGCGGTCAAGGAGCTGTTCCCCGGGGTCAAGGTGGCCATCGGCCCGGCCATCGCCGACGGCTTCTACTATGACTTCGAATACGCCCGCCCCTTCACGCCCGAGGACCTGCCGGCCATCGAAGAGAAGATGGCCCAGATCATCAAGGCCAACCAGCCCTTCACCCGCCGCATGGAGCCCAAGGCCCAGGCGGTCGAGCAGTTCGCCAGCCAAGGCGAGCGCTACAAGGTGGAGCTGATAGAGGGCCTTCAGGGGGACGAGGTCAGCCTCTACAGCCAGGGCGGCTTCACCGACCTGTGCCGGGGTCCGCACCTGCCCTCCACCGGACGGGTGGGGGCCTTCAAGCTGCTCTCGGTGGCCGGGGCCTATTGGCGGGGCGACGAAAAGAACCAGATGCTGAGCCGCATCTATGGCACGGCCTTTTTCGACCGCAAGGAACTGAAGGAGCACCTGCGCCTGCTGGAGGAAGCCAAGAAGCGCGACCACCGCAAGCTGGGCAAGGAACTGGAGCTGTTCTCCTTCCACGAGGAGGCCGGGGCCGGCTTGGTGGTCTGGCACCCCAAGGGCATGCTGCTGCGCTATCTCATCGAGGAGTTCGAGCGCCAGGAGCACCTTAAACGCGGCTACCACATGGTCCAGGGTCCGCAGATCCTGAAACGCGACCTGTGGGAGCGCTCGGGGCACTTCGACCACTACCGCGAGAACATGTACTTCACTGAGGTGGACGGCCAGGCCTACGGCATCAAGCCCATGAACTGCCTGGCCCACATGCTCATCTACAAGAGCAAGATGCGCTCCTACCGCGACCTGCCTTTACGCTTCTTCGAGTTGGGCACGGTGCACCGCCACGAGAAATCCGGCGTGCTGCACGGGCTCACCCGGGTGCGCGCCTTCACCCAGGACGACGCCCACATCCTCTGCCGCCCCGACCAGGTGGCCGATGAAATCCTGGGGGTCATGCAGTTCGTCACCGACGTGATGGGCATCTTCGGCTTCGACTACACCCTGGAGCTTTCCACCCGGCCGGAGAAATCCATCGGCAGCGACCAGGACTGGGAGCGGGCCACGGCCGCCCTGGAGCAGGCCCTGGCCAAAAGCGGCCGGGCCTATGAGATCAACGAGGGCGACGGGGCTTTCTATGGGCCCAAGATTGATGTTAAGATAAAAGACGCCTTGAAGCGTGAGTGGCAGTGCGCCACCATCCAGTGCGACTTCACCCTGCCGGAGCGCTTCGACCTGCACTTCGTGACCCCCGAGGGGGGCCAGGAGCGTCCGGTGATGTTGCACCGGGTCATCCTGGGCTCCATCGAGCGCTTCATCGGGGTGCTGGTGGAGCATTTCGCCGGGGCCTTCCCTCTGTGGCTGGCCCCGGAGCAGGTGCGCGTGCTGACCGTGACCAACCGGGCCGACCAGTGGGGCGCCGAGGTGGTGGAGCAGCTCAAGGCGGCTGGCCTGCGCGCCGAGGCCGACCTGCGCAACGAAAAGCTCTCGGCCAAGGTGCGCGAGGCCCAGGTCTTCAAGGTGCCTTACATGCTGGTGCTGGGCGACCGCGAGGTTAGCGAGCGCCTGGTCACGCCGCGCCTGCGCTCCGGGGTCAACCTGGAGGCCATGGGCGTGGAAGACTTCTGCGCCCGCATGCAAGAGGAGATCAAGGCCTACCAATAGGCCAAGCCAGCAGGGCCCCGCGGGGCCCGCCATGTGACCCAAGCAAAGGGAGGAAAGGGCCATCTCCAACAAGCAGCAGGACCGCGTGCGGATTAATGAGCAGATCAGGGTCCCCATGGTGCGTCTGGTGGACGCCGAGGGGGGCCAGGTGGGCATCGTGGGCATAGACCAAGCCCTACAGATGTCCCACGAGGCTGGACTGGACCTGGTGGAGGTCGCTCCCGGCGCCGAGCCGCCAGTCTGCCGGATCATGGACTTCGGCAAGTTCAAGTTCCAGCAGGCCAAGAAGGCCCAGGAAGCCAAGAAGAAGCAGTCCCAGACCCAGGTCAAGGAGATCAAGCTGCGCCCCAAGATCGAGGACCACGACTTCGGCTTCAAGATGCGCTCGGTCAAGCGCTTTTTGGAGGAGCACAACCGGGTCAAGGTCACGGTGCAGTTCAGGGGCCGCGAGATAGCCTACTCCGAGGCCGGGCGCAGGCTGCTGGAGCGGGTGATGGTGGAATTGGGGGAAGTGGCCACGGTGGACGGCACCCCCAAGATGGAAGGCCGCTTCCTGAGCATGATCCTGGCGCCCAAGTAGGGGGCCTGCAACATAGAGCTACCGGCGGGCCACGCCGGACGTCGGCGGTATAAGGGCCAGGCGGCGGGGTGTTGTTTCCGCCCGCCGGGCCTAAATAGGACCAGGAGAGCAACATGCCCAAGATCAAGACCAACCGTGCGGCGGCCAAACGCTTCCGCGCCACCGGCAACGGAGGCCTCAAGCGCAAGAAGGCCTACCACAGCCACCTCTTGGCCTCCAAGAGCCCCAAGCGCAAGCGCAGCCTGCGCGCCGGAGCCATGGTGGACAAGGCCAACCTCAAAGGCATCAAGCGCCTGCTGCCCACGCTGTAGGCGTTTTTAGGAGAGCATAGACATGCCCAGAGCAAGACGCGGGTTCAAGGCCCGTCAGCGTAGAAACAAGGTGCTCAAACTGGCCAAGGGCTACTGGGGCGGCCGCCGCAAGCTCTTCCGCTCGGCGGTGGAGACCGTGCAGCGCGCCCTGTCCTTTGCCTACCGCGACCGCAAGATACGCAAGCGCGAGTTCCGCAAGCTGTGGATCGTGCGCATCAACGCCGGCGCGCGCGAGCACGGGCTTAGCTACAGCCGCTTCATCAGCGGGCTAGCCAAGGCCAACGTGGCCCTGGACCGCAAGGTTCTGGCCGAGCTGGCCGTGAGCGATCCGACAGGGTTCGCCGCCCTGGTCAACCTGGCCAAGGCCGCCTAGAGCGCCCGCCAGCCAGGCCAGGCCCCGGGCCGGACGGTCCCCCCAGCCTTTTCCCCCTCCCGCCGGGCCCTGGCCCTTCGGGAGGGGGGCAGGCAAACCATAGGGGTTTGATGGGCCAGACCGAACTGCCAAGGAAGCCCTATTTCCGCATCGGGGAGGTGGCCGACCTCCTGGGGGTAGAAACCTACGTCCTGCGCTATTGGGAGGGCGAGTTCCCCCAGCTCAAGCCCGTGCGCGCCCCCAGCCGCCAACGCCTGTACAAACGCCCGGACGTGCAGCAACTCCTGGTCATCAAGGACCTGCTGCACAACCAGGGCTACACCATCGCCGGAGCGCGCCGCCTCTTGGAACTGGCCGGCCAGACCCCGCCCGCTCCCCCGGAAAGACGCCTCAAGGCCGCGCCGGAACCGCCAGCGTCACCCCAACCGCCCCATGCCGCCGGGGCTGCCGGGCCGCATTTGGCCGCGGCTCCTTCTTCCAGCGCCGCCACCGCCGCCCCCGGCCCGGCCGGGACCAAGGTCCCCGCCGAGGTGCTGGAGGAGCTGCGCTCCATCCTCAAGCTGCTTGCCTAAAAAAAACCGGCCGGCCCCGCGCCCTAGATGGGGCGGGCGATGACGGTGATCTTGCGGTCCAGGTACTTGCCATAGAGCCGGCAGGCCCGCTCCAGATACTCGGGGAAGGAGACGCCATGCTGCTCGGCCTTGGCCCGGGCCTTGGCCAACTGGTCGGCGTCCAGCACCACCAGAGCCGAGATGCGCACCGGCTCCTCCTTGGCGGGAGCATTGTTCTTGGGCTTGGACGCGGTCATGAACTCTCCCTTGTGCTAAGATGTTTGACGGCCAAGAGCGGCCGGAAAGCCATCAACGCCATGGAAGCATTTTAGCATGGAAATTTTGTTCCTGGGCACGGGCGGGGCCTGGGGCCTGCCCGAACACCAATGTCCCTGCGCCACCTGCGCCCACCTGCGCGCCATCGGCCAGAGCCGCGGCCGCTCCGGTTTGTGGCTGGACGCCCCGGCCCCCATCCTCATCGACCCCGGACCCGACCTGCGCGCCCAACTGATGCGCCACGACCTGCCCCGGCCGGCGGCGGTGCTCATCAGCCACGAGCACCACGACCACTACCTGGGCCTGGACGAACTGCTCTGCTACCGCCGCAACCAGCCCCCCGAGCAATGGACCCCCATACCGGCCTATGCCAGCGCCCAGGCCTGGGAGCAGATCGAAAAGCGCTTCGGCTACCTGCTGCCCAGCCTGCTGGAAAAGCGCCTGGCCATCCCCGGCCAGGACCTGGAGGGATATCCCTTCGGCCCGTCCTTAAGCTGCCGGCCGGTCAAGACCTATCACGGACCCGTGCCCCAAGGCTCCCTGGGCTACATCGTCAGCGATCTGAGCGGCCCGGCCCCCCGCTGCCTGGGCTACACCGCCGACCTGGTGCGCAGCGAGGATCCGGACGGCTTCGCCGGCCTGGACCTGCTCATCTGCCAGTGCCATTTCCTCAGCGAACCCAAAGAGAACCGCGCCCACCACCTAAGCCTGCAAAACGCCCTGCCCCTGCTGAAGCGCTGGGCCCCGCGCCGGGTGGTTTTCACCCACCTCTCCTGCCAGGATTTCATCCCCGGCGACGAGCCGGCCAACCAGATGCTCAAGAAATACGCCCCGAGCGCGCCCCTGGCCGACCCGGCGGGCCGGCCCTATCCCGTGCCCCGCGACCAGGAATCCTGGCAGCGGGCCACCCGCCAGATCCTGGCCGACCACGGCCTGGCCATGGAGAGCCTGGTGGCCTGGGACGGCCTGCGCCTGAACCTGGAGGACGGGGCTTGAGGGCGCGGTTTCGCGCCTGCCGCGCCTGGCTTCTGCTGGGCCTGTTGGCCGCCTGGCCGGGGACAGCCCTGGCGCAGGAGACCTGGGCCAAGGTGGTCAAGGTCTACGACGCAGACACCCTGGGCGTGGAGATGGCGGGCAGGCGGGAGAAAGTGCGTCTGCTGGGAGTGGACGCCCCGGAGACCGGGCATAGCCAGAAACTGGAGCGGGCCGCAGCGCAAAAGGGCCGCAGCGCCCAGGCCGAGGCCGCCCTGGGCGGCCAAGCCCGGGCCTGGCTAGCGGAGCAGACGCCGCCCGGGACCAGGCTGCGCCTGGCGCGGGACAGCCAAGCTCCGGAGCGGGACCAGCACGGCCGGCTCTTGGCCTACGTCTATCTGGCCGACGGCCGCCAACTGAACGAGTTGCTGCTCAGCCAAGGCATGGCGCGGGCTTTCCGCCGCTGCGGCTGCGCCGCGCAAGGCCGTTTCTTGGAACTGGAGCGCCAGGCCAGGAGCCAGGGGCGGGGGCTCTGGGGCCAGGGCGGCCCCTGACAACACGCCGCGGGCCAAGCCCTGGCTCGCCGTCCGCGGCGTCCCTGTGGGCGCTTACCGGTATGAGCGGACCTGCCAGCCCCTACAGGTATTCCATCAAGGACAGCCCGGAGATGGTGGAGATGACCTGGAGGGAGGCCGAGTAGGCCGTCTGCTGGGCCTGCAAATCCAGGAAGGCCTGGGTGGTGTCCACCTCACGCAGGTTTTCCATGCTCTCGGTGTGATACAGCTCCTGGTCGTCCATCACCCCTTCGCGCACGGTTATGCGGTCTTGGCGGGTGCCCGAGTCGGCGATGGCGTCCAGCAGGCTGTCCATGACCAGGCTCAAGGCCTCCAGGGTGCGCTGGCTCTGGGTCTGGGCCGCCTCCTGATCGCCGGATTCCAACTGATACTGCCACTCGTTCAAGATGTCCAGCAGGGCCACCGAGTCCTTCTCTATGGTGTAGGAGAAGGTGTCGCCCACCTTGAAGTCGCCGGTGTCCAGGTTGACGTAGATGGCGTCCCCGGCGTGGGCCGGGTCCAGGCTCAGCTCATAGGAGAAGGTCTCGCCTTCCACGAAAGAGCCCTCGTCCAAATATATCTCCACCCCGTCGCAGCCGGGTATCTCCACCGCGCCTTCGGCCCCGCTCTCGCTGATGGTCACGTCCTCGCTGTGGCTCACCCCGTCCTCGTCGGTCCAGGTGGCGGTCAGGGTGATATCGGTGTCGGGCAGCTGGCCTCCGCTGGCCACGGAAAAGGAGATGTCGCGGGGATAGTTGCCGGTGTAGGTGCCGGTGATGTTGACCGCGCCGGCGCCGGTGTTGCCCACGGCGGCGGTGGCGCTGTCGCCCTCCAGCTCGATCAAAGGGGTGTCGCCGAAGACCGGCAAGGCCACGATGCCGCTCTGGCCGGCGGTGTCGAAGGTCAACTCCTGGCTGTGGGCCTCCCCCTGGTCGTCGGTCCAGGTGGCGCGCAAGGTCACGTGATCGTCGGGAACCTGGCCGGCGTCGATGACGGTGAAGGAGATGTCGCGCGAGGCAAGACCCCGGTAGAGCCCGGACAGCTCCACGTTGCCGGTGGATAGCGGCAGGGTGGACTCGCGGGAGGCCACGGTCACGACCCCGTCCAGGTTGACGCCCAGTTGGTCGCCCAGCAAATCCCCGGCGTTCCAGTTGATGCGCATGGAACTGCCGGTGCTGAAGTTGACCTCCAGGTCTCCGTCGTTGCCCTGGTAGTGCTCCAAGTCCAGGGTGAAGGTGGCCCCCACCTTCATGTTCAGCGAGTCGCGGTAGAGCTGGATGCCGCCCAGTTCGCTGATGGTCACCGCCGAATCCTCTCCCTCGGGAATGACGTAGTCCACGGTCTGGTAGGCCCCCTCGTCGTCGTACCAGGACAGGCGCAGGGTGGCGTCGCCGCTGGTGGAGTCCACCGCCAGCACCTCGGCGTTGACCGTGGTGGCCAGGCGCAGGCTGCTCGTTCCGCTGGCGTAGATGCTGGCCGTGGTGTCGGCCCCGTCCAGGCCGCCATAAAGGCTGCCCGAGGTGATGACGTTGGCCGGCACGCTGGCGGTGAGCGCCACGTTGCCCGCCGTGCCCACGTCGTTGGCGGTGATCGTCACCGTGGCCCCGGTTCCGCTGCTGCTCACGCTGGCGGTGTAGTCGCTGGTGTGGGAGTTGACGTAGGAGGACAGGGCCGCGGCATAGTTGGCGGCGGTGGCCGCGGCCGGGGGTATGACCCCGCTTATGATGCTGCCCCAGTCCCAGGCCCCGTAGCCGTTCAGGGTCACGGTCTCGGTGTCGGCGGGCAGGGTGGCGTCGCTCAGGTGCGCGGTGCCGCTGGCCCTGAGCCCGGAGCCGATCTCGTTGTTGAGCTGGGTCAGGCTGGTGGTCTGGTCCACGCTGAGGTTGGCCCCGCTGGCGGTCACGTCGAAGGCGCTGGCCGGCAAGGCGTGCAGGGTCACCACCCCGCCCGCCACCGTGGCGTAGTAGTTGAGCCCGGCCGTGCTGTTGATCTGATCAGCCAGCCAGGCCGCCGAATCGCTGGCGCTCATGGCCGCGGCGAAGGTGTAGGTGTCGCCGCCCACGGTCACCGAATCGCCGATGGCCGCGCCCGCCCCCGAGAAAGTCACCGTGGCGTCGGTGCGGTAGGTCTGGGCCCCTCCCGCCCCGGTGAAGGTCAGTTCCTCGCCCAGGCGGTCCGAGACCAGGGCGGTCAGGCTGGCCAGGGCCTGGGTGCTGGTGTACTCGTCGCTCACCGCCGGCGAGGTGGCGCCGGTCTGGCTGTGGGTGAACGTCGCCCCGTCGAAGCTGAGTCCCAGGGTCCCGGTTTCGCCCAGGGTGTTGGCCGCGGCGATGGTGATGGTGTCGGCGTCTCCGGCGCTCTGACGCGCCAGACGCAGGTAGTAGCTGCCCCCGCTCTGGTAGACCGAGGCCAGGGTGTTGTGCCCCTGGGGAGAATCGCTGGCCACCGTGGCCGGCTCGGCCATGGTCAGGGCGCTTAGGATGGGGGCCAGGTCGGTGTCGGTGCCCGCGAAAATGTAGGCTCCGTTGATGGAGGTGTTGGCCAGGGAGATGATCTGGCTGATCAGGTTGGCCACCTCGGTGGCCGCGGCGGCCTGCTCCGAGGCCTGGTAGGTGCCGGTGGACATCTGCTCGGCCAGGGCCTCGGCCTCGCTTAGGAGGGTCACGATGGACTGGAGGGACGACTCCGAGGCGGTCAGCCAGTCCATGGCCGAGTCCAGGTTGGTCCGGTATTGATCCACCTGGCTCAGCGAGTTCTGGCTGCGCAGGATGGTCACCGCGTAGTCGCTGTCGCTGGGGGCGCTGACCCTGGTGTTGGAGGATATCTCGGTGGCGGTGCGGTTTTGCGCCAAGAGCTGCCGCATCAGGTCGGTATTGATGGTGCGATACAGGCTCTCGTCGGATATGCGTGTCTGGCTCATGGGGCCTTGCTCCGCTGCGTTGGTCTTCGGGCCAAGCCGCAGCAAGTCGCGTGCCACGCCCGCCCGCCCGCGAGCCGGGCCAGGCTTGCCAGGATATAGTATTGTTATTGCTTAAGATTGAGGCCTAGCCTCGCGATGGAATCCCGTGCGCCCCTGGCGGACGCTGGGCAGGCTTTGCCGCCTTGGGAGGCAAGCCGGCAGCAGACATGGACCCAGCCCGGGGCCTTAGCCCCGTCTGCCCAGTTGGGGCGGTCCGCCCTGCGGCCAGAGAGTCTCCAGGCCAAAGCTGACCGCCACCTGCCAGACCGGCCGTCCCCAGAGCAGGTCAAGCTCGGCCAGGGCATAGCCGTAGCGGCCGCTGGCCCCGGCCCGCAGCCGGGCGTCCAGCTCCAACAGGGCCTGGGCTTGCGTCACATCCCCCCCGCCGGCCGCCTGCTCCAGGGCTTGGGCCACCTGCCGGGCCGGCAGCCTCAGGTCATACTCGGCCATGAGCGCCAGGGCCTGGGAATCCTGGGCGTAGATGCCGGCGCGGGACAAACGGGGCAGTCCCTCCAATTGCCCGGCGTGGCGGCCGGACCAGCACTCCAGTTGGCGGCACTGGCGCGGGCGGTGTTCATAGACGGCGCAGAGGGATCCGCGCAGGTTGCGGCAGGCCCCGTCCTGGGTCCAGCGCAGCTTGATCAGCTCCTGCTCCAGGACCAGCACCTGGCCCAGACGGGCCGAGTGCGCCCTCTCCCCGGCCCGCAGGGTCAGCAAATCCGCCTTGCCCAGCCCTGGCTCCCCCAGCAAGGGCAGGTCCTCCAGGTAGAGGGTGGGGCCGCTGGCGCGGCAGCAGGTGCCGCAGGCCAGGCATTGGCGGGCCTGGCCCAGCCAGTCCAGGCGGGCGGCCAGCTCCCGGGCCAGGGCCGGGCGCTGGGGCTCCCCCGCCGTGGCGGCCTGGGCCAGGAGGCTCGCCAAGGGTTGATCCTGCTCCAGCACCGCCGCCTGTCCGGGCGGGTCCAAGGCCCGCGCCCGGGCCAGATGGGCGGCGCAGGCCTGACGCAGGCCCAGGAATCCGGCCTGGCTCCAGGCCGTCAACAGGGTTTGCTCCAGGGTGGGGGGCATGGGGGCACCTTGGCCT
>CAZLSD010000078.1:0-12922 GCA_964561775.1 uncultured Desulfarculus sp. | reverse complement strand
CAGGGGCAGGGGCAGGGGCAGCAGTCCGGTTTTGTTGGCCATGAGCGATCCTTTCCTAAACCCGCGGCGGGGAAGGCCCGCCCTGCCGCGCGGCTGTTCCCGCAGGATATCTTTTTAGGGCGCGGCGCGCCAAGCCGTTTCCGGGCCGATGGCGCGCGACCCGGCCGGTCTTTACAGGAGCCAGCCCCGGCAGTATGCTTCCGGCGATTCAGGCATACCCCCCGCCATGTACGCCAAGGGAGCGAAAAGGCATGTGGTTCAAGCGCAGCCTCCAGGAAGATAGACGCCCCAAGCGCTCTGCCGTGCGCGAGTATCTGGAGGCCCTGGTCTGGGCGGTGGTGCTGGCGCTCATCATCCGCACCTGGGCGGTGCAGGCCTTCAAGATTCCCTCCGGCTCCATGAAGCCCACCCTGTTGGTGGGCGACCACCTGCTGGTCAACAAGAGCGCCTACGGGCTCAAAATGCCCTTTTCCGACCGCAACCTGGTCAACCTGGGCGAGCCCAAGCGCGGCGACATCATCGTCTTCCGTTTCCCCGAGGACCGCGACAAGGACTTCATCAAGCGCGTCATCGCCCTGCCCGGCGAAAAGGTGGAGGTGCGCAACAAGCTGGTCTACATCAACGGAGAGCCCCTGCAAGACCTGTGGGGCCACTACAGCGACCGCATCATCCTGCCCCCCGGCATCCAGCCCCGCGACAACCTGGGCCCCCTGGAGGTCCCCCCGGACCACTACTTCGTCATGGGCGACAACCGGGACCAGTCCTTTGACTCGCGTTTTTGGTTCCAGGGCCGGGGCGGTTTCGTGCCCCAGAAGGACATCCTGGGCAAGGCCATCATCATATATTGGTCCTGGGAGGACGACTCCTTTGGCGTGCGCTGGGGCCGTATCGGCCACCTCATCGACTGAGAGGACGCCCCCTGGTGAACCAGCTCCCCTCCGACGCCCCCAAGCCCGCCTGGCGCAACCTGCTGGAGAGCTTGGTCCTGGCCTTTTTGGCCTATCTGCTGCTGGCCAACTACGTGGTCCTGGCCTATGAGATCCCCAGCGGCTCCATGATCCCCACCCTGCAAGTGGGCGACCGCCTGCTGGTCTCGCGCTTCGCCTATGACCTGAACCTGCTGCCCTCGCGGGTGCGCATCGGCCCCCTGGAGGTCAACTCGCCCTGGGGGACCGTGAACCTGGCCAGCTTGAGCCAGCCCGAGCGGGGGGAGATCGTGGTCTTCCACACCCCGGCGGTCAACTCCGAGAGCATGATCAAGCGGGTGCTGGGTCTGCCGGGCGAGGTCATCGAGGTGCGCGGCGGCCAGGTCATCATCAATGGCCAGCCTCTGGCCGACCCCTGGGCCCACCACCTGGGCGGCCGCAACTCGGCGCCGGATTTCGGGCCGGCGGCCATCCCCGCCGGGCACTACTTCGTCATGGGCGACAACCGGGACAATTCCTATGACAGCCGCGCCTGGTTCGGCGGGCGGGGCGGTTTCGTGGCCCGCGACCAGATTCAGGGCCGGGCCTGGCTCATCTATTGGCCGGGGCTGGATATGCTCAGCGGCCAGCGCTGGTCACGTCTGGGGCTGCTGGGCGGCTAAGCCGCCCAAGACCTTGAGCTGCCCGGCCCAGTCCCCCCTCACCACCGCCTCCAAGACCTCATCGCCAGCCAACTCCTTGAGCGGGACAAAGACCAGGGGCGCTCGCGCGCCTGGGGCCAGGCTGCCGTATTGACCGGCCAGGCCCAGGGCCAGGGCCCCGCCGGCCGTGGCCATCGCCAGGATGGCCGCCGGGGAGGTATCCGGACAATGGCGGCGCAGGGTGGATATCTCGGCCCACAGGCTAAGGTCCGGGGCCGAGGCCAGGGAGTCGGTGCCCAGGCAGAGATTGACCCCGGCCGCCAGCAGTTCGGCCACCGGGGCCAAGGCTCCGGTGAGCCCCAGGTTGGAGCGGGGGCACAGGCAAAGGGAAGCCCCCGTGGCGGCCAGGTCCGCCACTTCGGCCTTGGTCAACTGCACCCCATGCACCAAGAGAGTATGGCTGTCCAGCGCGCCCAGGGCCTGCACATGGGCCAAGGGGGCCAGGCCGCTCAGCTCCAGGCTCTGGCGCTTGAGGCCCCGCTCCAGCAGGAACCGCTCCAAGCGCGCGCCCTCCTGGCCTTGGCCCAGCATGAACTCCACCTCGGCCCGGCTCTCGGCCAGATGCATGCAGAAGGGCAGCGAGCCGGCCTTTTCCTTGAGCGCCTTGAGCCGGGAGGAAGGCACCGAATAAGGCGCGTGGGCGGCCACGCCATGCCCCACCAGACAGCCCTCGTGCCAGGAGAAGGCCGCCTGGGGCGGCTCGCATTTGCTCTGCCCCAGGGCCTCATGGAACGACACCGCCGAGAGCCCGGCCCGGGCCAGCAGCTCCTGGGCGCGGCCGGTGTTGGTGATGTCAGCCACCAGGGCCACCCCGCCTTGGCACAGGCTGGCGATGGCCCGCTCCGTGTGCCGGGCCGCGTCGCCCCGGTCAACACCAGGGCGGGAGGCCACCATCTGGTGCAGCCAGCCCACGAAGTCCTGGGCCGGCGGCACGGCCCCGGCCAGGAAGGACAGCTCCAGATGGGTGTGGGCGTTGACCAGGCCGGGCAAAAGCAGGCCAGAGCCCAGGTCCAGGGTCTCCAGGCCGGGGGGGGGCTGGCCGGCGATTTCCCGTATGCGCCCCCCCTCCAGCACCAGCCATTGCCCCTGCCCCCGGCGCAGGCCGTCCTGCGCGTCCCACAGCCAGGCGGCGGTGCAGGCCAGGGGCGCGGAGGCCATCAGGCGGCCCGGCTCACCGGCTGGTAGAAGGTGTCGCGCTGGCGGGGCGCAAAGCCCATGTCCTGGGCCAGGCGCACCAGTTCGGATTCGGGCAGGCGGAAGGACACCCCGGCCGCGGCCACCACGTTCTCCTCGATCATGGTGGAGCCCAGGTCATCGGCCCCGAAGGTGAGGGCCAGTTGGGCGATCTTGGCTCCCTGGGTGACCCAGGAGGCTTGCAGGTGAGCGAAGTTGTCCAGGAAGAGGCGGGACACCGCCAGCAGGCGCAGGTATTCCACCGCCGTGGCCGGGCGCGTCTCGGCCAGGGCGGTGTTGGCCGGCTGAAAGCTCCAGGGGATGAAGGCGGTGAAGCGCCCCTTGCCCCGGGCGATGGACATATCCTGCAACTGGCGCAGGCAGGCCAGGTGCTCGATGCGCTCGGCCGGGGTCTCCAGGCTGCCGAACATCATGGTGGCGGTGGTCATGAGCCCCTGGGCGTGGGCCGCCGCCATCACCTCCAGCCATTCCCGGGCCGAGCACTTGCCCGGCGCGATGAGCGAGCGCACCCGCTCCACCAGTATCTCGGCCCCGCCGCCGGGGATGGAATCCAGGCCGGCCTCCCTGAGCCGCCGCAGGGCCTCCTCGATGCTCAAGCCATCCAGGCGGGCCATGTGCACCACCTCGGGCGGAGAGAGACCGTGGATGTTGATGGGGTAGTGCTCCTTGACGAAGCGGAAGGTCTGGCAGGTGGCCTCCACGCCAATCTGGGGATGCAGACCGCCCTGCACCAAAATCTGGGTGCCGCCCAGGGCCAGGGTCTCCTCGATCTTGCGGGCCAATTCGTCGCGCGAGAGCACGTAACCACCATCCTGGCCAGGCGTCCTGAAAAAGGCGCAGAAGCGGCAGGCCGAGAGGCAGATGTTGGTGGTGTTGATGTTGCGGTCCACGCAGTAGGTAACCACCGGCTCCGGGTTGTGGAGCTGGCGGGCCTGGGAGGCCAGGCGGCCCAGGGTGAGCAGGTCAGCCTCTTGGAGCAGGGTCAGGGCCTCGGACTGGCTCAGGCGGGCCTGGGCTTTCAAGGAGGCCCGGGCCGCGGCATAGGCCTGTTGCAGGGGCACCAGGGCGGTCTGGCACATCAGGCCGCCTCCTCCCGGGTCAGGCCCGGAGCCAATTGGTTATAGAAGCTGTCGCGGCGCACCGGCTCGCAACCGGCGGCCTCGATCATCTGGCGCAGCTCGGCCTCGGTGAGGCCCTGGCTGGTGGTGGCCCCGGCCATGTGGGTTATGCGCTCCTCGATGATGGTGCCGTCCAAGTCGTCGGCCCCGAAATTCAAGGCCACTTGGGCCAGCTTGGGACCCAGCATGACCCAATAGGCCTTGATGTGGGGGAAGTTGTCCAGTAATAGCCGGGCGCTGGCGATCATGCGCAGGTCGTCCAGGGCCGTGGTTAGCTGGCCGCCCGCGATGCCGGTGTTCTCGGGATGAAAGGCCAGGGGGATGAAGGCCGAGAAGCCGCCGCTTTTGTCCTGCTGCTCGCGCAGGGCCAAGAGATGCTCCACCCGCTCGGCCGGGGTCTCGATGTGGCCATAAAGCATGGTGGCGTTGGTGGGGATGCCCAGGGAATGGGCCGCCGCCGAAACCTCCAGCCAGCGCTGGCCGCTGATCTTTTTGGGGCAAAGCTCGGCGCGCACCCGGGGTGAGAAGACCTCGGCCCCGCCGCCGGGCATGTGGGCCAGGCCCTGGGCCTGCAAGAGGCGCAGAACCTCCAGCACCTCCAGGCCGCTCATCTTGGCCAGGTGGTCTATCTCCACCGGGGTGAAGGCCTTCAGGGTGGCCCGGGGCTGGGCCTGGCCCAGGGCCTGGAGCAACTCCAGGTAGTAATCCAGGTTCAAGGTGGGGTGGCAGGAGCCCACCACGTGCAGCTCATCCAGGGCCTCGGGCGAGACCTGGCGCACCTTGTCCGCGGCCTGGGCCGGGCTGAGCAAAAAGGCTCGCTCCTGGCCTTCATCACGCCAAAAAGCGCAAAAAGTACACTTATTCGCGCAGATATTGGAATAATTCAAGTGACGGTTCAAGACGTAATAGGCCCGCTGGCCGTTCTTGGCCAGCCTGGCCGCCTGGGCCAGAGCGCCCAGCCCCAATAAATCTTGGCTGGCTTGCAAGGCCAGGCCGTCTTCCAGGTCCAGCCTTTGCCCCGCCTCCAGCTTGTCCGCCAGCTGGTGCAGGCGCGGATCGTTTATCATCTCGCGAGGCAGGAGCAAGGGCGGCAAGGCGCTCACCGGCGGCAGAGGATTGGCCGCCTGGCGGAGGGTGACGGCGGGGACGGGAGGAGTCATGGGCTTCCTCGTATAGGTCAAAGTGACCACCTGGTCATAGCCAAGCGTAAAAAGTTGGACACCAGCCATGGCGGCCAGTGACCACGTGGTCACAATCCTAGCCCCGCCCCTGGGCTTTGGCAAGTCAATTCTGGGTGACAAAAGCAAGAGCCAGTTACCGCAACCAGACCGTGACCGCCGGCCGTCACGCCGCTTGCACTTGCGCCCAGGGTAGGCATGGCCTTTGGCGCGCAAGCGCCGCGCCGGCCGGCGTGTTGGCCCTGACTTGCTTCCTAAGGCCTGTGCTCCTGGTGTAAGATGCCGCCATGGATCAGCCCCTGCTCAGCCTGTGCATGATCGCCCGCGACGAGGAGCGCTGGCTGCCCATGTCCCTGGGCAGCGCCAGGCCCTGGGTGGACGAGCTGGTTGTGGTGGACACCGGCTCCCAGGATGGCAGCGTGGAGATCGCCCGCCAGATGGGCGCCCAAGTGTTCAATCACCCATGGCAAAACGACTTCGCCCTGGCCCGCAACCAAAGCATGTCCCACGCCCGGGGGCGCTGGCTGCTCTTCATGGACGCCGACGAGGAACTGGACCAGGCCAAGGCCCCGGCCTTGCGCCAATGCCTGATATCCTCCCAACTGGGCCAGGCCGACCGCGTCTACATCGAGATACTTCACCTGGCCCTTGATGGCGGCCACAGCCTTCAGGTCATCCCCCGGCTTATCCGCGCCAGCGCTGGCATCAGCTTCGTGGGCAAGATTCACGAGCGGCTGCAAGGCGGCAGCGGCCTGGCTGGCCGCGCCCCGGTGCGCCTCATCCACCACGGCTTTGCCCAGCCTGCGGAAGTCCTGGCGGTCAAGGCCCGGCGCAACTTGGCTCTGATCCAAGCCTGGGCCGCCGAGCAGCCCAACAGCCTGCCCGCCTGGTGCAGCCTGGCCCAGACCCTGATGACCAGCGCCGAAACCGCGCCCCAGGCCCTGGCCGCCGGGCTCAAGGCCCGCCAACTGGCCCTGGAGCAGCAACCCGCTCCCCACCACTGGCCCCGGGTCTACCACCCCATACTGATGGCCCTGACCCATCTGGGCCGCCATGACGAAATCATCGCCATGGCCCAGGAATGCCTGGCCCGTCTGCCCCTCTATCCCGATCCCCTCTATTCCCTTACCTGGGTCCACTTCATCCATGGCCGCTGGCCAGAGGTCCTCGCCTGCGCCCAGCGCTTCCTTGACCTGCAAAGCCACTGGCGCGACCACCCCCTGCAATACCCCTACGGCGACAACCTGAGCCAAGGCCTGCTGGACCGCGTGCTGGCCTGGCGGTCCCAGGCTCAGGAAAAATTGCGATAGGGAAAGAAGAGCTTGGGGGGAACCCCTTTTGCGGCCGCAAAAGGGGTTCCCCCCAAGCTCTTCTTTCCCTATCGCAATTTTTCCTGAGCCTGGGACCGCCAGGCCAGCACGCGGTCCAGCAGGCCTTGGCTCAGGTTGTCGCCGTAGGGGTATTGCAGGGGGTGGTCGCGCCAGTGGCTTTGCAGGTCAAGGAAGCGCTGGGCGCAGGCGAGGACCTCTGGCCAGCGGCCATGGATGAAGTGGACCCAGGTAAGGGAATAGAGGGGATCGGGATAGAGGGGCAGACGGGCCAGGCATTCCTGGGCCATGGCGATGATTTCGTCATGGCGGCCCAGATGGGTCAGGGCCATCAGTATGGGGTGGTAGACCCGGGGCCAGTGGTGGGGAGCGGGTTGCTGCTCCAGGGCCAGTTGGCGGGCCTTGAGCCCGGCGGCCAGGGCCTGGGGCGCGGTTTCGGCGCTGGTCATCAGGGTCTGGGCCAGGCTGCACCAGGCGGGCAGGCTGTTGGGCTGCTCGGCGGCCCAGGCTTGGATCAGAGCCAAGTTGCGCCGGGCCTTGACCGCCAGGACTTCCGCAGGCTGGGCAAAGCCGTGGTGGATGAGGCGCACCGGGGCGCGGCCAGCCAGGCCGCTGCCGCCTTGCAGCCGCTCGTGAATCTTGCCCACGAAGCTGATGCCAGCGCTGGCGCGGATAAGCCGGGGGATGACCTGAAGGCTGTGGCCGCCATCAAGGGCCAGGTGAAGTATCTCGATGTAGACGCGGTCGGCCTGGCCCAGTTGGGAGGATATCAGGCATTGGCGCAAGGCCGGGGCCTTGGCCTGGTCCAGTTCCTCGTCGGCGTCCATGAAGAGCAGCCAGCGCCCCCGGGCGTGGGACATGCTTTGGTTGCGGGCCAGGGCGAAGTCGTTTTGCCATGGGTGATTGAACACTTGGGCGCCCATCTGGCGGGCGATCTCCACGCTGCCATCCTGGGAGCCGGTGTCCACCACAACCAGCTCGTCCACCCAGGGCCTGGCGCTGCCCAGGGACATGGGCAGCCAGCGCTCCTCGTCGCGGGCGATCATGCACAGGCTGAGCAGGGGCTGATCCATGGCGGCATCTTACACCAGGAGCACAGGCCTTAGGAAGCAAGTCAGGGCCAACACGCCGGCCGGCGCGGCGCTTGCGCGCCAAAGGCCATGCCTACCCTGGGCGCAAGTGCAAGCGGCGTGACGGCCGGCGGTCACGGTCTGGTTGCGGTAACTGGCTCTTGCTTTTGTCACCCAGAATTGACTTGCCAAAGCCCAGGGGCGGGGCTAGGATTGTGACCACGTGGTCACTGGCCGCCATGGCTGGTGTCCAACTTTTTACGCTTGGCTATGACCAGGTGGTCACTTTGACCTATACGAGGAAGCCCATGACTCCTCCCGTCCCCGCCGTCACCCTCCGCCAGGCGGCCAATCCTCTGCCGCCGGTGAGCGCCTTGCCGCCCTTGCTCCTGCCTCGCGAGATGATAAACGATCCGCGCCTGCACCAGCTGGCGGACAAGCTGGAGGCGGGGCAAAGGCTGGACCTGGAAGACGGCCTGGCCTTGCAAGCCAGCCAAGATTTATTGGGGCTGGGCGCTCTGGCCCAGGCGGCCAGGCTGGCCAAGAACGGCCAGCGGGCCTATTACGTCTTGAACCGTCACTTGAATTATTCCAATATCTGCGCGAATAAGTGTACTTTTTGCGCTTTTTGGCGTGATGAAGGCCAGGAGCGAGCCTTTTTGCTCAGCCCGGCCCAGGCCGCGGACAAGGTGCGCCAGGTCTCGCCCGAGGCCCTGGATGAGCTGCACGTGGTGGGCTCCTGCCACCCCACCTTGAACCTGGATTACTACCTGGAGTTGCTCCAGGCCCTGGGCCAGGCCCAGCCCCGGGCCACCCTGAAGGCCTTCACCCCGGTGGAGATAGACCACCTGGCCAAGATGAGCGGCCTGGAGGTGCTGGAGGTTCTGCGCCTCTTGCAGGCCCAGGGCCTGGCCCACATGCCCGGCGGCGGGGCCGAGGTCTTCTCACCCCGGGTGCGCGCCGAGCTTTGCCCCAAAAAGATCAGCGGCCAGCGCTGGCTGGAGGTTTCGGCGGCGGCCCATTCCCTGGGCATCCCCACCAACGCCACCATGCTTTATGGCCACATCGAGACCCCGGCCGAGCGGGTGGAGCATCTCTTGGCCCTGCGCGAGCAGCAGGACAAAAGCGGCGGCTTCTCGGCCTTCATCCCCCTGGCCTTTCATCCCGAGAACACCGGCATCGCGGGCGGCCAGCTAACCACGGCCCTGGACGACCTGCGCATGATCGCCAGCGCCCGGCTATTACTGGACAACTTCCCCCACATCAAGGCCTATTGGGTCATGCTGGGTCCCAAGCTGGCCCAAGTGGCCTTGAATTTCGGGGCCGACGACTTGGACGGCACCATCATCGAGGAGCGCATAACCCACATGGCCGGGGCCACCACCAGCCAGGGCCTCACCGAGGCCGAGCTGCGCCAGATGATCGAGGCCGCCGGTTGCGAGCCGGTGCGCCGCGACAGCTTCTATAACCAATTGGCTCCGGGCCTGACCCGGGAGGAGGCGGCCTGATGTGCCAGACCGCCCTGGTGCCCCTGCAACAGGCCTATGCCGCGGCCCGGGCCTCCTTGAAAGCCCAGGCCCGCCTGAGCCAGTCCGAGGCCCTGACCCTGCTCCAAGAGGCTGACCTGCTCACCCTGGGCCGCCTGGCCTCCCAGGCCCGCCAGCTCCACAACCCGGAGCCGGTGGTTACCTACTGCGTGGACCGCAACATCAACACCACCAACATCTGCCTCTCGGCCTGCCGCTTCTGCGCCTTTTTCAGGACGCCTGGCCAGGATGGTGGTTACGTGCTCTCGCGCGACGAATTGGCCCGCAAGATCGAGGAGACCCTGGCCCTGGGCGGCACCCAGATTTTGGTGCAGGGCGGTCTGCATCCCCAGATTGGCGTGGAGGCCACCTGCCAGACCTTCCGCTTCGTCAAGGAGCACTACCCCATCAACATCCACGGTCTCTCTCCGCCCGAGGTGGTGCACATGGCCCGCCTGGATGGCTTGAGCATCGAGGAGGCCCTGCGGCGGCTCAGGGAGGCCGGCCTGGATTCCATCCCCGGCGGCGGGGCCGAGATACTGGTGGAGCGGGTGCGCTCGCTCATCGCGCCGGGCAAGTGCTCGGCCCGGGAATGGCTGGAGGTGATGGCGGCGGCCCACGCCCAGGGGCTCATGACCACCGCCACCATGATGTTCGGCAGCCTGGAGACCCCGGCCGAGCGCATCGAGCACCTGGCCTGCCTGCGCCAGTTGCAGGATATGTCCATCGCCCGGGGCAAGGGGCGCTTCACCGCCTTCATCCCCTGGAGCTTTCAGCCGGCCAACACCGCCCTGGCCGAGACGCGCCCGGCCACGGCGGTGGAATACCTGCGCCTGCTGGCGGTGTCCCGCCTCTTCCTGGACAACTTCGCTCACCTGCAAGCCTCCTGGGTCACCCAGGGAGCCAAGATCGCCCAACTGGCCCTCACCTTCGGGGCCGATGACCTGGGCTCCACCATGATCGAGGAGAACGTGGTGGCCGCGGCCGGGGTGTCCTTCCGCCTGCCCGAATCCGAACTGGTGCGCCTGGCCCAGGACATGGGCTTTGCGCCCCGCCAGCGCGACACCTTCTACCAGCCGGTGAGCCGGGCCGCCTGATGGCCTCCGCGCCCCTGGCCTGCACCGCCGCCTGGCTGTGGGACGCGCAGGACGGCCTGCGCCGGGGGCAGGGGCAATGGCTGGTGCTGGAGGGGGGGCGCATACGGGAAATCGCCGGCCAGCCCCCCCCCGGCCTGGAGACCCTGGACCTGGGCTCTGGCCTGCTTTTGCCCGGCCTGGTCAACGCCCACACCCATCTGGAGCTGTCCTTCCTGGCCGGGGCCGTGCCGCCGGCCCAGGACTTCGTGGGCTGGCTGCACCAGATGGTGGCCTCCCGCCCTGGTGTTGACCGGGGCGACGCGGCCCGGCACACGGAGCGGGCCATCGCCAGCCTGTGCCAAGGCGGGGTGGCCCTGGTGGCTGACATCACCAACACCGGCCGCGCCCAGGAGCTGCTGGCCCGGGCCGGGCTCTCGGCGGTGTCGTTCCATGAGGCCCTGGGGCAGAGCAAATGCGAGCCGCCCCAGGCGGCCTTCTCCTGGCACGAGGGCTGTCTGGTGGGGCATGGCGTGGCCGCCCACGCGCCTTATTCGGTGCCTTCCTCCCGGCTCAAGGCGCTCAAGGAAAAGGCCGGCTCGCTGCCCTTCTGCATGCATCTGGCCGAGAGCCGGGCCGAGGTGGAGTTCATGCTGGGCCAAGGCCAGGAGGGCGCGCGCTTGGAGCGGTTCCTGCTGGAGCGGGGCCTCAAGCGCCAGAGCCTGGAGCTGAGCGGCCTGGCCCCCTTGGCCCATGTGCAGGCCCTGGGCGCGCTGGACAGCCATACTCTCTTGGTGCATGGGGTGCAGTTGACCAAGGCCGAAGTGGCGGACCTGGCCGCCACGGGGGCTTCCCTTTGCCTGTGCCCCCGCTCCAACCTGGGGCTCACCGGAGCCTTGGCCCCGGTGGCCGAACTGCTGGCGGCCGGGGTCAATCTCTGCCTGGGCACCGACTCCCTGGCCTCGGCCCCGGACCTTAGCCTGTGGGCCGAGATATCCACCCTGCGCCGCCATTGTCCGGATACCTCCCCGGCGGCCATCCTGGCGATGGCCACGGCCGGCGGGGCCCTGGCCCTGGGCCTGGCCGGTCAATACGGCAGCCTGGCCCCAGGCGCGCGAGCGCCCCTGGTCTTTGTCCCGCTCAAGGAGTTGGCTGGCGATGAGGTCTTGGAGGCGGTGGTGAGGGGGGACTGGGCCGGGCAGCTCAAGGTCTTGGGCGGCTTAGCCGCCCAGCAGCCCCAGACGTGACCAGCGCTGGCCGCTGAGCATATCCAGCCCCGGCCAATAGATGAGCCAGGCCCGGCCCTGAATCTGGTCGCGGGCCACGAAACCGCCCCGCCCGCCGAACCAGGCGCGGCTGTCATAGGAATTGTCCCGGTTGTCGCCCATGACGAAGTAGTGCCCGGCGGGGATGGCCGCCGGCCCGAAATCCGGCGCCGAGTTGCGGCCGCCCAGGTGGTGGGCCCAGGGGTCGGCCAGAGGCTGGCCATTGATGATGACCTGGCCGCCGCGCACCTCGATGACCTCGCCCGGCAGACCCAGCACCCGCTTGATCATGCTCTCGGAGTTGACCGCCGGGGTGTGGAAGACCACGATCTCCCCCCGCTCGGGCTGGCTCAAGCTGGCCAGGTTCACGGTCCCCCAGGGCGAGTTGACCTCCAGGGGGCCGATGCGCACCCGCGAGGGCAGCAGGTTCAGGTCATAGGCGAAGCGCGAGACCAGCAGGCGGTCGCCCACTTGCAGGGTGGGGATCATGGAGCCGCTGGGGATCTCATAGGCCAGGACCACGTAGTTGGCCAGCAGCAGATAGGCCAAAAAGGCCAGGACCAAGCTCTCCAGCAGGTTGCGCCAGGCGGGCTTGGGGGCGTCGGAGGGGAGCTGGTTCACCAGGGGGCGTCCTCTCAGTCGATGAGGTGGCCGATACGGCCCCAGCGCACGCCAAAGGAGTCGTCCTCCCAGGACCAATATATGATGATGGCCTTGCCCAGGATGTCCTTCTGGGGCACGAAACCGCCCCGGCCCTGGAACCAAAAACGCGAGTCAAAGGACTGGTCCCGGTTGTCGCCCATGACGAAGTAGTGGTCCGGGGGGACCTCCAGGGGGCCCAGGTTGTCGCGGGGCTGGATGCCGGGGGGCAGGATGATGCGGTCGCTGTAGTGGCCCCACAGGTCTTGCAGGGGCTCTCCGTTGATGTAGACCAGCTTGTTGCGCACCTCCACCTTTTCGCCGGGCAGGGCGATGACGCGCTTGATGAAGTCCTTGTCGCGGTCCTCGGGGAAACGGAAGACGATGATGTCGCCGCGCTTGGGCTCGCCCAGGTTGACCAGGTTGCGGTCGGAAAAGGGCATTTTGAGCCCGTAGGCGCTCTTGTTGACCAGCAGGTGGTCGCCCACCAACAGGGTGGGCTTCATGGAGCCGGAGGGAATCTTGAAGGCCTGCACCGCCCAGGTGCGGATGATGAGCGCCAGCACCACCGCCCAGACCAGGGCCTCCAGATACTCGCGCACGGCAGAGCGCTTGGGGCGTCTATCTTCCTGGAGGCTGCGCTTGAACCACATGCCTTTTCGCTCCCTTGGCGTACATGGCGGGGGGTATGCCTGAATCGCCGGAAGCATACTGCCGGGGCTGGCTCCTGTAAAGACCGGCCGGGTCGCGCGCCATCGGCCCGGAAACGGCTTGGCGCGCCGCGCCCTAAAAAGATATCCTGCGGGAACAGCCGCGCGGCAGGGCGGGCCTTCCCCGCCGCGGGTTTAGGAAAGGATCGCTCATGGCCAACAAAACCGGACTGCTGCCCCTGCCCCTGCCCCTG
>CAZLSD010000077.1:0-12948 GCA_964561775.1 uncultured Desulfarculus sp. | reverse complement strand
TCTTGATGTAGGGGCGGGGTTTATCCCCGCCCGTCTTTGTCGTCGGCGGAAAACCATATGGTTGAAGTGAGATTTGGTATGAGGCCCGCGGCGGTCCCTGGTCTGCTTCCCGGACAAATGAGGATTGGGCCCCGCTGGAGGGCCAGATGGGGATCAGGCGGCGTGCATGCGCTTGGGGCCGGTCTGGGTGTCGCCGCGCAGTAACTGATCGCGGAACTCGCCCTGGCGCACCATCTGCACGAAGACCGCCACGATCTCGGGGTCGAACTGGGCGCCCGCCTCGGCCTCCAGTTGATCCAGGGCCTTCCACAGTTCCAGGGCCTTGCGGTAGGGGCGGTTGCTGGTCATGGCGTCGAAGGCGTCGGCCACGGTGACCACCCGCACCTGGATGGGCAGGGCCTGGCCGCTCAGCCCGTCGGGATAGCCCTGACCGTCGAAGCGCTCGTGGTGGTGGCGCACGATGGCCATCTCCTCCCAGCTCAGGTTCAAGGGCTCGATGATGGTCTGCCCCAGGGCGGGGTGCTGCTGGATGATGGCTTTTTCGCTCTCGGCCAGCAGGCCGGGCTTGTTGAGGATGGCCCGGTCCACGCCGATCTTGCCGATGTCGTGCAGCACCGAGACGCGGCGGATCTGCTCCAGGGCGGCCGCGGGCAGCTTGAGCTTCTCGGCCAGGCGCACGGCATAGGTGGTGACGCGCTCGGAGTGGCCGCGGGTGTAGGTGTCCTTGGCTTCCAGGGCGTGGGCCAAGGACTGGACCGTGCTCAGGAAGCTCTCCCTTAAGTTGCGGTACATACGGGCGTTTTCGATGGCCAGCGCCACCTGGTTGGCGAAGACCTGCAAGTAATCCCGGTCCAGCTTGGGCTGGGAGGCCAGGATCTCCAGCCGGTCGGCGGCCAAGAGCCCGATGACCCGGCCCTGGGCGGTCAAGGGCAGCACCACGATGGACTTGGGCTTCCAGCGCTGGATGATCAGGTTGTTCTGGTTGAGGTTTAGGATGGAGGTGTCCTCGCAGATGATGGGCTGGCCGCTTTGCACCACCTGGGCCAGCAGGTTCTGCTTGCGCGTCAGGGGCACCTGATAATGCGAGATGACATCCAGTTCCTGGGGGGTGGCCCCCACCGCCTCCACGAAGCGCAGCACCTGGGACTTTTCGTCCACCAGCATGATCATGCCGCGCGAATAGCCGATGGCCTTGATGAAGAGGGCCAGGACCGCGGGGAAGAGCTTGTTGTACTCCAGCTCGGAGAGGATGGCCCCGCTGGCCTGCTGGATGCTCATCAGCTGGTCTATCTTGCGCTGGAGGTTGAGGTTGAGCCCCAGGACCTCGCTGTATTTCTGGTGCAGCAGCTGCTTGTCCCGCTCCATCTCGGCCAAGGTGTCGGCCAGCAAATGGCGGTGCCCCCGCCCCAGGCCGCGCAGGCGCTGCCACAGGGAGGGGTTCTTCCAGTGGACCTCGAACTCGCAGAACTGGGCGCCGTGGAATTGGCAGCGGGTCTCCGTGACCTGGGCCGGGGGCAGTCCCCATATGGTGGGGATGGCTGAATATATGCCCCGGTTGATCAGGCAGAAATCCCGGCCCAGGGGCAGGTCGTTGTGCCAGTGCAGGCGCAGGCGCATGTGCTCCCGCCCCAGCAGCGAGATGTCCACTTCCTTGTTACGGTTGAACTTGTCGTTGATGGTCTTCAGATGCATCAGGGAGCCCCGGGGGGTGGCCAGGGCTCTTAAGAGTATGTGCTGGATGTAGCCCAGCTTTTTGCGCGTGACCGACTCGAAGCCGATCTTGTAGGCCACCTCGGGGTCGCCGGTGAGCTTGCGGGCGTTGGCGAACATGCGCCCCACCAGGGCCGAGGATACCCAATTATGTGGATCTTGAAGAAATTCCAGAGGGTTGGGAACCCCCTCCAGCATGCCTTCCAGGCCTTCCAAAAGCTGGTGCGGGTCGAGGCGGTGGTGCTCGACGTAGCTGATGATGGCGCGGGTATTTAAGCAGCTATTGTGACGTTCCATGTCCGGCCGGGGCTATCCTGGCATGGTTGGGCTGCCAATGGGAGTATTTCACAATTCACAATATTCTTATATTGCCGCTCCAAGGAAAGTCAAGGGGAAATATCCGGAAAAACTTGTCAATTGGGATATTAGGGTAGAAACACCATATATGGGGTTGGCCTCCTCTTTAATGGCCCATATATCGGGGCGTCATTTGGCAAGATAGCCAAGAGCCGTAGCCTCAAGATGAAGAAAACAGGCTATCCCCCAAGGCTTGCTCATCGATTTCTATGCCTAGCCCAGGGCCTTGCAGGGCTGGCGCCTGTCCGCCAGCCCCAAAAGTCAGGTTTTGGGCGCAGATATCGCGATCCAGGAAGAATCGGGTAAGACTGCCCTCTATATGTATTAAGCCGGGCACGCATGCCGCAAAGTGCCGGCCCGCCGCGCTCAGAATTCCCAGTTCGCCCACCTGGCAGCCCAACTGACAGGGCAGACCCTGGTCCTGGGCGATTTTCAGGATTTCCAGGCTGCGGGCCAGGCCCCCGCACTTGGACAAACGCAAGTTGAAACCCAGGCGCACCCCGGCCTGGGCCAGGCCGCGGGCCTGCTCCAGGGTGCAGAGCGACTCGTCGGCCAGCACCAGGGCCTGGCTCTGGCCGGCCACCCGCGTGAGCGCCTGGGGGTTCTGGGCCGGCACCGGCTGCTCCACCTCGTGCACGCCCCATTCCCCCAGGGCGGCCATGCGCTCCAGGGCCTGGGACTCGGACCAGGCCCCGTTGGCGTCCACGCGCAGCTTGGCCCGCGGCCCCAGGGTCTGGCGCACCAGGGCCACCCGCTCCAGGTCGTCGGCCCCGCCCACCTTCAACTTTATTTCGTCCACGCGCATTTGGCGCGCCGCTTCCAGGAAGGGCGCGAGAGCGGTCAGGGGGAGTTGGGGAAAGACGCCGCTGTAGGTCAGGCTTGGCCGCTTGGCCCCGCCCAGCAGCCAGCTTAGAGGCTCTCCGGCCCGCCGGGCGGCCAGGTCCCACAGGGCGGTCTCCAGGGCGCAGGCCGCGGCGGGATAGCGGTCAGCCTCGGCGGCGCTGAAGGCCTGGCTGGAGAGCAGCAGGGCCTGGCTCAGGGGATCGGACTGCTTAGGCTCGGCCTGGGGCATCTCACGCCCCAGCAGCCTGGGCAGGGCCTGGCGGGCCAGGAACCCCAGGCTGGCATCAATATCTTCGCCAGTCACATAGGAGCGGGGGACCCCCTCGCCCCAGCCGGCCAGGCCCTGGGGGTCCCACACCTTGACGATCAGGTTGGCGGTGGCCAGATGGCTGGCCAGGCTATGCGCCACCGCCATGCGGAAGGGCCATTTCACCAGGTAGAGGCAGAACCCAGCTATTTTCATCAGGGGCGGCTTTCTGTTGCTCGACGACCATGGGAGCCAGTTTCTTCCACTCATACCACGCTTCGGGGCGCAGGTGAATCTGTTCGCCGAGCAGGCTCAGGCAGGCCGCCGAGAACAGGCGCGCCCCGCCGGAGGCGGCCTGGGGCGTCACCGGCTCCATGCTCAGGCGATAGCGCCGGCCTCCCAGGCGGTGGACCAGCCCGAAAAACATGGGGCAGCCGGCCTTGCGCGCCAAGAGGTCCAGGGAGCGATCCAGTCCCAGGCGCAGGCCCAGGAAATCGATCTTGCGGTCCGGATAGGGATGCCAGGCCTCCAGTTCGTCGCACTGGGTGAGCAGGATGCGCCCCTGACGCAAATGCTCCACCGCCTCGAAGAACACGGATTTGGACTTGGGGTCCAAGAGCTTCATGCCGTGGCGGCCGGCTCTTTCCTCCAGACGGGCCCATAGCTCTGGCGTGCGGCAGTGCACCATGACCGTGACCGGCAGCCCGGCCAGGCCCAGGGCCCCGGGCATGAACTCCACCGCGCCAAAGTGCCCGGTGACCATTATCACGCCCTTGCCCTGGGTCAGGGCCTGGTGCAGGGCGTCCAGGCCCTGGAAACTGACCCGCTCCCTGATGAAGTTTTCCACCTTGAGGCGGGGATGGAAGCCCAGGAAGAGCTTCTCGTGGTAGTGGTCGATGATGCCGGAGCGCACCTTGGGCCAGAAGCGCCGCAGCTTGGGCAGGCCCGGACGGCAGCGCCGGAAGTGTCTCAAGGTGGTGGTGATGGCCTGGACCTGCTCATCGTGGCTGAAAAAATAGATCCAGCCGATGATTCCCAGGTAGAGCCGGCTGACCCAGGCAGGCAGGCCGCGGAAGATGGCGGTGTTGAACTTCAGTTGGAAAAAGCTGCTAAGACCTCCGTTTGACTTCTTGTTTTCCTTGTGGGCAGGACGGGGCAGGGGCATGGGGCATCCTCGCTTTCAGCGCAGGCTGGGGCCCAGGCGGAGCTATCCCCCCAAACCCCGGCGCAGAGGAAAAGGGCTTACCCACCAAACCGGGACTCTAGGGGGCAGAGACCTGGCTTGGCGCCTCTCGACGCATAGGTTTGCAATTTATCGGCCAGTAGAAACTAAAACTTGAATCGACAAATACTCCAAAGACTTATCTGGAATGCCCCCCCACAGGGCCCGGACGAACGTGCCGGTTCCAGCGTCAGTTCTTTGGCGCCAACTGGGAAATAAATTCCAGCTATCGCTGTCCCGCCAAGGGCAGGGATAGTACGGTGGCTGGCCCGGGCCGGGAGGGAAGCAGACGTCCCGCGGGCCAAAGGGAGCAGGGAATACAGGTGAAGGAGGGCCACTGGCGGCGCACGGCCAGCCAGAGGCAAAGGTTGTAGAGCCCGCAGTTCATGTGGCGGTGCTCGGCCACCTCCTCAAAGGAGAGCGGCCCTTCCAGATAGGCGGGTCCGTGGGGGCGATGTGGGCGTCGCCGCTCGGCGCTCATGGCTCCTTACCTGTTGGGGACAAAAAAAAGATAGCACAAAAAAACCAGGAAAACCAGCCTGGCCCGGCCGGGCGGCGGGGCTTGTGGCGGGCGTGGGCTTCAGATAGGATGGGAAGATGGACCGGGTGTTCGAAGCCAAGGAAACCGCCGCCTACGAGGACTGGCTGGCCACGCCGGCCGGGCAGCTCTATGCCCAGGCCTCCTGCCGGCTGCTGGACCGCCTGCTGGATTTCCGGCCGGGTTGGCGGGTGCTGGACGTGGGCTGCGGGCTGGGGCTGCACCTGGCCCACCTGCGCGAGCGGGGCCTGCTCTGCCAGGGCCTGGAAGCCGGTCCCATCATGGCCCGCCTGGCCGCCACCCGCCTGGGCTCCCAGGTGGAGATCGACCAGGGGGACGCCCACGACCTGCCCTACGAGGACAACAGCTTCGACGCGGTGGTCATGGTCAATTCCCTGGAGTTCATGGAGCGCCCCGCCCAGGCCCTGGCCGAGGCGGTGCGGGTGGCGGGCAGCCGGCTGGCGCTCATCACCCTGAATCCCTTCTCGCCCCTGGGCGCGCTCTGGCGGTTCAGCGGGGGCAAGCACCCCCTGGGCGGCTGCCGGGCCCTGCCCCTTTGGACCCTGCGGCGCTTGGTGCGCGAGGTGCTGGGGCAGGTGCCCCAGGCCTGGGCCGGGGCCTTGATGTGGCCTCGAGTGACCGTGGGGCCGTGGCCCTTTGGCAGCCTGGTGGGGGTTTGCGCCGCGGTCACTCCCCGCTATCTCACCAGGCCCCTGGTGGTGAGCCAGCGCCAGCAGCGCCAGTCCGCCCATCCCGTGGCCAGCACCGGGCGGGTCAGTTCCCTGCAACGCATCAAGTGACCGCCTTCTCGCGGCCGGCCAGGCAACCGCCGCCCGGCCCGGTCCTCCTTACCAGATGTTCCGCGCTTTAAGCGCAGCCCCCATCGCGGCCGGGCGGGTAAAAGCTCGGCCTTGCGGTAGACTAGCCTTCACGAGACAGCCTGTCCGGGGCCTGGCGTCCGGGGCGGTTCAATTGGACGGGGAGGAGAAGAAGATGCGCCTGCTGGAGCGGGTCAAGGACATCCTGGTGCAGCCCAAGTCGGAATGGAAGGTCATCGCCAAGGAGCGCGAAACCCAGGTCGGCCTGTTCAAAAGCTATGTGCTGCCCATGGCGGCCCTGGGTCCCCTGGCCAGCATCATCGGCCTGACCGTGGTGGGCGCCAGCCTGCCCATGGGCAACTTGCGTATCGGCTTTTTGCCCGCCCTGGGCTCGGCCATCACCTCCTTCGTCATGGCCGTGGCCGGGGTCTATATCCTGGCCCTGCTCATCGACGCCCTGGCCACCACCTTCGCCTCGACCAAGAACCCCGTCAACGCCCTCAAGGTGGCGGTCTACTCGGCCACGCCGGGCTGGCTGGCGGGGCTGCTGCAACTCTTCCCCGGCGCCTTGACCATGGTGGCCTTCCTGATCTCCCTCTACGGGGTCTATCTGCTCTATCTGGGCTTGCAGGCCCTGATGGGCACGCCCAAGGAGAGGGCCTTGGCCTACGCCGCCGTGGTGCTCCTGCTGGGGTTTTTGTTCCTGCTGGTCAGCGGGGCGGTGCGCCAGGCCTTCATTTCCTAAAAAAAAGCCTTGGCCATACCGCCGCTCCGGACAGGCCGGAGCGGCGGTCTCGCGTTCAGGGGCTAGGGCAGGGTCTCCACGAAGGCCTCCACCCTGGTCTTGAGCTGCTCCATGTCGCTCATGGAATAGTCGGTCTCCAGACGCAGCAGGGGGATGCCCTCCTGCTTGAGGCGCTCGCGCACCAGGGTGGATTCGATGGCGTAGGGCTGGCAGAACTGAAGCGCGTAGTGGATGACCCCATCGGCCTTCAGGTCGCGGGCCATCTCGGTCACGTGCTCCAAGCGCTCCTGGTTGGGGGTGAAGCAGGCGCAGTCGATCTTCATGTAGCGCTCCACCAGGGCGTCGATCATGCCCTCCAGGCTGCTGGCGCTCTCGTCCACCAGGTCGCGGGTGGCCCGCGCGCCCACGCAGCTCTCCTCGCCCACGATGACCGCGCCCGAGCTCTCCACCACGAAGGGAAGCTTCCAGTTGGGCACGGCCATGGGACAGCCCGAGAGCAGCACGCGCTTGGTCTTTTTGCCGGTCACGCCCTGGCCGGCGGCCACCTGGGCCTCCATCTGGTCGCAGAGTTTCTCGATGGCCCCGCTGAAGCGGGCTGGGTCGTCATAGAAGGCCACCTGGTTGATGAGCAGGGCGTCGCGGCCGCTCAAGGGGCTGGGGTTGGCCGCGCGCAGGGCGGACAGGCGCTGCAAGGCCTTGCGCCGGCGGTTGACCAGGGCTATGGCCTGGGCCAGCTTTTGGGCGGTGATGACCTTGCCGGTCAGTTCCTCCATCTTGTCCTTGAAGCGTAAGACCTCGCTCTTGAACAGCGCCCGGGCGGCGGCGCTCTTGCTCTGGGGTATCTCCATCACATAGGTGGGGGCGAAGCCGCCGAAGATCTCGTAGGCCTTCTTCTTGCCGTCGCAGGTGGTCTCGCCCACGATCAGGTCGCAGGAGTTGGTGTAGGGGCACAGCCCGGCCAGGCGGAAGCCGAAGAAGGACTTGATCAGGGCGCAGGTGCTGCGGGGCAGATACTGCTCGGCCTGGTCATAGCCGGCCTCGGCCCCGGCGCACAGCCCCACGCAGACCGCCTCGGCGGCCAGCACCAACTCCTCGGGCACGAAGACGCAGAAGGTGCCCACCACCTTGCGCCCCTGGGCCTTGGCCTCCTGCAATTCCTGGATGCGCAGGCCGTGCACCTCGCTCAGCACGAAGTCCAGATACTCCATGCCGGCCAGGCGGCCCTGCTGGCTCAGATAGATGTCGTTATAGAACTGCCCCAGCACGCCCAGGAGCTGCTCGTGGGCGCCCAAATCCAGGTCCAGCTTTTGCCACATCTGGTCGTATTTTTCATTGCTCATGCCAAACTCCCTGTTATATAAGGCAAAAAGTCATCAGTCCGTCGATGGTTCCATTGATTTTATATTTACTAACAAAATACAACAAATAGGTAATATAGATATCAACCCTGACTAGCCATCGTTTGGCAAGGGATGGTATGGTAATTATTATTAGGAATATATAATGCCGCCCTGCGGGACGGCGTTTCTGGCCAAGCCTGTTTTTATCCAGAGGTGACAGCTCGTGGAAGTCTTCGTTGCCCGTCAACCCATCTTCAACCGCCGGGAGCGGGTGTACGCCTATGAGCTGCTCTTCCGTTCCGGCAGCCGCAACGCCTTCCTGAACGGCGATGGCAACCAAGCCACCAGCCGGGTCATCACCGACAGCATCGCCGTCTTCGGCCTGGAGGCCATCAGCGGCGGCAAGCCGGCCTTCGTCAACTTTCCCCAGGATTTTTTGCTCAACGACTACGCCCTGGTCATGCCCAAGGAATGGCTGGTGGTGGAGGTGCTGGAGACGGTGGAGCCGGAGCCGGAGGTGGTGGAAGCCCTGCGCCGGCTGAAGCAGCACGGCTACCGTTTGGCCCTGGACGATTTCGAATACCGCCCCGAACTGGACCACCTGCTGGCGCTGGCCGACCTGGTCAAGCTGGACTTCCTGGCCGTCAAGGACCGGGATTGGCAGGCCCTCTTGGCCAAGCTCAAGCCCTTCAACGTGGAACTGCTGGCCGAAAAGGTGGAGACCCAGGAGGAGTACCGCCTGGCCCGCGACCTGGGCTTCAACTATTTCCAGGGCTACTTTTTCAGCAAGCCGGTCATCGTCAAGGGCCAAGACGTGCCCGGCTTCAAGGTGGCCTATCTCCAGCTTTTGCAGAAGATCAACGCGCCGGAGCTGGACATCCCCGCCCTGGTTAACGTTTTCAAGAAGGACGTGTCGCTCTCCTACAAGCTCTTGCGCTACATCAACTCGGCCTACTTCGCCCTGCGCGAACCGGTCACCTCGATCCATCAGGCGCTCAACTTGTTGGGCGAGGACAACGTGCGCAAGTGGGCCTCGGTGGTGGTGCTGGCCAGCCTGGGCCAGGACAAGCCCGACGAGTTGGTCTCGGCCTCCCTGGTGCGCGCCCATTTCGGCGAGTCCCTGGCTGGAGAGGGGGCGCTCAGGAACTACCGCACGGATCTTTTCCTGATGGGGTTGTTCTCCCTGTTGGAGTCCCTGGTGGGGCGGCCCCTGGCCGAACTGATGGGGCAGATACCCGTGCGGGAGGAGGTTAAGTCGGCCCTGCTCTGCAACCGGGGTCCCCTGGCCCCGGTGCACCGCCTGACCCAGGCTTATGAGAAGGGCGACTGGGACGAGGTCTTGGCCCAGGCCCTCAAGCTGGGCGTGGCCCAGGGAAACCTGCCTTTCCATTATTTGCAGGCCTTGAAGGCCACCTACGACATGCCGGTTTCCTGATACCTTAGCCCCCGGCCTAGCCAGACCCCCGCGCGCCCCATCTTGTGATGCCGCCGCTATTACCCCTTGCATATTGTATCCGGGTCTGTCAAAAAGGGAGCTGCAAAGCCATCTGTTTTCTGGTGAACGACTGGGCCACGCCTCCACGGAGAGCCTGGCTGGGCCTCTGCCCGAGAGAAGGCGAGACCTCTATGCTCAGAAAAATCCCCGTGGCCGCGCTGGCCCTGATCATATGCCTGGCCTGCGCCGTCCCCGGTTGGGCCCAGACGGGCAGGAATTCGCGGGAAACCCTGCGCGGCATCAAGGGCGTGGGGCTGGTGGTCAACGGGCTTTCGCCCGAGGCGGAAAAGGACGGCCTGGACCGGGATGTGCTGCAAGTGGACATCGAGGAGCGCCTGCGCCAAGGCGGCCTCAAGGTCTTCAGCCGCGCGGAAGGCGCGCGGGCGCCGGGGCAGCCCCACCTGCTGGTGCGGGTCATCGATCAGAAACGCAGCGACATGGAGCTCTACTCCATCTCCATCGCCGTCTATCTGGTGCAGACCGTGCGCCTGTCCCGCGACTCCAAGATGGTCTGCCCGGCCGAGACCTGGGATTTGACCGGGGTGGTGAGCGTGGGGGCCAAGGAGCTGGCCGGCGTGCGCCGCCTGGTGCTGGAGTACGTGGACATGTTCGTGGTCGCTTGGCGGGAGGCCAACCACTCCCTGGCCGGCCCGGCCATCATCTCCGCGCCCGGCTCCAACGCCGCCGCTTCGCCCGCCGCCGACCCCGAGGCCCCGCCCGCCGCCGAGGGCCAGGCCGACCCCGGCGAGCCGGCCGCCAGCCCGGTTTCTCCGGCCCCGGAAAAGCAGGAAGCGCAATAAAAGCCGATCCGGCCGGGCGTAAGGCCGGGTTTTTTTGTACAAGCTTTTGGAGAATAGGGACGATGACAGCATTTCCCTCCCGTGGTTGGGCTTTCGCCCTGGCCCTGTTGGTGGCCCTGGCCGCCCTGCCCGCCATGCCGGCCTTGGCCGCCGCGCCGGCCAGCGACATCATGGCCGGCAACCAGGCCGCCGAGAAGGGCGACCTGGACCAGGCCATCAAGTTCTTCAGCCGGGCCATAGACTCCAAGAAGCTCTCCAAGGAGAACCTGGCCATCGCCTACAACAACCGGGGCAGCGCCTACGACGACAAGGGCAACGCCGAGCAGGCCATCAAGGACTACAGCAAGGCCATCGAGGTGAACCCCGACTACGACGCGGCCTATTACAACCGCAGCTTCGCCCACGAGCGCAAGGGCCGCCTCAAGCAGGCCCTGGCCGACATGGAAAAAGCGGTCAAGCTGGTGCCCGACGATCCGGATTTCCAGCAGCGCCTGGAGTATCTGAAGGCCAAGCGCGACGGGATGGTGGAGTAGGTCATGGCTCTGCTCCGTTTCACCCTGGCGGCCCTGCTCCTGGGGCTGGGCCTGGGCTGGGGCGCGGCTCCGCTCTGGGCCGGGGCCTTGGACGAGATGCGCGAGACCATGGCCACCGACGACGTGGCCGCCGGCCTGGCCGCCCATGGCCGGGGAGACCACGACGGCGCCATCCGGCGCTACAGCCAGGCCATCGAATCGGGCAGCTTGAGCAAGCCCAACCTGGCGGTGGCCTACAACAACCGGGCCAACGCCCTGGAGGACAAGGGCCAGATCGACCTGGCCCTGGCCGACTATGACCAGGCGGTCAAGCTGGACCCGGCCTTTGGCGAGGCCTTCTACAACCGGGCCTACGCCCTCTACCGCCTGGGGCGCTTTGATCTGGCCATAGAGGACTATGGCCGGGTGCTCACCCTGACTCCGGACAACGCCAGCGCCTATTTCAACCGCAGCTTCGCCTGGGCGGCCAAGGGCCAGTTCAAACAGGCGGTGGCCGACGTGGAGAAGGCCTTGCGGCTCAGCCCCTACAACACCAAGTATCGCGAGCAGTTGGAGGACTGGAAGGCCGGGCGCGCCCCGGCGGTGGCCGGCAAGCCTTAGGACAGGCGGGGCGGCGGGCTTGGGGCGTTGCCCCGGCGGTCCGGCGCGTGTAGGTTTGGGCCATGGAAAAGACGACACCAGCGCAGGCGGCCCAGCGCATGGCCTGGCTGGCGGCCGAGATAGGCCGCCACAACCGCCTGTACTACCAGCACAACCAGCCCGAGATCTCCGACGCCCAGTATGACGGGTTGCTCGCGGAGCTTACCCTGCTGGAGCGGGATTTTCCCCAGCTCCGCCAGGCCGACTCCCCCACCCGCCAGGTGGGCGCTCCGCCCCAGACCAGCTTCGCCCAGGTCCGCCATTACCGCCCCATGCTCAGCCTGGAGTCCGGGGTGCAGGCCAGCCTGGTGGAGGATTTCTTCCGCCGCCTGGCCGAGGCCGGGGCCGGGGCCGCGCCGCTGGTCATCCAGCCCAAGCTGGACGGGCTCTCGGTGGAGCTGGTCTACCGCCACGGGCTTTTTGTGCAGGGCTCCACCCGGGGCGACGGCCAGGTGGGCGAGGAGATCACCGCCAACCTGCGCACCATCGCCGCCATACCCGCCAGCCTGCCCCAGGCCCCCGAACTGGTGGTGGTGCGTGGCGAGGTCTACATGGAGCGCGCCGGTTTCGACCGGCTCAACCGGGGCCTCTTGGAGCGCGGCCAGGAGCCCTTCGCCAACCCCCGCAACGCCGCCGCCGGCTCCCTGCGCCAACTGGACCCGGCCGTCACCGCCACCCGGCCGCTCAATTTTTTCCCCTTCGACCTGGTCAACGCCGACGAATTGGGTTTGGCCCGCGACAGCCAGGCCCTGGAGGCGCTGCGGGACTGGGGCTTTGGCGTGGACCCGGAGCACAACCTGGGCGGGGCCGACCGCGCCCGCCTGCAAGAGGCCCACGCCGCCTACCAGGTCCGGCGCGACGAGCTGCCCTTCGAGATAGACGGGGTGGTGGCCAAGGTGGACGACCTGGCCCTGCGCGCCAGCCTGGGGGCGCGCTCGCGCACCCCGCGTTGGGCCCTGGCCTGGAAATTCCCCCCCCGCCAGGAGATCACCACGGTGCGCGACATCGTGACCCAGGTGGGGCGCACGGGCAAGCTGACCCCGGTGGCGCTGCTCATGCCGGTGGACGTGGGCGGGGTCACGGTGAGCCGGGCCACCCTGCACAATTTCGGCGAGGTGGCCCGCCTGGGCGTGCGGGTGGGGGACAAGGTCAGGGTGGAGCGGGCCGGCGACGTGATACCCAAGGTGGCCCAGGTGGCGGAGCAGGGGGTTCCCCGCGCCGAGCCGGTCGCCCCTCCGGCCCAGTGCCCGGTCTGCGGGGCGGAGGTGCGGGCCGTGGGGGCCTATCACCTGTGCCCCAACGCCCTGGGCTGCCCGGCCCAGCTCCAGGCCGCCCTGCGCCACTATGCCGGGCGGCAGGCCATGGAGATCGAGGGCCTGGGACCCAAGCGGGTGGCCCAGTTGATGGAGCGGGGCATCTTGGCCGACCTGCCCAGCCTCTATGCCCTGGCTGGCCGGGAAGATGAACTGGCCGCCCTGGAGGGCTGGGGCGCGCTCTCGGCCAAGAACCTGCTGGCGGCGGTGGAGGCCAGCCGGGGCCGGCCCCTGGAGCGCTTCCTTTTCGCCCTGGGCATACCCCAGGTGGGTCAGGCCACGGCCCGCGATCTGGCCCGGCGCTTTGGCTCCCTGGAGGGGCTGGCCCGGGCCGGGGAGGCGGAGTTG
>CAZLSD010000076.1:0-12992 GCA_964561775.1 uncultured Desulfarculus sp. | reverse complement strand
TCCAGCATGTGCTTCCAGGTGAAGTCCTCGAACTTCTTGACCCCGAAGCTCTCCAGGTCGTCCAGGCCCTCGTCGCCGACCCCCCAGCGCACCGGTTTTATAGCGCCTTTGTCCAGGCGCATGAAAAGCACGTTGGGAGCCGAGGTTATGACGTGGAAGTGCTTGCCCAGGGGCAGGATGCACAAGAAGGAGAAGAAGGCCAGGTCGTGCGCGAAATAGGCCCCCAGGTGCAGGGCCTGCAAGCCGTCGCGGCCAGCTCCGGCCAAGGCCAGGGTGAAGGCCCAGGCCAGGCTGCCCGGGGCGGGCATCTGGCCGGCCTGGCCCGCTTGCATCAAGGCGGCCTGGGCGCTGGCCTCGAAGAGGCTCTCGGAGATCATCAAGGTGGCGATGAAACCCAGCACCAAGAGCGCCTCGGCGGTGTGGTCATGGCCGTATTGGGGCGGCACCGCGTAGCGGGCGGGTTTGAAGACCCCCCGGCGCACCCCGGCGATGATCACCACCAAGAGCACCAGGCTGGCGGCGTAGTCCTTGAGCAGGGAATAAAAATGGCCGGCCTGCCCCCCCAGTCCGGGCAGCGTGAAGCCGTCCCAGAAACCGAGGATTACCAGGGTGAGCGAGCGCAGGGAGAGTGTGAGGAAGCCGAGGAAGAGCAGGATGTGGAGCAGGCCGGCCAAAAAATAACGCGGTTGCTTGTATTGAATCAGCCAGTATTTGGCCAAGGAACTTAGACGTTGGCCCCAGTCGCCCAGGCGGGGGTCGGGTTGGGCCAGACGCAGGGGGGCCAGGCGGCGGTTGATGATGTAGGCGAAGAGCCCCAGGCCGGCCAGGGTGATGAGCGCGGACAACGCCTGGGTGGGAACGAGCATTCCGGGGGAGAGAATCACCGGCTCCATGGCCGCTCCTTGTATGCCGTGGGGTTCACGCCTTGGCCTTTCCCCGCAGCACGCCCTGGCAGAAGACGGTCTCGAAGAGCCCGCCCAACTCCTCCGGGTCCACCTTGCCCTCGGGGCGATACCACTTGGGAGTGTAGTGGACCATGCCGAAGAAGGCGAAGACGGCCACCGTGGGAGGGATGTCGCGCATCAGGCCCGCCTGGGCGGCTTGTTCCAGGATGTCCTTGAGGGTCTTGACGTAACGCCGCTCCTTGTCCAGGGCCACCCGCTTCTGCTGGGGGCTCAGGCTTTCCAGCTCGTTGATGAGGATGGTCAGGCGGTCGGGCGAGGCGGCGTAGAAGGTGGTGTAGAAGCGGATCACCGCCGAGAGCTTTTGCCGGGGCGTCATCTCCGGGCTGGTCATGGCCTCGATGCGGGCCAGGGCCTGGTCCATGAATTCGTCCACCAGGCTGAAGAGCAGGTCCTGTTTGGACTCGAAGTGATGGTAGAGGGAGCTTTTCTGCATGCCCAGTTCCTGGGCCAGGTCGCGGATGGAGGTGCCGTGATAGCCCCGCTGGGCGAAGAGGCGCGCCGCCACCTCGTGAATCTTTTCCCTGGTATGAGTGCCCTTGCTGGTCATGTTGCCACCCGAACGAACGGTCGGTTCTATTTGTAGCGCCTGACCCTCTCCCTCGTCAAGAGGAAAATTAGCCCCCCGGCCTCCCGCCCGCCCAATAATCAAGAAAGCCCTTGACTCGCCCGCGCCCCAGGCTGGCATACTTGTCTGCGCCGGCGGCCCGGGCGGGGAGGGGCCAGGCCGGACAAGGGCGACAAACAGGCTGCTCAAACCAAGGCGGGCCATAAACGCGTGCGGCTGCGCATCTCCATATTCGGCAAGCTGCTTTTGTTCATCGTGCCCCTGGTCTGCGTGCCCATCACCCTGGTGGGCTACTTCTCCATCCAGGCCTCGGTGGAACGGGTCAACCGCCTGGTGCGCCAGGAGCAGATGATGCAGGTGGAGGCGGCGGCCAAACATCTGGACGCCATCTTCCACAACTGCCGCGTGGACCTGGAAACCATCACCCGCTCACCGGTGCTGGAGGATTTCCACCTGGCCCGGCTCTTCCGCCTGCACGTGGAGGCCGAGTTCAACCGGGAGAACCTGCACAAGCTTTTCCGCGACCTGCGCGAGCGCGCCCCCCACTACTATCGCCTGCGCTTTCTGGACGCCCAGGGCGCGGAGCTGGTCAAGGCGGGGCAGGGGGCCCAGTCCCTGGAGCCCGAGGCCAGGGAGGGCTTTTTCCAGGAGACCTTGACCCTGGAGCCGGGGCAGACCCACTTCTCCGCCCCCCGCCTGGACGCCCAGCGCGGGGGCTATCTGCTGCACTGCGCCCGGCCCTTTTTCACCGGCTGGCGCGAACTGGCCGGGGTGGCGGTCATCGACCTGGACTTCGAGAAGATCATCGAGCTGGTGCGCGGCATCCAGATGGGGCAGGAGGGCTACTCCTTTCTGGTGGATAAAAACGGCGACGCCATCGCCCACCATCTGCACCCGCCCGGCCATGTGGGGCTGCACAAGGCCGACAGCCCGGACCTGCGCCAGATGATCCTGGACATGACCGCGGGCAAGAAGGGCTGGGACGAGTACTCCTTCGAGGGCAAGCGCAAGGTGGCGGCCTACGCCCCGGTGCCGGCCATGGAATGGTCCCTGGCCGTGGCCATCCCCCTGGAGGAGTTCGGGGCCGAGGCCCAGGCCATCCGCTCCAGGGTGCTGCAACTGGTCGCCGTGACCCTGGTCTTCGCCCTGCTGGGGGCGACGGTGCTCTCCTACAACCTGCTCAGGCCGGTGCGCCGGTTGGTGGCGGCCACCAACCGCCTGGCCGCCGGCGACATGGACCAGGAGATACCCGTGCGCTCCGGCGACGAACTGGGCGAGCTGACCCGCTCCTTCAACCAGATGGTGAGCAACATGTCGCGCATCCAGCAGGAGTTGGTGCGCTCGGAAAAGCTCATCTCCCTGGGCAGGCTCTCGGCCGGGGTGGCCCACGAGATCAGGAACCCCTTGAACGCCATGAGGGGGGCCATGGCGCACATGCAGCAGCGCTGGTCCCAGGAGCCCCTGATCCAGCAATACACCCAGCTGGTCTGCGAGGAGATAGATCGCCTGAACCGGGTGGTCTCCGACTTCCTCTATTTTTCCAAGCAGGCCCCGCCCAAGCTGGAGACGGTGGAGCTGGGCGCGGTGATAAAGAGCGTGCAGAGGCTGATGTCCGAGGATGCCGCGGCCAAGGGCATCGCCTTCGTCAACGAGTTGGACCCGGCCCTGCCCAAGCTGCAAGTCGACCCCCGCCAGATGGGGCAGGTGTTCTTGAACCTGATCCTAAACGCCATGGAGGCCATGCCCGGCGGCGGCGAGATAAGGTTCATCACCCGCCTCTTGCCCAAGGGCCAGGGCGGGCAGGTCCAGGTGGTGGTGGCGGACAACGGACCGGGCATAGCCGAGGAGGACCTGCCCAGCGTGCTGGATCCCTTCTTCACCACCAAGGACGCGGGCACGGGGCTGGGTTTGCCGCTAAGCTTGGGTCTGGTGGAAGGCCACGGCGGCAGCCTTGACCTGGACAGCCGTCTGGGACAGGGCACGCGGGTGGTCATCACTCTTCCCCTAAGCAGGGCCGGGAAAGGCGAGGGGGCATGAGCCAGCAGAAGACCATCCTGGTGGTGGACGACCGCATCAACACCCTCAAGGTGCTGATGCTGTTTTTGGCTGACAACGGCTACCGGGTCTTGCAGGCCGCCAGCGGGGAGGAGGCCCTGGAGGTGTTTTCCCGCGAGAGCGGCATCGACGTGGTGCTGGCCGATCTGAAAATGCCGGGCATGAACGGCCTGGAGCTGTACCGGCGTCTGCGCCAGAATGAGCCCGCCCCGCCCTTCATCCTCATGACCGCCTACGCCTCGGTGCCCACCGCCATCACCGCCTTGAAGGAGGGCGTGGCCGACTACCTGATCAAGCCGCTAAACTTCGAGGAACTGCCCATCATCCTGGCCAAGGCCTGCCGCGCCGAGGAGATGAGCCGCGAACTGGATTATCTGCGCCGCCAGGTGGGGCAGGAGAAGACCTTCCACGGCATCCTGGGCTCCAGTCCGGGCATGCTGGACATCTTCGACCTGGTCCGCACCGTGGGGCCCACCGACGCCTCGGTGCTCATCACCGGCCAGACCGGCACCGGCAAGGAGCTCTTGGCCCACGCCATCCACCAGGAGTCGGCCCGCCGGGAAAAGCCCCTGGTGGCCATCAACTGCGCGGCCTTGACCGAGAGCCTTTTGGAGGCCGAGCTGTTTGGCCACGTGCAGGGGGCCTTCACCGGGGCGGTGGGCGACCGCAAGGGGCGGCTGGAAATGGCCCACGGCGGCACCCTGTTCCTGGACGAGATAGGCAACATGTCCTTGGCCCTGCAATCCAAGCTGCTGCGCTTTTTGCAAGACGGCTGTTTCGAGCCGGTGGGCTCCACCAGCGCCCGCCGGGTGGACGTGCGCCTGGTGGCCGCCACCAACGCCGATCTGGAAGAGCTCATCGCCCAGGGCAAATTCCTGCGCGACCTGCTCTACCGCATCGAGGTCATCGCCATCCACCTGCCGCCCTTGAGCGCGCGGGTGGAGGACATCCCGCTCTTGGTGGGGCATTTCACGGCCCGCTATGCCGAGAAATACCAGAAGCCCGTGGTGGGGGTCTCCTCCGAGGCCCAGCGCGCCCTGGCCGCCTATGCCTGGCCGGGCAACGTGCGCGAGCTCAAAAACTGCCTGGCCCGCGCCATCATCCTCTCCAAGGGACCATATGTGGGCCTGGCCGATCTGCCGGACAAGATCACCCGCCAGGGCGCGGCCCCGCCCTGGCCCAGACCGGCCGGAGCCGAGGACGCCTTGCCCGCGCCGGGGCTGACCCTGCGCGACATGGAGGCCGAACTCATCGCCAACACCCTGAAGCGCTGCCAGGGCAACAAGACCCTGGCCGCCAAGACCCTGGGCATCAGCCGCAAGGGGCTCTATGAGAAGATGGAGCGCCTGGGCGTGCGCGATCCCCTGGAGAACGGGGACAAGGGGTCTTGAGCGGACCGCTCCGCACTGCCCAGGCCGCGCCCAGCGCCGTGGGCATCGTCTTGGTGATGGCCGCCCTGTGCGCGGTCCTGGCCCTGGCCGCGCCGGCCGCCGCCGCCCCGGATATCGTGCTGGGCGCGCCCAGTTCGCTGACCACCCGCGAGGGCGCGGACAGCCTGCTGGCCGCCCGCCTGGCCGTGGAGGAAATAAACCGGGGCGGGGGCGTGCGCCTGGGCGGCGAGCGCCGCCTGCTGCGCCTGGCGCCCCACGACCTGGGCGACGCCGAGCCGGGACTGGCCCCGGCCCAGGCCGTGGAGCGCCTGCGCGGTTTCCTGGAGGCCGCCAAGCCCCAGGCCCTGGTCATAGGCCCCTTCCGCTCCGAGGTGCTGCTGGAGTCCATGGACCTCCTGGCCGAGAAGAAAATACCCGCCCTGGTCTCCATCGCCATGACCCCGGCCCTGGAGGCCAAGGTCCTAAGCGATCCCAAATACCGCAACATCTTCCGGGTGGGGCTTAACACCAAATACCTGGCCAGCTATCTCATCGAGACCATGAAGCTGCTCTCCGACGACTTCGGCTTCAACCGGGTGTACATCCTGAACCAGGACGTGGCCTGGGCCCGCTCCACCGCCTCGCTGATGATAAGGCTCTATTTCGAGCGCCACGGTTGGCAGGTGCTGGGGCAGGAGAACCAGGAGGAGGGCAGCCAGGATTTCAGCCGGCCCCTGGCCAACTGCCGGGAGAGAAACGCCCAGGTGCTGCTGGCCATCTTCGACTCTCCCCACAGCTTGCACCTGGTGCGCCAGTGGCAGGAGGCGCGCCCCCCCTCCCTGCTTTGCGGCTTCATCTCCCCGGCCTCCGGCCCCCAGGCCTTCGGCCAGCTGGGGGGGCGTCTGGACGGGCTCATCAACGTCATCTTCGAACTGGGCAACCTGCCGGCGGCCAAGCATCCTCCGGCCACGGCCTTTTACCGGGCCTTCCAGGAGCGCCACGGCCAACCCATCCAGTCCGGCCACGGCCCGGCCCCGGCCTATGAGTCGGTGCACATCCTGGCCCAGGCCCTGGAGCGGGCGGGCTCCCTGGAGCCAGAGCGCCTGACCGTCGCCCTGGAGTCCACCGACCGCCAGGGCGTCATGGGCCGGGTGCGCTTCCATCGCGGGCGCCAGGCCGTCTTTGGCCAGGACCCCCGCGAGGAGGCCTTGGCCTGCGTGATGCAGTGGCGGGCCAGCGGCCAGCGGGTCATCGTCCACCCCCGGGCCATCGCCGAGGGGCGCTTGCGCCTGCCCAGCTTCGTGCCCCCCGCCGACTGAGCCTGGACCAGGGCGCGAGACCGTCCAGGCCGCCGCGCCATCGTTTCCTTTCTACACACAAGCTTCAATGCGCAACCAAAGGTGACAGGCCGGAGAACGGTCTGGCCAAGGCCCTGGTTTGACGGGCGAAGTCCTAGGCAAGTGATAGTGATAACTTGCACTTGTTCCCTTGCGTATACAATCTGCACAGGCGGCGGAAAGGCCTCCCAGGCGGGCTTTTCCCGTTTAGGCCGGCATTCATGCTGGTTACCTTCTTATCCTCCCCTGGCACGGCCCTTGCTCCTGCCTTCCCTTCGAGGGAATCAATTTTTAACCGGGAGGTGGGTATGAAACGCCGGGTCATGTGCTTGTTGGCGGTGGTTATGTTCGCCCTGCTGGGGGTGGGGGTGGCGGCGGCCCAGCAGGAGCTGGTGCTGGGCGTGCCCACCTCGCTGGGCTTCCTGGAAGGCAAGGAGAGCGTCAACGCGGTCAACCTGGCCGTGGACGAGATCAACGCCGCCGGCGGGGTCAAGGTGGGGGGCAAGTCCCTGCCCTTCAAAGTCGTCACCATCGACGTGCGCGACGCCGCCCCCGGCGTGCCCGTGCCCGAGGCGCTGCTGGGCATGGAAAAGCTAATCCTGGAACAGAAGCCCCACGCCATGGTGGTGGGCCCCTTCCGCTCCGAGGCCTTGCAAGCCAGCCTGGACCTCATCGCCAAGCACAAGGTGCCCCTCTTGGGCACCATCGCCATGACCCCCCAGACCGAGGCCAAGATCGCCGAGGATCCCAAGTACAAGTACGTGTTCCGCACCTGCGTCAACGCCAAGTACTTCGTGGGCTACCTGGTGGGGACCATGTCCTTCCTTAATCAGGAGATGGGCTTCAAGAAGGTCTTCATCATGCACCAGGACGTGGCCTGGGCGCGCATCAGCGCCGAGACCGTGGGCAAGATATTGACCGAGAAGATGGGCATGGAGGTTTTGGGCATCGAGTCGTTCCCCACCGGGGCCAGCGACTTCTCCCCGGCCCTCTTGAAGGCCAAGACCAAGGGCGCCGAGATCATCCTGCCCATCTTCGACATGCCCCAGAGCGGCACCCTGGTCAAGCAGTGGAAGTCCATGAAGCTGCCGGCCATGATGGCCGGCTTCATCTCCCCAGCCTCCGGCCCGGCGGCCTGGAACGCCTTTGAGCAGAAGATCGGCGGCCTGATCAACTGCGTCTTCGAACTTGGCAACATCCCCTCCAGCAAATACGAGCCCTCGGCCAAGTTCTATCAGGCCTACGAGAAGAAGTTCGGCAAGCCCGTGGAGTCCGGCCATGGCCCGGCCCCGGCCTATGCCTCGGTCTACCTGCTCAAGGAGGCCATCGAGAAGGCGGGCAGCGCCGACCCCGACGCCATCGCCGACACCCTGGCCGCCATGGAGTCGGCCACGGTCATGGGTCTGGCCAAGTTCACCGCCGGCCACCAGGTGGTCTACGGCAACGACCCCGCCAAGGAGGCGGTGGGCGCGGTGTTCCAGTGGACCGATGACGGCAAGCGGGTGGTGGTCTATCCCCCGGCCCTGGCCGAGGGCAAGATTCAGCTCCCCTCATGGATCAAGTCCAAGAAGTAGTTCGCTCCCGCCGGCCCCAGCCAGTCCGGGGCCGGCGGACAAATCCCAAAACCCTAGCCTCCCTGGAGGCACCGTGCTGCAAGGCGTCCTGATCTACGGGTTCATCAACAGCGTCATCATGGTATTGGTGGCCATGGGCTTCAACCTCACCTTCGGCATCAGCGGAGTGGCCAACTTCGCCTATGGCGCGCTCTACATCATGGCCGGTTTCCTGGCCTATAGCCTGCTGACCAACCTGGGGCTGCCCTATCTGCTGGCGGCCTTGATCTCGGTGGCGGTCACGGCGGCCTTGGCCGGGCTCCTGTTCCGTTACGTTCTGCTTCGGGTACGCGGCTTGGTCATCAGCGAGGTCATCGCCACCTTCGGCGTGGGCCTGGCCATCCTGGAGCTGTTCCGCTACCTGGGCTTCATCGGCTTCGAATACACCCTGCCGGTATGGTGGGACGCCTCCTTCGAGCTGGGCGACAACGTGGTGGACGCCCAGCGCCTGCTGGTGGTGGCCGTGGGCGCCGGGCTCACCCTCTTCCTGTGGTTCTTCACCCACAGCACCCGCACGGGGCGCGCCTTCCACGGCATCGCCCAGGACGAGCGCACCGCGCTGACCCTGGGCATAAACGCCGACCGCACCGCCGCCTACGCGGTCTCCTTCGGCGCGGGCTACGCGGCCCTGGCCGCCCTGGTCATCCTGCCCCTGGGCACCATCGCGGTGAACGAGGGATACGACGTGCTGGTCAACGCCCTGGCCGTCTGCATCGTGGGCGGCCTGGGCTCCACCCTGGGAGTCCTGGTGGCCGGCTTCTTGATCGGCTACGCCCAGATAATCACCGCCACCTATGGTGAAACCCACTGGATGATGATCGTGAGCCTGGCGGCTCTTCTGATCATCCTCCTCTTCAAACCTTCCGGCCTGTTCGGCAAGCAGAAGGAACTCGAGGAGCGCATCTAGGCATGGCCCGCAGACTGGAAAGACTCGACCGCGGAATAAAGGTCAGGTCCGAGGACATCTTCGCGCTCAATTCCTGGCGCGAGATGGCCTACATCATCATCCCCCGGGTGCTGCCCGTGCTGGTCCTGGTGCTCATCGCCAGCCTGGCCAGCACCTACTGGCAGCGGGTGGTGATGCAGACCTGCATGTTCGGCCTGTTGGCCATCTCCTGGGACCTCCTGGCCTCGGTGGGGATGGTCTCCCTGGGCCAGGCCCTCTTCTTCGGGGTGGGGGCCTATCTGGCCGGCATCCTGAACCACTACCTGGGGCTGCCCCCGCTTCTCACCATCCCCCTGGCCACCCTGGGCGGGGCGGTTCTTTGCACCCTGCTCTTGCTGCCGGTGCTGAGGCTGCGCGGCATCTACTTCTCCATGGTCACTCTCATCCTGCCGCTGATGATCGAGCGCATCATCGAGGCCACCAAGATTTTCGGCGGCACCGAGGGCCTATCCGGCCTGCAAGCCCTGCCCGCCGGGCTGTGGGAGCTGCTGCTGGCCATGACCGTGGTCTGGGTGGCCATGTTCAGCTTCACCCGCATGATGAACACCGACTACGGGCTCATCTTGAAGGGCATAAAGGACAACGACCGGGCGGTGATGAGCGCGGGCTTAAACATCTACCTCTACAAGACCCAGGCCCTGATCCTGGCCTCGGGCGTGGCCTGCTTCGCCGGGGCCTTCATGACCCACGCCTACCAGTTCGTGGGCATGCCGGTCTTCGCCCTGGATTATTCCATCATGCCCATCGCCGCCGCGGCGGTGGGGGGCATGGGCACCCTGGCCGGGCCGCTGCTGGGTTGCTTCATCCTGGTGCCCTTGAACGAGCTGTTGCGGGGGCTGGGCGGCATGCGCACGGTCATCTACGCCGCGCTCTTGGTCATCTTCACGGTGGGCCTGCCCGAGGGGCTGTTCCATCTGGTCAAGCGCAAGTACACCCAATTCGAGCGCTGGGTGGAGGTGGACCAATGAGCGACCCCATTCTCAAGGTGGAGGGCCTGTCCAAGGCCTTCGGCGGGGTGCAGGCGGTGAGCGACGTCTCCTTCTCCCTGATGGAGAACCAGGTGCTGGGGGTCATCGGCCCCAACGGCGCGGGCAAGACCACGCTCATCAATCTGCTCACCGGCTTCGTCTCCCCCGACAGCGGCAAGGTGCTCTTCAAGGGCAAGGACATAGCCGGCCTGCCCCCCTACAAGGTGGCCAACCTGGGCATGGCCCGCACCTTCCAGATGGTCAAGCCCTTTTATCAGCTGCCGGCCTTCAAGAACCTGGTGCTGCCCTTGAGCTCGCCCCGGGTCAAGCAGCAGACCGGCGGCCGCTATGGCGACCGCGACGCGGTGGCCAAGGACCTCCTGGAGGAGGTGGGCTTCGAGCGCGACTCCTGGGTCATCTTCAAACAGGCCAGCGTGCTGCCCCATGGCTACTTGAAGCGCCTGGAACTGGCCCGCTGCATCGCCTTGGGTCCCGACCTCATCGTGCTGGACGAGCTGTTCTCCGGCCTGTCTCTGGCCGAGGTGGCCTCCCTGGTGCCGGTCATCGACAAGCTCAAATTCCAGGGCAAGACCATCGTGATGGTGGAGCACCGCCTGCGCGAGCTGTTCCGCATCGCCGACCGGGTGCTGGTGATGAACTTCGGCCAGAAGATCGCCGAGGGCAAACCCAGGCAGGTCATGGAGCAGCCCGAGGTCAAGCATGCCTACCTGGGCAGCGAGGAGGAGGCAGATGCTTAGCGTCTCCAACCTCATGGTGTTCTACGAGAACGCCTTGGCGGTCAACGAGCTGTCCATGGAGATCGACACCGGCCAGATCGTGGGGGTCATCGGCTCCAACAGCGCGGGCAAGACCACCCTGCTCAACACCCTGGGCGGGCTCATCCTGGACATCCAGCTCAAGGAGCTGCGCAAGGGCGGCGAGCGCATCACGGTGATGGGCTCCATCACCTACGACGGCCAGGACATCGGCCAGATGCCGGCTTATCAGCGGGCGCGGCTGGGCATCGTGCTCTGCCGCGAGCGTCACCCCATCTTCGGCGACAGCACGGTGCTGGAGAATTTGCGCATCGCGGGCTACCTGAAGAGCAAGGCCCAGATCAAGACCGGTATCGACAGGGCCATGGATTTCTTCCCGGCCTTGGAGCGCTTGAGCGGGCGCAAGGCCGGGCTGATGAGCGGTGGCGAGCAGCAGATGCTGGCCATCGGCATGGCCCTCATGGTGGAGCCCAAGCTGCTGCTCTTGGACGAGCCTCTGCTGGGTTTATCGCCGGCCATGCAGCAAAAGGTGGTGGAGGCGGTCAAGAAGATCATCGCCGTCACCGGCACCACCATCGTTATAGCCGAGCAGTTCGCCCGACCAATCCTGCCCTTGATCCACAAGGGCTACGTGATCGAGAACGGCATGCTCACCATGACCGGCACCGGCGCCGAGCTGATGAACAACCCCGAGATCAAGAGCGCCTACTTCGGCATCTAGCCTTGGGGCGGGAAGGGCACCATGGAGTTTAATCCGGCGCAGAACATCCCCGCCGCCTTTCTGGAGGTGGCCCGTCGTCAGGCGGCCAAGACCGCCATTTCTTACCTGGGCACCAATTTCAGCTATGCCCAGCTTGATGAACTATCCGGGCGCATGGCCGCCGGCCTGGCCTCCCGGGGCATCGGACCCGGGGCCAAGGTGGTCATCTACATGCCCAACTCGGTGCAGTGGGTGGTGGCCTGGCTGGGCATATTGCGGGCGGGCGCTGTCGCGGTGCCCATCTCGCCCATCTACACCCCCAGCGACCTGGGCTACATCGCCAACGACACCGAGGCCACGGCGGTCATATGCGCTGACCGCAACTATGGCTACGTGGCCAAGGTCAAGGAAAGCTCCCACCTGAAGCTGTCCGTCACCTGCGGCCTGGCCGACCTGCTGCCGGCCTACAAGCGCCTCTTCGGCCTGGTCTTCGACAAGGTGCCCAAGGGCCGCCTGGCCAAGGGCGAGCACATCGTGACCATGCGCGACCTGCTGGCCCAAGCCAGCGGCCCGGCCCCGGTACCCCAGAGCGAACCCGACCATGTGGCGGAGATCCTCTACACCGGCGGCACCACCAAACACCCCAAGGGCGTGCCCATCACCCACCGCCTGCTCATAGGCTGCGCCTACGAGCAGCTGGGCTACAGCGCGGCCATCATCCCGCCGGACCAGAACGTGATCCTGGGCAGCGCCCCGGTCTTCCACGTGCTGGGGCAGACCTGCGGCCTGGGCACCATCTTCACCCACGGCGGGGCCTTGGTGCTGCAACCCAAGGTCAACCTGGACGCCATGCTGGAGGCGGTGCAGAGCCAGGGAGGGCGCACCCTCATCGGGGTGCCGGCCCTCTACCGCATGATCCTGGAGCACGACCGCCTGGACCAATACGATCTGTCCACCCTGGACTACTGCTTCTCCGGCGGCGACGTGATGCCCCTGGAGGTGGCCCGGCGCTGGGAGCGGCGCTTTGGCAAGCGCATCTACATCGGCTATGGGGCCACCGAGACCGTGGGCGGGGTGGGCTTGAACCCGGCCGGACAGGAGACCCCGCCGGGCTGCATGGGCATCGTGCTCAAAAGCAAGGACGTGCGGGTGGTGCTGCCGGGCAGCCAGGAGGAGGTTCCCCTGGGCAAGCCGGGCGAGCTTTTGGTACACAGCGATCCCATGGTCAGCGCCTACTGGAACAAGCCCGAGGAGACGGCCCAGGCCTTCGTCAAGCTGGACGGCAAGCTCTTCTACCGCACCGGCGACATCGTGGCCATCGACGAGGAGCGGCGGCTCTACTTCGTGGACCGCAGCATGGACACCATCAAGCACAAGGGCTACCGGGTCTCGGCCACCGAGATCGAGGCCACCTTGCAGGAGCACCCGGCGGTCATCGAGGCCTGCGTGGTGGGCCTGCCCGACGAGAAGGTGGGCGAGCGCATCAAGGCCTTCGTGGTGCTTAAAAAAGACGCCAAGGGCGTGACCGGCTACGACCTTATCCAGTATTGCCGCCAGCGCCTGGTGGCCTACAAGATCCCCCAGTACATCGAGTTCCGCGACATGCTGCCCAAGAGCAAGGTGGGCAAGCTCCTGCGCCGGGAGATCCGGGCCGAGGAGGCCGAGCGCCTCAACTAGCGGTAGGCTTCTGAGGCAAG
>CAZLSD010000075.1:5414-13002 GCA_964561775.1 uncultured Desulfarculus sp. | reverse complement strand
GCCCAGGAGGCCAGTTGACGGGCCTGCTGTACATCGGCCACCACCCACTGCCCCTGCACCAGGGAAGCGCTGGCCAAATCCGCGCCGGTCAAATAGAAGCGGCGGGCGACCTGGACCTCTTCGCGCTTGGGGCCGCGCACGCGCTGATCCACCAGCACCACCCAGTTGTCGCCCAGGCCAAAGACCGCCAGGCCGTTGGTCTGGATATCCAGCTTGTTGTCCTTCAGGTCAAAGCCCGCCAGGCGCGGGGCCATGGCGTCCAGTTCCTTGAGCACGGCCGGGCTGGGCAGTTGGGAGGGAGTGGCCAGTTGGGGACCCAGGCGGGCCTCGGCCTTCTCCAGGCTGGCCAGGGGCAGGCGCTGCAGGAAATCGCACGCCTTGACGCGCTCCTCCGGCGTGGGCAGCACCAGCTTCTCCACCACGATGACCGGCGTGAACTGCTCCTTGATGAGCTGGGCCAGGACGGCCAGGTCATCGTTGCGCAGAACCACGCAGCCGTTGCTGGAGCGGGGCTTGAGGTTCTTGTCCGTGCCGTGGATGAAGATGCCGTGGCCGTCGCGGTCCTTGCACTGGTCAAAGGCGTTGGGGTAATCCAGGTGGATGGCGCGATCGCCGAATATGGTTATCTTGCGGTCCTCGAAACGGTGGGTGGTGAAGTAGATGCCCACCGGAGTGCGCTCGTCACCCGCGGTCTCCTTGTTGCCCGGCTGCATGCCCGTGGCGCAGGGATACTCGTATTCAATCGTCATCTCGCCAAGATAGCGCAGGACTACCAGGCGCTGCCGGGACTTGTCCACCACCAGGAGGCGCGAATCGGGCACCTTGCCCTGATAGCAGAAGACCAGGCCCGGGCCGGCGCCGCCCTGCATGGGCTGGGGCATCACCGGAGGAGGCCCGCTGGCGGCGGCGGGGCTGGGCTCCGGCGTGGCGGCGGGTTCGGGCTTGGTCTTGGGGACGCTGTTGAGAGAGGCGGTGCTGGTGGGTTGCGGCGCGCTGGGCTGGGGTTTGGCCTCCGGCGCGGAACTGGCGGAGGCCGGAGAGGCTTTCTTGGCTTTGGAGTCGGTTTCCGCGGAAGCGGGCGGCGGTTGCTGGGAGCTGGCTTGGGAGGCTTGCGCCGGCGCGGGAGACTCGTTGAGGGAGGCCTTGGCCGATCCATTGCTGTTGGCGACGTATACTATCCAGCCCGCCGCCAATCCGGAAGCCGCCAGCACCACCAGCAAGGCCAGGCCCAGCCAGCGGCCAATGGTGCGCACTGGACTGGGTTTTTTAGCCCCCCGCCCTGCCGTGTGCCGTCTGTTACTGGGGAACTCGGTGCTCATGCCAGGCTCCGTAACCATGTGCTTAGCACGAAGCTGGTTGAAACTCAAGCCAATTCAGGACCAGCCCGGTAGCAGGCCCCGCTGGCGGCCATCAACCCCGCTCCTGGCGGAGTTGGGCACATATTAGCAGATATTTGCTGGGCAATCCAGGACAATGACGAGCGCTCCACATGATATTGTGGGTATAAACTGTGTCGCCCTCAGCAATGGTATGGCAAGCGCGCCGAAAAAAATCCGTCTTTTTTTTGCGCCGCCCAAAAACAATTTGACAGCTTCCCGAGCAACATGATAATTTAGCTTTGCTGAATGAAAGTTCATTCATGGTTTGCGTCGCCGGTTGTTTTTTGCCCATAACATGAATGAAATTTCATTCACTAGCCGGCGCCCTCCGTTTCCCCCCAGGGTTGCGCGCCCGCGTTCTTAGTTTAGTTTCCATGGCCCAGCGAGAAGAAGCCGGCCGGGTCCGGCCGCCCCATGACCGCATTTCGGAGTAGGAGGTAGCAATGTCCCGCCAAATTAAGAAAGTGGGCGTGATCGGCGCAGGCGTGATGGGCGCCACCATCGCGGCCCATTGCGCCAACGTGGGCTTGAGCACCGTGCTCTTGGACATCGTGCCGCCCAAGATGCCGCCGGAGCTGGCTAAAAAAGGCGTGAAGGAAGATTCCAAGGCCTTCCGCAACTTCTTTGCCAGCAAGGGCCTGGAAGGAGCCCTCAAGTCCCGCCCCGCTTCCTTCTACGTACCCGACGACGCCCAGCTCGTCACGGTGGGCAACCTGGAGGACGACCTCAAGCTGCTCGCCGACTGCGACTGGATCGTGGAGGTGGTGGTCGAGCTCTTAAACATCAAGAAGGATCTGCTCTCCAAGATCGAGGCCGTGCGCAAGCCCGGCTCCCTGGTGACCACCAACACCAGCGGCATCTCGGTGGCCTCCATGAGCGCCCACCTTAGCCAGGAGATGCAGGAGAACTTCTTCGGCACCCACTTCTTCAACCCGCCCCGCTACATGAAGCTCTTCGAGATCATCCCCGGGCCCAAGACCAAGGCCGAGGTCATCGACTTCATGGCCGACTTCGCCGAGCAGAAGCTGGGCAAGGGCGTGGTCTTCGCCAAGGACACCCCCAACTTCATCGCCAACCGCGTGGGCACCTTCGGCATGGGCTATCTGAACAAGCTGGTCGACGAGATGAGCTTGTCCTTCGAGGCGGTGGACGCCCTGACCGGCACCGTGCTGGGCCGGCCCAAGATGGCCTCCTACAAGCTGGCCGACCTGGTGGGCCTGGACACCCTGGGCCACGTGGCCGCCAACGTCTTCGAGGGCTGCCCCAACGACGAGCGCCGCGACGCCTTCTCTCCCCCGGCCTGGTTCAAACAGATGGTGGAGAAAGGCCTTTTGGGCAACAAGACCAAGGCCGGCTTCTATAAAAAGGTCAAGGACGACAGCGGCAAGCGACTGACCCTGGTCCTGGACCGCGCCACCTTTGAATACCGCGCCCCCGAGAAGGTCAAGTTCGCCTCCCTGGAAGCGGCCAAGCAGCAGCCCGACACCCCGGCCAAACTCAAGACCCTCTACTACGGCAAGGACCAGGCCGCGGCCTTCACCTTCAAGCACCTTAGCGAGTCCCTGGTCTACGCGGCCAACCGCATCCCCGAGATCAGCGACGACATCGTCAACATCGACAACGCCATGAAGTGGGGCTTCAACTGGGAGATGGGTCCCTTCGAGACCTGGGACGCCCTGGGTCTGGCCAAGAGCGCGGCCAAGATGCAAGAGGCTGGCATGACCCTGCCCGCCTGGGTGGCCCAGCTGCTGGCCGACGGACACAAGTCCTTCTATAAGGATGAGGCCGGGGTCCGCTACTACTACGACGTGGCCTCCAAGTCCTACAAGCAGGTGGAGATTTCTCCCAACATCATCCTGCTGCCCTCCCTGAAGGCCCAGAACAAGCTGGTGGCCGGCAACTCCGGGGCCAGCATCCTGGACCTGGGCGATGGCGTGGCCTGCCTGGAGTTCCACTCCAAGATGAACTCCCTGGGCCAGGACGTGGTCTCCATGGTGGAAAAGGCCGCCGACATCACCAGCCAGCAGTTCGACGGCCTGGTCATCGCCAACCACGGCCAGAACTTCAGCGTGGGCGCCAACCTCATGCTGGTGCTGTTCACCGCCCAGGAAGAAGAATGGGACGAGCTGGACTGGATGGTCAAGAAATTCCAGGACACCTTCATGAAGCTGAAGTACCTGGACAAGCCGGTGGTGGCCGCGCCCCATCAGATGGCCCTGGGCGGCGGCTGCGAGATATGCCTGGCCGCTGACCGGGTGGTGGCCGCGGCCGAGACCTACATGGGTCTGGTCGAGGTGGGCGTGGGCCTCATCCCCGCTGGCGGCGGCACCAAGGAGCTGCTCATCCGCAACAGCTACGAGCGGCTGTTCGAGGTGGCCAAGGGCGGGCTCTATCCCAAGCAGATCATGCTCACCCCCTTCGTGGCCCGGGCGTTTGAGACCATCGCCATGGCCAAGGTGGCCACCAGCGCCAAGGAAGCCATCAAGATGGGCATCCTGCGCCCCACGGACAAGGTCTGCGCCAACGCCGACTACCGCATCAAGAAGGCCAAGGACACCGTGCTGGCCATGCTCATGGAGGGCTACACCCCGCCCCGGCCGCTCAACAAGATCCGGGTCATGGGCCGCGACGCCATGGGCGTGTTCAAGTACGCGCTCTACAACATGCACAAGGCCGGCTTCGTCACCGACCACGACGTGGTGGTGGCCACCAAGGTGGCCGAGGTCCTGACCGGCGGCAACGTGCTGCCCGAGACCGAGGTGAGCGAGCAGTATCTGCTCGACCTGGAGCGCGAGGCCTTTGTCAGCCTCTGCGGCACCAAGGGAACCCAGGCCCGCATGGCCCACATGCTCAAGACCGGCAAGCCCCTGCGCAACTAATTATCGCGCAGTTGGTATCGCATAAGAGTCAAGAACAGCGGATTAAGGAAATGAACAGGAGAGGGGTAATCAAGATGGGAAAAACGTCGTGCGGGCGTCGTTTGGATCATTCCCTCTCCTGTTCCCCATATTTTGTCGCCTAGCCTAGGAGGCAGACCATGAAAGAAGCCGTCATTGTCTCAGCCGTGCGCACCGCGGTGGGGCGCGCCCCCAAGGGCACCTTGCGCCAAACCCGGCCCGAGTACATGGGCGTGACCGTATTGAAGGAAGCACTCAAACGCGCCCCCGGCCTGGACCCCATGGAGATCGACGACGTGGTGGTGGGCTGCACCTTCCCCGAGGCCGAGCAGGGGCTCAACCTGGGCCGCGTGCTGGTGCAAAAGGCCGGATTGCCCGACGACGTGCCGGGCATGACCCTCAACCGCTTCTGCTCCTCGGGCCTGAACGCCATAGCCGTGGCCTGCGAGCGCATCATGTGCGGCATGGCCGACGTGATGGTGGCCGGCGGCGTGGAGTCCATGAGCCTCATCCCCATGGGCGGCAACATCATGAGCGTGGACCCCGAGCTGGGTGGCAACACCCCCTGGGCCTACGAGGGCATGGGCATGACCGCCGAGAACGTGGCCAAGGACTTCAACATCAACCGCGAGGACCAGGACGTGTTCGCCCTGCGTTCCAACCAGTTGGCGGCCAAGGCCATCGCCGAGGGGCGTTTCAAGGACGAGATCGCGCCCTTGACCGTCACCATGCAGCGCCCGGGCAAGAAGGGCCGCTTCGAGCTGTACGAGAAGGTATTCGACACCGACGAGGGCCCCCGCGCCGAGACCACCCTGGAGGGCCTGAACAAGCTAAAGCCCGCCTTCATGAAAACCGGCGTGGTCACCGCGGGCAACTCCTCCCAGATGTCCGACGGCGCGGCCATGACCGTGTGCATGTCCAAGGAAAAGGCCAAGTCCCTGGGGCTCAAGCCGCTTTTGACCTACCGCTCCTTCGCGGTGGCCGGCGTGGACCCCCGCTACATGGGCATCGGACCGGTCAAGGCCATCCCCAAGGCCCTCAAGCTGGCCGGCATCGGCCTGGACAAGCTGGACCTCATCGAGCTCAACGAGGCCTTCGCCTCCCAGGCTCTCTACTGCATGCGCGAGCTGGGCATCAACCCCGAGATCACCAACGTCAACGGCGGGGCCATCGCCCTGGGCCATCCCCTGGGCTGCACCGGCGCCAAGCTGACCACCCAGTTGGCCTACGAAATGAACCGCCGTGGTTCACGCTTTGGCCTGGTCTCCATGTGCATCGGGTTCGGCATGGGCGCCGCTGGCATCTTCGAACGCGAAGACTACTAGCAGCAAGTAGATAGGCGTTTACTTAAAGCTTTACTTGATGGAGAGAGAGATGTCCGATAAAAACACCCCCAAAGGCGGCGCCTTCCTCCTGGGTCCCACCAGCGTGGACTCCTGCTTCACCCCCGAGGATTTGAGCGACGAGCATCGCATGATGCTCAAAACCACCCTGGACTTCGTGGCCAACGAGATCGCCCCCAACATCGAGAAGATCGAAGCCAAGGACCACGACTTCGTCAAGGGCCTCATGGCCAAGGCCGGTGAGCTGGGCCTCTTGGGCACCGACGTGCCCGAGGAGTTCGGCGGCCTGGGCCTGGACAAGATGAGCACCTGCGTGGTCACCGAGGCCATGGGCAACGCCGGCTCCTTCGCCGTGGCCGTGGGCGCCCATACCGGCATCGGCACCCTGCCCATCGTCTACTTCGGCAACCATGCCCAGCAGGAGAAATACCTGCCCGACCTGGCCGTGGGAACCAAAATCGCGGCCTATGGCCTCACCGAGTCCGGCGCGGGCTCCGACGCCGTGGGCGGCTGCCGCACCAAGGCCGTGCTCAGCCCCGACGGCAAGCACTGGATCCTCAACGGCGAGAAGATGTTCATCACCAACGGCGGCTGGGCCGAGACCTTCATCGTGTTCGCCAAGATCGACGGCGCCGACTTCACCGCCTTCATCGTCGAGCGCGACTTCCCCGGCGTCTCCACCGGAGCCGAGGAAAAAAAGATGGGCATCAAGGGCTCCTCCACCACCACGGTCATCATGGAAGACGCCCAGGTGCCCCTGGAGAACCAGCTCTACGAGCGCGGCCAAGGCCACATCATCGCCCTTAACGTGCTTAACATCGGCCGTTACAAGCTGGGCGCGGCCGCCATCGGCGGAGCCAAGGGCGCTCTCAAGACCGCCGTCTCCTTTGCCCAGGGCCGCCTCCAGTTCAACCAGCCCATCGCCAACTTCGGCGCCATCCGCGAGAAGCTGGCCCGCATGGCTACCCAGCTCTACTTCGGCGAGTCGGCCATCTACCGCACCGTGGGCCTCATCGACGCCTCCCTGGAGGGCGCGGACCACAGCGCCGCCGACTACGGCGCATTGGCCTCCAAGGCCATCCGCGAGTACGCCATCGAGTGCGCCATCAACAAGGTGTTGGGCTCCGAGGTCCTGGACATGGTGGTGGACGAGTGCGTGCAGGTGCACGGCGGCTACGGCTACTGCGCCGAGTACCCGGCCGAGCGCTACTACCGCGACGCCCGCATCAACCGCATCTTCGAGGGCACCAACGAGGTCAACCGCCTGCTGGTCCCCGGCGAGATATTAAAGCGCGCCATGAAGGGCTCCCTGCCCCTGATGGCCGCCGGCCAGAAGCTCATGGCCGAGATCATGGACTACTCCCCCCTGGCCGTGGAACTGCCCGACGAGCCCCTGGCCTATGAGGAGCACCTCATCGAGAACTGCAAGAAGGCCATCATCTTCGTGGCCGGCACCGCCGTGCAAAAATACATGGCCAAGCTGGGCAACGAGCAGGAAGTGCTCATGCGCGTGGCCGACATGATCATCCAGACCTTCGCCCTGGAGTCCGGCCTCCTGCGCGCCAAGAAGGCCATCGCCAGCATGGGCGAGGCCAAGGCCCAGATTTACATCGACTTCGTCAAAAACTACCTGGACGAGGTCCTGCCCCAGATGGACGCCTGGGCCAAGCAGGCCCTGGCCTACGTCGAGGACGGCGACACCCTGCGCACCCTGCTGGTGGGCCTGCGCAAGCTCTACAAGTATCAGCCCGCCAACGCCATCGCCATCCGCAAGGCCATTGCCGCCCGCGTGCTGGAAAAGGGCGGCTACCCCCTGGACTAACAACCGTTCCCGTGCCGGGCGTGGGGCTTGCCCCACGCCCGCCTACTTGCCCAACGGGGTCCGCCGGCGCCCTCCTCTTCCGGCGGACCCCGTCCTCTTTCTCAATTAAAATCATGAAGTACCGCTGCAGGATTCATGACAGCCGCC
>CAZLSD010000075.1:0-5314 GCA_964561775.1 uncultured Desulfarculus sp. | reverse complement strand
CGGCTGGCGGGAATCCTGCCCTCTTTCACCCAAGCGGCCGTTTTGGCGGCTTTTTGCTATACTGGCCGCATCATGTGCGCGAAGGGAGAAAAAATGGGCGAAGAGCGTTATCAGCGCGGATGGGCCAAGTTGAACGAGGTGGATGGCCAGGCCGGAACCAACGTCATCGAGAGCCTGAAAGACATCGCCCCCGACTTGGCCCGCCTGGTCATAGAGTTCCCCTTTGGGGACATCTACAGCCGGCCAGGCCTGGACCTCAAATCAAGGGAGATCGCCACCGTGGCGGCCCTCACCGCCCTGGGCCACGCCATCCCCCAGTTGGAGGTGCATATCAACGCCGCCCTCAACGTGGGGGTCACCCGCCAGGAAGTGGTGGAGATCATCATGCAGATGGCCGTCTATGCCGGCTTTCCCGCGGCCTTGAACGGCATGCAGGCCGCCAAGAGGGTATTCAGCCAGCGCGACGCCCAGGAAGTCAAGCCCTGACCAGGGCCTGGGCGGGCTGGAAGAAACGCAGCCCAACCTTGTTGGATAGCAGCTCCTGCGCGGCCAGCAGGTCAAAGAAATGCTGCAAGCCCTGGGCCTCCTCCTGGCCCATGTTGTAGGTAAGGCCCTGGAAATAAGGTATGTACCGCGCCTGCTCCCCGCCCAGGGCCTGGGCGGCCTGGTCCGCGCAGCCCGCCAGGTCGGCCAATCCCTTGTCCCGGGCCTCCAGCAAGGCCCGGTGCAGGGCGCTCACGTCCTTTTGCCTGGCCTGGGCCGCCTCCCGCCGCACCACCCACAGGGCATAGACAAAGGGCAGGCCGGTCCACTCCTGCCAGGCCTGGCCCAGGTCATAGACGTGGGGCCAGCCCCCTTCGGCGGCCGCGCGCAAGGCCCGATCCCCTATGCGCAACACGGCCCGGGGCTGGGCAAGTTCCCCCTCGGGGCGCAGGGAACAAGGCCGCCGCCAATGCCCCTTGAGCAGCAGGGTCAGCATGGCCAGCGAGGTCTCCGACTCGAAGGGAGCCTCGATCTCCCCGGCCAGACTCTCCACCGGCTCCTGGCTGAGCAGCAGCACCGAGGCCACCGGCCCCCGGCTGCCCAGGGCCAAGCCAGGCAGAAGCAGGTAGGAATCCGTTGCCCGGGCATACTCCACGCTGGAGACCTCGGCCAGATCCAGTTGGCCTGCGCGCAACATGCGGTTCAAACGCGAGGGCACGGCGGCAATCTCGACGTATAGATCGGGATTTGGCAACAGGTGCCTATGCACCGGTAAAACGTTGATAAAACCTATACGTCCCAGCCTTAAGGGCTCGCCAGCGCTCACAACCGCCCCCCAGGCTGCTGGCCGCTCAGGCCCAGCGCAAAAAACTCTGTGTTCAACACATACAAAATACTTGTCATTGCCCCTCAATCCCACATACTTGATGATAAGCTAGCGCAGAGGCGGGCATTGCCATGGACAACCACCCCTCCCAAACGACCTGGAACATAGCCAAAGGGTTCTTGGTGTTGCTGCTGGCGGGCTTCTCCCTGGCCCTGCTCTATGAGATGGCCGGGCGCTACCACGGCAAGGATATGAGCGTTAAATACGCCGTGCTCACCATGTTCCCCGCCGCCTATCTGTGGTGGCTGGTGGAGCGCCTGCTGGCCCACTTGGGCGTGCGGCGCAGCGCTGGATATTGTCTGCTTATTTCCCTGGCCCTTTCCATCTGGCTGCTGGTCATCTCGGAGAATTTCAATCTTTTCGAGCGCATCGACCTGATGTTCGCGTCCCTGTGGGGCGGTCTGGAGTCCGCGGTGGCCTGGGTGAGCAAAATTCTGCGCCAACCAGCCTGAGACTGCCTCCCTACTGACCCTCTCCCCGAGCCCTCCATAGCCCGCGCAGAGCCTCGGCCGCGGCCTTGGCCCCTGCCAGACCGTCACCGCCGCCCAGGTATTCCACCGCGAAATCGCCCGTATAACCGCAGCGCTTCAGGCAAGCCAGGCGCGCGGGATAGGCCAGCTTCGCGGCCTCCTCTGGGGCCTGGGGCAGGTGCGCCTTGTAATGGACGTGCACGGCATGGGGGGCCAGCAGTTCCACCTCGGCCAGGGGGTCCAACCCTTGGGCGAAGTTGTTCAAATCCAGGCACACCCCCAGGGGCGCCGGGCTCACCAGCTCCAGAATGGTCAGCATGTCCTGGGCGTGGCTGGTCAGGCCAAAGTGGTTTTCCAGGCCCAGCCGCAACCCCATGTCCTGGGCCATGCGGGCCAGGGGCTGCAAGGCCCAGGCCGCGTCCTGCAAGCGAAGCGGCTCCGCCCGGGGCGGCAGGCTGTGGGGCCGGGCGTGCAGGAGCTCGGTCCGGGCCAGCGCGCGGGCATATAGGGCGCGCCCCAGCATGCCCAAGGGGACTTTGTCGCGCTGGGCCGGGGAACGCAGGCTCTCCGCCAGCAGGAGCAAGCGGCTAAGCGATGAACCGCCGCCGCCTATGGCCACCCTGGCCACCCTGGCCCCCAGCTTGGCCGCCTGCCCCAAGAGTCCCTTGGCCCGGTCCACCTGCTCGGCCACCCGCAGGGGAGAGGCCCCCAGTTCCAGGCTCAGGCTCAAGACCGCAGCTCCCAGGCCAGCCTCCGCTTGCGCCCGCGCCAACTCCTGCCAGACCCGGGGATCATAGCTGGGCAGCAGGCGGTCCAGCCATTCAATGCCCTGGAACCCGGCCTGGCTGGCCAGGGCGGGCAACTGAGAGCAGGGCAGCCCGCCCAGCAGCCTGGCCGCCAGGGAGGAAGAGTGCAAGAGTACCCTCATGCCTGATCCAGGGAAAGGCCCAAGCCTTCGGCCAGACGCCACAAATCAGGGAACACCGCCTGGGCCTGGTTCAGGCTCTCCGGGGGAAGGGTGGTGGCCAGGGCATAGCAGGTGGCGCCAGCCGCCCGCGCGCTGGCGATGCCCGCCGGGGCGTTCTCCACCACCAGGCAGCGCGCGGGCTCGGCCCCCAGGGTTTGGGCCGCCTTGAGGTAGGGATCGGGGTGGGGTTTGTGCCGGGATACGTCCTCGGCGCTGACCACCGCGCGGAAGCTCTGCAATATCCCCTGGTCCAGGCAGCGTTGCACCAAGGCCCGGCGCGAGCTGGTGACCAGGGCCGTGGGCACGCCCAAGGCGGCCAGGCCGCGCAACAGCCGGCGCGCGCCAGGAAAGGTGCTCACCTGGCCGGCGTGCCGCTCCAGATAGAGCCTGGCCTGGCGGGCCAGCAAGGCCGGCATGCCCGCCTGGAGCTGGACCAGGTTGCGTTGGTCATAGCCCCGGCTCTCGAAAAGACTTACCAGCACCTCGGGTCCCAGGGCCCCCTCGTTCTCCAGGATGAAGGACAAGGGCACATCCAAGCCCAGTTCGGCCATCAGTTCCTGCCACAGGGAGGCGTGCTGGGGCATGGAGTCCAGGATCACCCCGTCCATGTCAAAGAGCACGGCCTGATATGACAAGGCCGCGCTCATGCCCGCCCTCCCCCGCCGCCCGGCGGGTCCAGTTCCAGGGCCTGCGCCACCCCGTGGCAGCGGCAGGAGGTTCCCAGCACCCAGCTGCCGCCCAGTTGGGACATGCGCTGGCGCAGCTTGAGCATCTGGCTGCTCAGCAGGCCGCCCACCCCGGGGGCCAACTGATAGGAACGCAGCACCGCCACCTGAAAGCCGGGCAGCTTGATGCCGGCCAGGCGGCGTTGCAGGGAAAGCCCCCTCTCTTGACCGGTCTTGGGACAAAGCCGGGCGGGCTCGGCGCAGTCATCGGGGCACAGGGTGTCGGTGAGGCTGAGGTACCAGGCCCCTTGCGCCCCGGCCATGCGCTGGGCCGCCTGGGGCAGGGCTGTTTCCGGCAGGGAAAGCAGGCGCGGCCTCTGGCCGGCCAGGCTAAGGCAGAGCCATTCCAGCAGCAAATGACGAGGCAGGCAGGGAACCACCCAGCGGGGGGGCTGTTCACCCTCCAGGGCCTGGGCCACGGCCGCCGCGCCGTCCTGGCGGATGATCTCGCCACCCCAGGCCAGCACTTCCTGAGACGGGTTGGGCTCCACCAAGGCGCTTACTTTAGCGCCCAGACGGAGCAGGGCCAAGCGGCCCGCCCGGCCGCCTCCCACCACCAACGCATCGGCCTTGCCGGTATCCCGCTGCTTGAAGGAGTTGGGGGCTGGCATGATAGGGAGGATCCTTGCCCAGGGGCTGGCTTGAGCTGGCGTTCGCAATCCGGGCCAAGGATACCGCCAGGGGGTCTTTGCGTCAAGTTATAATGATCTCTAGTACCTATGCACAACTCCCTATTTGCGCCCCAGGAGATGCCCGCCCAGTTCCCGCCGGCGAGGATATGCCCCATCAAGTGGTCATGTGAGCGCAAAAAAAGACGTGTCCTGGGCTCCGCCATGATATCATTACGCATTAGCAGACGATTCACATACCATTGTGCGTTCGTGGGGCATAGATACCATCAATCAGCAAATGGAATAACGCAAATTTGTCCCAATTCATGAAAAAGACCCACCCCAGACCCCAGCTCTACGTCCTGGCCGAGAAGGACATGGCCGTGCGCGCCCAGGTGGCGGAGTACATCGCCAACGGCTGCCAGGGCCTGGTCTTCACCGCCAGCACCGGCGCGGAAGGCTACGCCGCCTTGAAGCAGCACGACGCCCAGTTCGTGATGGCGGGCTGGGACATGCCCGAGGTTAACGGCCTGGGGTTCCTAAAAGTGACCCGGGCCGACCCCAAGTTCAGTTCCATACCCTTTGTCCTGATGGTCAACGAGATCACCAAGGGCCAGGTCATCGAGGCGGCCGAGGCCGGGGTGCAGGCCATCCTGGTGCTGCCCTTCAGCCAGGAGGCCTTGGTCAACAAGGTTGACCAGGTCATGTCCATGGGCCAGGAGACCGACGACCTGGAGGTCAAGCAGCTGCTGAGCCGAGGCAATAGCCTCATGGAGGCCGAGCGCTATCAGGAGGCCCTGCTCTGCTTCCAGAAGGTGCTCAAGGTCTACGAGAGCGCCGAAGTATACTACAACATGGGCTATATCAAGACCGCCCAGGGTGACTACGAAGAAGCCCTGCGCTGTTTCGCCAAGGCCACCACCATCAACAACGCCTTTGCCCAGGCCTTCGAGAAGATGGGCGATTGCTACGTGCGCCTGGGCAACAAGCGCATGGCCCAGGCCAGCTTGCAGCGCGCCGCCGAGATTTATTCCGAGAAGAAGATGGACGGCAACGCCGAGCACGTGCTCAAGGAAGTGCTCAAGATCAACCCCAGCACCATCAATATCTACAATTCCCTGGGCATACTCTACCGCCGCCAAGGCCGCTACGAGGACGCCACCCGCCAGTAC
>CAZLSD010000074.1:4729-13031 GCA_964561775.1 uncultured Desulfarculus sp. | reverse complement strand
TCCTCCTCCAGCGCCACGCAGCGGATGGGCGAGCCGTCGGCCCCGGTGAGCGGCAGGGGCAGGGCGATGATCTGCACTTGGCTCCGGCTTAAGCTGGCCAGGTTGGCCAGATACTCCACCAGCACCACCCCGCCGGAGAGGAAAATCTTGTGTACCGGCGAGTCCTGGGCCGTGCCCCGGCCGTCCTGGGGATTGTCCGGGGTGGGGGTGTCCATGGCCAGCAGACGCAAGCCTTCGGCCACCAGCCAGCGGGCCGCCTCCTGGCTGAGATAGGGATGATCCACATAGTAGGCCGGGGTCTGCCAGCGGCTGGACCAGTCAAAGCGCAGGATGAGGCGCTGGGGGACATCACCGCCCAGGGCCGCGGCCAAGCGCTCCAGGCCCAGCTCGGAGCCGGGGGCCAGTCCGGAGAAGTCCAGCACCGTGGCCGGACCCACCAGGGTGTCCAGGGGCAGGCTGGCCACGTCGGGGCCGTTCTCTATGAAGTGGCGGGGGGCGTCCAGGTGGGTGCCGGTGTGGGTGCCCAGCACCAGGCGGCGGGTCTCCCGTCCCTCGCTGGGGATGCGCCCCAGGACCTCCACCTCCACGTCGGGGTGCCAATAGGTGGGGAAGCGGGGCATGCCTGGGGCGATGGGCAGGCTCAAATCCACGAGGCGGCGGGGCATGGCTATTCTCCTGGTCTGGCGGAGGCGGCGAAGGCGGCCTTGACCTGGTCCTTCATCACCTTGCCGGTCTGGTTCTTGGGCAGGTCACTTAGCGCCAGCCAGCGGGTGGGCAGGGCGGCCGGGCTAAGGCGCTGGCGGCACAGGGCGATGAGCCCGGGGCGCTCGCTATCCATATCATGGCCTGGCCGGAGCACCAGGGCCGCGGCCACCTCCTCGCCATAGAGCGCGTGGGGCAGCCCCACCACGGCGGCCTGGGCCACGGCGGGGTGCTCCAAGATGGTCTCCTCCACGGCGCGCGGGCTCAAGTTGGTCCCGGCGCGGATGATGAGGTCTTTGAGGCGCCCGGTGATGAAGAGATGGCCTTGCCCGTCCAGGCGGCCCAGGTCGCCGGAGGGGAACCACTGAGGCGGGGCCACGGGCTCCTGGGTCTGGTAGTCCAGGTAGCCGGCCATGTTGAAGGGCGAGCGGAGGTATATCTGCCCCTCCTGGCCGGGGGGCAGGCTTTCACCTTGTTCGTCGCGGAAGTCCAGCTCCACGCCCGTGAGCAGACGTCCCACCGAGCCGGGCAGGCCGGGGAAGCCGGGCGCGTTGCTGGCGCAGAACAGGGTCTCGGAAAGACCGTAGGACTCCAGGGCGCGCGCGCCGTAGCGCTCTTCAAATTGGCGGGCCAGACTGGGGGGCAAAGGCGCGGTGCCCACGCAGAGGGCGGCCACCTGCTCCCGGCAAAAACGCGGGCCCAACTCGCCCCGGTCGGCGGCCAAGAGCGCGGCCAGCATGGCCGGCACCAGCCAGAGGGTGTTGACCCCCTGGGCTTGCGGGGCCTCCCAGAAGCGCAGGGCGGAGAGCGCGTCGAACTGCCGCCCCAGCACCACCGCGCCCCCGGCCAGCCAGGGGCAGAGCAGGGTGTTCAGGAACCCGGCCATGTAGGCCATGGGCAGCACGTGATACATGCGGGTGCGCTGGTCAAAGCCCAGGTGGCGGTTGAAGCCCTGGGCGGCCATGACCAGGCTTTGACTGGTGTGGACCACGCCCTTGGGGCGGCCGGTGGTGCCGGAGGTGAAGTGGATGCTGGCCAGGCCCTCGGGCGGGGCGGGGGGCAAGGCGGCCTCCAAGTCCAAGTCCTCGCTCCAGCGCCAGGCGGGCGGGCCGGCCGGGGCTGGCGTCTGCTCTCCCCGGGGAATCAGGCACAGGATGCCCCAGGGCGGATTGGCGGCCAGTTCCGGCTCCAAGAGGGCCAAGGTGGACGGCGCGGCCACCAGCAGGGAAGCCCCGCAGTGGGCCAGGATGAAGGCTATCTCGCGGGGGTGCAGGGCCGGGTTGACTGGCGAGGCCACCCGGCCGGTCAAAAGGCAGGCCAGGTAGAGGGCGGCCATCTCCGGGCAGTTGGGCAGGAGCAGGGCCAGGCGCTGGCCGGGGCGGTGGCCTTGGGCGTCCAGCACGCGGGCCAGCTGCATGGCCAGGCCGGCCAGCTGGGCATAGCTAAGCTCCAGGCCCCGGCCGGGGTCGATGAGGCAGGGGCGGCCGCCCTGGCGGGCGAAGATGTCCAGCAGGTCAGCGCGGCCGGGCATGGCGGGTTTCCAATCTTGCCGTTGGCTGCGAGACGAAGAGCGGGCGGGGGTAAACCCCGCCCCTACCAAGAAGGAGGCCGCGCGGGGGTGGGGCTCCAACCGGGGCGCGGGGGGAAGGCTCCTCGGCCGCGCCAAACAAAACCCGCGCCTTGGCCGCGGGCCCTCTTGGCCGCCCTGGGCGTTCCTGAACGGAAGCCCTGCCCCTCGCGCCCCAAGGAGCTTCAGCCGGATAGCGCCAATTGGGAAAGAACCGCTTAAGCGGTTCTGAGCAATTGGCGCTATCCGGATAAAGTTCTTTGCGGGGGGCGCGGGGGGAGCTTTCTTTCAAGAAAGCTCCCCCCGCATTGCCGTCAGCTCTGTTCATCGCCGAAGTACTCGTCGAAGTCGTAGCGGGCGGAGAAGACCTCGTCGCAGGTGGCGGAGAGTTCCTGGGCCAGGCTTTCCACCAGGGCGGGGGGAGCCTCGATTTTGTTGACCTGGCAGAGGCGGAGGATGAGACGGCGGGGGTCCACCCGGTAGCGGCTGGCGTATTGGCGGATGACGCCCATGTAGGAGGAGTGGAACTGGGCATAGCCGGAGACCAGGTCCAGGGAGGCGTGGCCGCCGCGGCGGATCAGGGGGCGGATGTACTTGGCCCCGATGTCCATGACCTCGATGGGGTCGATGCCCAGGTCATGGCCCAGGCGGGTGAGCGCCACCAGGAGCTGCTCGGTGGGGGCGTTGCCCGAGCTGCGCCCCAGGCCTTGCAGGGAGCTGTCCACCACCACCGCGCCCAGCTCCACGGCTTTCAGGGAATGGGCCACGGCCAGGCCCAGGTTGTTGTGGCCGTGGAAGCCCAGGGGGATGTTTGAGCGGGCGCGTATGGCGTGGAAGTAGCTCTCCAGCTCATGGGGCAGCATGCCGCCGGCCGAGTCCACCACGCACAAGAGGTCCGCGCCGTAGTCTTCCAGCAGCAGGGCTTTTTCGGCCATGGCCTCCGGGGCCAGGGCATAGGACTTCATCAGGTTGGAGGAGACGTACATGCCCTTGGCCTTGGCGCGGGCGATGAAGGGGCGTCCGGTCTCGATGGCGGTCACGTCGGTGCCCACGCGGATGAAGCCCATGCCCAGGTCGGCGGCCATGTCCACGTGGCCTAGCTCGGCGATGCCGGGGATGCAGAACATGCCGAAGCGGGCGCGGGAAAGCGCCTCGGCGGCGGCGCGCATATAGGTCTCGTCGCTCTCGGCGGCCTGGCCCTTGCCTTTTTGCGAGGCGCCCAGGCCCACGCCGTGGCCTATCTCTATGAGATCGAAGCCGACCCGCTCCAGTTCGGCGCAGATGATGGCGGTGTCGGCGGCGGTGAACTGGAAGTTGATGGCGTAGCTGCCGTCGCGCAGGGTGGTTTCCAGGATTTGCGGGGATTTTGGCTGGTTCATGGCGGCTATTATATCCGCGGGGCGGGCAAAAGAAAGACCGGCCGGGGGCCGGTCCGGGAGTGTCCAGACCGGGCGGGGGCTAGAGGTCTTCCTCGGCGCGTTTGGCTAGTTCCTTGCGCAGGATGCCGTTTACCAGCTTGGAGAGCTTGCGCCTAACCTCCACGGGGGGATTGGCCAGGCGCAGGCAGGCGAAGTTCTTGGCGCGGCTGCCCCTAATCTCCACCTGGCCGGTGCGCACCACGTTGGCCTCCAGGTCCAGGGTGTCGTCGCCCCAGACCAGGGTCAGGTCCAGGCGGGCCTGGTCGGCCAGGTCCCAGCCGGTGGGGTGGACCAGGCGCAGACCGCCCTCGCTTATGTCGGCCACCTCGGCCTGCTTGACGTCCTCCACCCGGCGGGACACCCGCTCCACCAGCTGGCGCACGGCCTCGGTCAGGTCGCGTATGACCAGCTTGGGGTGTTTCTCGCGGTTCCACAGCTCGCTGCGCACCAGGCGGTCGAACTGGCCGGCCTCGGCCTCGATGACGTTGCGCAGGGTGGAGGCCCCCACGAAGGCCTTGAGCCCCAGCTCCAGGGGCGGCACCACGCGGAAGTGCATGCGCAGGCTGGTTTCGTCCAGGCGCGGCGGCAGGTCCACCACCAGCACCGGCTCGCTCAGGTTGGCTCCCAACTGGTAGTCGGGGATGACCTCCAGGAGCTTGGTGGCATAGCCCACGCGCAGCAGGCGTCCGCCGGGCACGTCGTCCAGACGCACCAGGAAGGTGACTTCCAGGTATTGGCCGATGAAGGAGCGGTTCAGGGGCGGCGAGGTCTGGGCCAGGATGATCTTGCGGTCGCGGGAGATGTCGTGGAGCATGGAGCCGCGGGCCTCCACGGATTCCTCGTCCTCGTCGCGGCGGATGACCAGGTCCACGTGGGTGCCCGGGCGCAGGCAGGCCAGGAACAGCTCCTTCTGGCTGGGCAGGGGCGGCCGGTCGCCACCGCGCGGTTTCTGGTCCTTGTCATCGGCAGGGCGGGCCATGACTCTTCACCCTTGTCTCTGCTTCAGCCTGTCCCCTAAGGGGGAGCCTGCTTTTTTATTACCACAACCGGGGTCGGACTTACAGGCTAAACCGCCAATTTAAAGCGCCAATTGGGGCAGTTTGCCTGGCCGGGGCCGGGCGGGCCTGGGGCGCGGCGGTGAACGGGCTATCGGGTAGCAATAATCAGGCCCAAGGGTGATGGCGGGGTGATTGTCCAGTTAACCTGACGGCTTGAGGCTTGGAGCCCCGCGGGGGCTCCGCAAGGGGGCGGGAAGAAGCTGCCGGGCTCTAAGCCTGGGGCTTGCCGTCGCGGTTTGGCTCCGGCGGGGTGGGCTGTCCGCTGGCCGGGCGGTCGTCGGTTTGCTGGCCGCCCAGGCCGCGCTTGAAGTTCTTGATGGCCCGGCCCAGGCCGTCGCCCACCTGGGGCAGCTTGGCTCCCCCGAAGATGACCAGGGCGATGAGGCCTATGACCAGTATCTCGGTGAAGCTGGGGGCGATCATGACTTGGCCTTGTCGGCGGCGGGCTTTTCCTCGATCTTCTCGGTGGAGGCCTGGGCGGCGTTGTCCTCGACCTTTTCCTCGCCCACTCCGCTCTTGAAGTTCTTGATGGCCTTGCCGATGTTGCCGCCGATCTGGGGCAGCTTGCCCGCGCCGAAAATGATGAGCACGATGACCAGGATCACCAGGAGTTCCGGCATGCCCAAGCCACCAATCATGGTTCCATCTCCTCGTCCCCCGGCGGGCCGGGGCTAGTCTTGGTTGAGGCTCATCAGCCGCAGGAAGGCGGCGGAGCGCCGGAAATCATCGCTGGCCTTCATGTAGGCCAGCCAGTTGCGCCACATGTCGGCCCATTCGTCGGTGTGCCAGAAGGCCTCGCTGGGGGCTTTGCCCTTTTCCCGTCGCTTGAAGGCCATGAGCTCTTGCAGGCACTCGGAGCAGAAGGGATAGGGGGCGTCGGCCGGAGGGGGCTGGGGAGTCTCGATGGCCTGGCCGCAGTGCACGCAGCGGCGCGGGCACAGGCCGCAGGAGAGCGCGCCCGCCACCGCGGCCGCCCGCTTGGAGGCGTCCTCCTTGAGGCGCTTGCGCTCCCTGGCCTCGAATGGATTGAGGTCGATGACCTCTGCCATGGCCCACCTAACCTGCTAAAGTGCTTCAACCTTACCAGGGGGCTGGGATAGCGTCAATAATAGGCCGCAAACCTACATGGTTGGTACGGAATAAGCAAAAATGGGCATTGACTTTTAGCTAATTAATAGACAGACTAAAGAGGCGGGTATGCGTGGGACAACTATAGGTCGCCTTAAGGCGGCAGCGCAGATAGCGTGGGATCCTATAGCCCGGGACCCGCATGTTTTATAGATTGGTCAACCAGTCCAATGACTGACCCAAGTCGGTGTGGACTTCTGTTTGTCTAGGCCATAGTTTAATCCCATACCCCTTGATATTCCCTCGATGACGGTAGTATTTTGCGGTCAGCATCTGAGCGTAACGCGGCTCGGTGTATCCAAAGGCATCCACTTCCAAAGCCTTGAATACGGAACTGGCAACGGCGTCAGCCAGTTGCAGCCCCATTCTTTTACTGGGGTTGAAGGCTGAGACCGAATTTTCCGATATCACATCCCAATCAATGGTGACGCTCAACGGGCCGGTTTTCTCCCTCAGGTGGGATAAGTAGGCACGAAGTTCCTCATAGGACATTCCCGACCTGTTGGAAAAAATCAATTCAACCAGCCCGTTGGTGCCATCACTTGGCTTTTTGTGATCCCGCCCCAACCACGATATGCGCTCAAGTAGATAGCGAGTGCCATAGTAATAAAGACGGTATCTTTCCCCAAAGGTTTCTTGCGCAGTCAGACTTGGCTTGTGGATACAAACACATACCAGCCTAGCCGGCAACTTTGCGATCTCGCCAACCAGATACACGCGTTGCTGGTGCTTTAGCTTTTTGAAATGCAACACATATTCGCGCGGCCTGGCAAAGACTTCCCTGGCTCTGTCCACTAACTTCACCGAATCAGGCTCGTTACCGGCGCGCAGGATCAACGCGGCTAGAACGAACCATTGGCTACTGCCTTTATTAAAGGCGAAACCCTCATCACCTGCCTCGTCTATGTAGGCAATGAACGAATGTGGCATGCTTTTCCCTGGTTGAGCCAAAATCGCAACCTACCTGCCCGCCAGGCCGGCGCCGATGCCCGCCACCACCTCCTGGGCGGCCTTCAGGGGGTCGGGGGCCTGGCGGATGGGGCGGCCCACCACGATGTGGCTGGCCCCGGCGGAGATGGCCATTTCGGGGGTGACCACCCGTTTCTGATCATCGGGACCTATGCCGGGCTTGGCCGGGCGGATGCCGGGGCAGACCACCAGGGCGTCTTGCCCCAGGGCGGCGCGCACCTGGGCCGCCTCGTGGCCGGAGCAGACCACCCCGGCGCAGCCCGCCGCCAGGGCCAGGCGCGCCCGGTGCAGCACCAGGGCCTTGGGATCGCTCAAGCCCGGAGGATAGCCCATGGCCGCCAGATCCTCGGCCCCCAGGCTGGTGAGCACGGTGATGCCCAAGAGGCGGGTGCGCCCCAGGTCCAGGCCGCTGAAGATGCCGGCCTGGTCGCAGTGGCAGGTCAGGAGCTCCACCCCGTGGGCGGAGGCGGTCCTGGCCGCCGCCCGCATGGTGGCGGGGATGTCGTGCAGCTTCAAGTCCAGGAAGAGGGCGCGCGCCCCGGCCTGGCGCAGGGCGATGAGCACCTCCGGCCCGGCGGCCACGAACAGCTCCAGCCCCACCTTGAAGACCCCCACCGCCGTATGCAGCAGACGCACCAGCCCCACCGCCTCGGCGGTGGAGTCCACGTCCAGGGCGAAGATCAGCCTGTCTTTGGCTTCCATCGGCCAACTCCCGCTAAAATCGGCCCGCTGGGCTTGGGGCCGCTTGGTTGTTTGGCTCACAGGCCCAAGGCCTGATACTGGGCGGCCAGGGCGGCCAGCCGCCCCTCCTGGGCAAAGGAGTATAGCCCGCTTTCGCCCACGATGACATGGTCGACCATCTCCAGCCCGGCGGCCCGGCAGGCCTGGTAGAGCAGGCGGGTCACTTCCAGGTCTTGGGAGCTGGGCGCGGGGTCGCCCGAGGGGTGGTTGTGGGCGCAGATGAGGCCCCAGGCCCCCTTGGCCAAGGCCCGGGCCAGCACCTCGCGGGGATATACCGCCGCCTGGTCCAGGGTGCCCAGGGAGATGTCCTCGCTGGCCAGCACCCGGCGGCCGGCGTCCAAGAGCAGCAGGCGGAAGACCTCCTGCTTGAGCCCGCGCATGGTCAGAAGCAAGTACTCGGCGGCGTCCTGGGCGTCGCGCAGGGCCGCGCCGGTTAGCAGGCGGTCCTCCAGATAGCGCCGGGCCACGGCGGGGACGAGCTTGAGCCCCAGCACGTTCTTGGGCCCCACCCCCTTGACCTGGGCCAACTCCCGGGGCTCGGCCTCCAGAACCCCGCGCAGGGAGCCGAAATGGCTGTACAGCTCGCGGGCCTGCCGCTTGCAGTCCTGGCGCGGGGTGGCCAGGGTCAAGAGCAGCTCCAGCACCTCCTGGTCGGTGAACTTGGCCAGGCCGTGCTCCAGGAACTTGTCGCGCAGGCGGCCGCGGTGGCCGCTGCCCGG
>CAZLSD010000074.1:0-4629 GCA_964561775.1 uncultured Desulfarculus sp. | reverse complement strand
CCTGGCCGCAATTGGGGCAGGCGCCGTCGTTAAGCTCCACGTGGTGCACGGCATAGCCCTTGCGCCCCACCACCCGGTGGCCGCAAGAGGGGCAGGGGGTGCTCTCGCTGCTGTGGCCGGGCACGTTGCCGGCGTAGATGTACATCAGCCCGGCCTCGCGCCCGATCTGGGCGGCCTTTTCCAGGGCCTTGACCGGGGTGGGGGGCGGCCCGCCCTGCACGTACTTGTAGCGGGGCAGATAGGCGCTGACGTGCCAGGGCACCTGGGGCGAGAGCTCGCGCACGATGAAGCCGGCCAGTTCCTTCAGTTCCTGGGGCTCGTCGTTCTTGCCGGGGATGAGCAGGGTGGTGATCTCCAGCCAGATGCCGGCCCGGTGCATGCGGATCAGGGTGTCCAGCACCGGTTGCAGCCTGGCCTTGCACTCGCTCTTGTAGAACTCGTCGCGGAAGGCCTTCAGGTCTATGTTGGCCGCGTGCAAGAGCCCCTGGCAGGCCTCCACGCACTGGGCGCTTTCATAGCCGTTGCTGACGAAGACGTTTTTAAGCCCCTGCTCCACGGCCAGCTTCATGCAGTCATGGGCGTACTCGAAGTAGATGGTGGGCTCGGTGTAGGTGTAACTGATGGAGGCGCAGGCCATGGCCTGGGCCTGGGCCACCACGGCGGCCGGCTCCACCAGGGATCCGCCGGGGCCGCCGCCGGGGACCTCCGCGCCCCCCTCGCGCAGATACTGGCTTATGTCCCAGTTCTGGCAAAAGCCGCACTGGAAATTGCAGCCCACCGTGGCGATGGAGTAGGAGCGGGTGCCGGGCAGGAAATGAAACAGGGGCTTTTTCTCGATGGGGTCGGGATTGCCCGAGATGGGTTTGCCCCACACCAGGGAATAGAGCACGCCGCCCTGGTTGACCCGCACCTGGCAGATGCCCCGGCCCCCCTCGGCGATGAGGCAGCCGTGGGCGCACAGATGGCAGCGAACCTTGCCTTCGGATGCCTGCTCGTACAACATGGCCTGCCGCATGAGCTTCTACCCCCCATAACCTGCCGTCAGCATATGCCATGCGGCGGCCGCCGGTCAAGCGCCAGGCCAAGGGCTTGACCTGGGCCCCAGGCCGGGATAAGTTGGAGCCACCCCGCATTTGAAAAGGCCAGCCAAGCATGCGAGAAAGCGAGATGGGCCAGTTCGCCTCCTTCCATCCGGCCTGGAAGTCCTTCGCGGTCTATTTTCTGGGCGTGCTCATCTTCGCCCTGGGGCCGGAGCTCAATCCCGACGCCCTGGTGGGGCCGGGGCTATCCCGCATCATCGCCCTGGGCTTTTTGGCCTTCATCCTCTACAAGCGCCTGGGCAGCCTCTATAAGATCGACGCCGCCCGGATCACGGCCTTGACGAGCCTGCCCCCCGCCGGCGAGATAAGCCTGGCCATCGCCGACATCCGCCGCATCGACCTGCGCCGAGGCGTCACCCAGCGCCTCTTGGGCGTGGCCCACGTGCACCTCTACGTGGAAGGCCAGGCCGAGCCGGCCATGAAGCTCTTCGGCGTGCCCAACCCCCAGGAGTTCCAGCGCCTGCTCGTCTCCCTGGGGGCGGGCGACGCCCGCGTCACCGGGGCCTGGCGGCGCTGAGCCCTTTATCCCCCTGGCGAAAACATTGACAGCCTTCGCCAGGCCATGCTAATTCTGAATTAAGCGGCGCGCCTGTCCGCAGACAGCCCGCCCTTGCGTGCAGCGCCCGATAAGGTTCCCTATCCCTATGCGTAGGAGGTCTGGCCATGGTGGCTTTGGTGGGTGGTGTGGCCGCCCTGCTTCTGGGCGTCATCGGTCTGCTTAGCTGGTGGGAAGATTTCATTTACCTGCTCCAAGGCGCCATTCCCCCCATCCTCATCCTGGGCGGAGCCCTGGCCACCTATCTGGGGGCCGAGGAAATGAAGGACAAGCGCCGGGCCGAGATGGAAGCCGCCCGCGAGCCCTTTGTCCCCGCTGGCGACGACGTGGACAAGTACAAGAAGGAAGTGGCCGAACTCAAGGCCAAGCTGGCGGCCATGGAGTCCGAGCAGACCCCCGAGGCCGACAAGTAGCGCTCCAGCCTTAAGGCAACGCATCCCCCGGGCTTGGGGCGGGCCGCGCGCCCGCTCCAAGCCCGCCTGTTTTTCCCCGCCACCTTGTCCTCCCGGCCTGGCCTAGGCTGGCTTGTACCGGCTGATTGGCTTGGCCAATCAAAAATTTAGTAAAAATTCTTAACTAGCATTTTTAAGATTGACGCCACCACATCTAGTGGTGTATCTCTGATTTCGTACTAGATGATGCTACAAACATGCTACAAAGATGCTACGAAAGATGCCACATGGTTGCGGCGGGCGAGCCGGGACCCCAACAACGGCTTAGGCGGGAGAGCGGACATGGCCAGACTCACGGTGGTGGAAGGCGCAAACAGCGATAAACCGGTCCAGGGCAGCGAAACCACGGACATGGCCCTCTTTGTCCGCTCATCCGCCCAGGAGATGGACTCCTGGGACCGGGGACGCATAGAAGACGCGCTCATCCGCGAAACCCGCCTGGACGAGGGCACCGCCCGCCAGATCGCCACCGAGATCGAGACCATGATCGCCCAGGCCGGCATCAAGATGGTGACCGCGCCGCTCATCCGCGAGTTGGTCAACTACAAGCTCATCGAGCGCGGCCTGGAAGAAGAGCGCCTGCAACACACCCGCCTGGGCGTGCCGCTCTTTGACGTGGACAACATGATCCGCCTGCCCAACAAGGAAAACGCCAACGTGCCCCACGGCCCCGAGGCCACCAACCTTACCCTGGCCGAGTCCATCAAGAAGGAATACGCGCTGATCAACGTGTTCTCCCGCGAGGTGGGCGACGCCCACATGCGCGGCGACATCCACCTGCACGACCTGGGCTTCGTGGACCGGCCCTACTGCTCCGGCCAAAGCCTGGAATACATAAAGAAATACGGCCTGAACCTGCCCAACTCCCTGGCCCTGGCCAAACCGGCCAAGCACGCCGAGGTGCTCTTGGCCCACATGGTCAAGTTCGCCGCCGCCCTGCAATCCAACTTCGCCGGAGCCATCGGCTGGGACGCCGTCAACCTCTTCTTCGCCCCCTATCTGGAAGGCCTGAGCGACCGCGAGGTCAAGCAGATCGCCCAGATGCTCATCTTCGAGTTCTCCCAGCAGGCCGTGGCCCGCGGCGGCCAGGCCATCTTCACCGATATCAACCTGTACTGGGAAGTCCCCAAGCACTTCGAGGACGTGCCGGCCATCGGCCCCAACGGCCAGTACACCGGCAAGACCTATGCCGAGTACGAGAAAGAGGCCCAGCGCTTCGTCTGGAAGCTCTTCGAGGTCTACAAGGAAGGCGACGGCGCGGGACGCCCCTTCTTCTTCCCCAAGCCCCTGGTGCACATCACCGAGAAGTTCTTCAAGACCGAAGGACACATGGACTTCCTGCACCACATCTGCGAGGTGGCCTGCGACAAGGGCAACACCTACTTCGTCTTCGACCGCGGCGAGACCGCCAAGATCAGCGAGTGCTGCCGGCTTTCCTTCAAGCTGGAAAAGAGCGACATCGAAGACGCCAAGACCCCCTGGAAGATGCGCTACTCCGCCCTGCAGAACGTCACCATCAACCTGCCCCGCGTGGCCTACCAGGCGGCGGGCGACGACGCCAAGCTCTTCCACCTGCTGCGCAAACAGGTGGAGCTGGCCGTGCAGGCCCACCTGCAAAAACGCCGCTTCATCCAGGAGCTCCTGGACCACGGCCCCACCGGACCCCTGGCCCTCTTGGCCCTGGAGCTGGACGGCCAGCCCTACCTGCGCATGCACCGCGTGACCTATCTGGTCGGCATGGTGGGCTTAAATGAAATGGTCAAGCAGCACAAAGGCCAGGAACTCCACGACTCCGAGGAGGCCCTGCGCTTCGGCCTGGAGATCATCGCCCACATGAAACTCCTGTGCGACCACTACGCCAGCCGCCACAACATGCGCTTCGTCCTGGAGCAGACCCCGGCCGAGTCCACCGCCTACCGCTTCGCCAAGCTGGACCTCAAACACCACCACGAGGACGCCCGCCACGTGGTCAAGGGCGACATCTTCAAGGGCGAGGTCTACTACACCAACTCCACCCTCTTCAACGTGGGCTCCAACTTGAACCCCATCGAGCGCGTCAAGCTGGAAGGCCGCTTCCACCCCATCATCGAGGCCGGCGCCCTCACCCATGTCTGGCTGGGCGAGCAACGCCCCTCCAAGGAATCCCTGGCCAACTTCGTCATCAAGATCTTCCGCGAAACCAAGAACGACCAGGTGGCGTTCTCCCCCGAATTCACCTGCTGCCGCGCCTGCGGACGCAACGAACGCGGCCTGGTGGACACCTGCCCCGCCTGCGGCTCCCAGGATGTGGAGCAAATCACCCGCATCACCGGCTACTTCACCCGCATCTCCTCCTGGAACAAAGGCAAGCTGGGCGAACTCAAGGACCGCTACCGCAACAACGGGTTCTTCAGCGCGGGGAATAAGGCGAAGGCTGTTTGAGAAGAGTTGCCGGGGAGGGGCTTTTTTGAAAAAAAGCCCCTCCCCGGACCCCTCCCCAAAAAACTTTGGCGGGGGGCTAATAGGGGGGATGACCAAACAC
>CAZLSD010000073.1:11313-13139 GCA_964561775.1 uncultured Desulfarculus sp. | reverse complement strand
CACCCATCTCTAGGATCATGAACTGTGAACAACGTCCTTGCTAACGACACCTAGCGCACCGCTCTGGCGTCTGCCGGCTGGCGCGCCCGCTTGCGCGGCCAAGCCCCCAGCCACCCTTGCCGCACGCGCAAGCGGCGTGACAGCCGGCAGCTGGCGGGAATCCCGCGCCCAGGCCAAACCCCTCTTGAGCTTTCTTCCAAGCCATGACCGCCAGCGTTAGATATGGCAAAGTTGCCAATTCTGATAGAATTTCTTCTAACTCAGACCCCGCGCCAGAGCCTCCGCCCTCATAGAGATTTTTCTTATCAGCTCGCAATCAATGGCTAATCGTTTATTGGCTCGAATAATGCTAATAATAGCTGGCAAAACGAGGCCAGACCCTTCTCCCCGCCTCGCTTCACACCAAAGCACGGGACGGTGAATCATGAGCCAGATACAGAACAAGGGCTGGACGGTGACTCTGGCCGGGTTGGGCATCAACCTGGCCCTGGGCATCCTCTATACCTGGAGCATCTTCAAGGAGTCCATCGCGGCCTCCATCAAGGCCCACGACGGACGCTTCACCTGGGAACTGGCCAACCTGAACGACCCCTACGCGGTCTGCTGCCTGGTCTTCGCGGGCACCATGATCTTCGCCGGCCGCCTGCAAGACAAGCTCTCGCCCCGCTTCACCGCGGTCATCGGCGGCATCCTGACCGGCCTGGGCCTGATGTGGAGCTCCTTGAGCTACTCGCTCTTGACCTGGGTGCTGGGCTTCGGCGTGCTGACCGGCATGGGCCTGGGCTTCGGCTACGCCTCGGCCACCCCGCCGGCCATCAAGTGGTTCGCGCCTTCCAAGACCGGCCTCATCGCCGGCATCGTGGTGGCCGGCTTCGGTCTGGCCTCGGTCTATATCGCCCCGCTCTCCGAATTCCTCATCGGCGATTTCGGCCTCAGCAACGCCATGATGATCTTCGGTGGCGGCTTCCTGGTGGTGGTCTGCGTGCTGGCCCAGTTCCTGGTCAACCCGCCCGAGGGCTACAAGCCCGAGGTTCCGGCCACGGCCAACGGCGTCCCCGCGGCCAAGGCCCACGTGCAGGAATACTCCCCAGGCCAGATGGTCAAGACCATGGCCTTCTACAAGCTGTGGTTCCTCTTCTGCGTGGGCTCGGGCGCTGGCCTCATGATCATCGGCAACGTGGCCGGCATGGCCAAGCAGAGCATGGGGGCCATGGCCTGGGTGGTGGTGGCCCTGATGGCCATCGGCAACGCCGGCGGCCGGGTGGTGGCGGGCATCGTCTCCGACAAGATCGGGCGCACCCGCACCGCCGCCATCATGCTGGGCATGCAATCCCTGGTGATGTTCTCCCTGCTCTGGAGCGGGGCCACCAGCGCGGCCTACATCGTCTTCGCCGCCACCTTCATCGGCTTCAACTACGGCACCAACCTCTCGCTCTTCCCCTCGGCCACCAAGGACTACTTCGGGGTCAAGAACTTCGGCGTCAACTACGGCCTGGTCTTCACCTCCTGGGGCGTGGGCGGTTTCGTGCTGCCCAAGCTCTCCCAGACGATCGTGGCCGCCACCGGCAGCTTCCAGGCCGCCTACATCCTGGCCGGTTGCCTGCTGGCGGTGAGCGCCGGCCTGGCGCTCTTCACCAAGGCCCCGCAGAAGGTCATGGTCCCCGTGCGCCCCACCCTGGCCGGCGCGCCGGGCTTCGCCTTCAGCCCCTTCTTCACCCACCTGCTCAAGAAGGAAAGCCGGATCAACAAGTAGCCACCCAGGGGTCGCCTACCCCTTGGGCCCGGTCTCCCCGCCAGGGGAGACCGGGCCCAGATTTTTTCCGGGG
>CAZLSD010000073.1:0-11213 GCA_964561775.1 uncultured Desulfarculus sp. | reverse complement strand
CCCCGCCCGTTTATGCGTTAAACAACCGTCTGGGCCAGTACCTGGCCCTCACTCGGCGGAGACGACCTCCACGATCTCCAGCACCCGCTTGCCGCCCGGGGTCTGGAAACGTATCTCGTCGCCTTCCTCTTTGCCCAAGAGCGCCATGCCGATGGGCGAGGTCATGGAGATGCGCCCCAAGCTGGCGTCGCTCTCGGCCGATCCCACGATCTGATAGCGCAGTTCCTGGTCGGCTTGGGGGTCATAGACCGTGACCAGGGCGCCAAACACCACCCGGCCCTGGGGCGTGGGCAGGGGGTCCACCACCTCCACGTTGGCCAAGAGGCCCTCTATCTCGCACATCTTGGCGCTGATGATGGACTGGCGCTCCTTGGCGGCGTGAAACTCGGCGTTCTCCGAGAGGTCGCCGTGGGCGCGGGCCTCGGCTATGGCCTGCACGTTCCTGGGCAGCTCCACCTTGCGCAGGTGATCCAGCTCCACCTTGAGGCGTTCGTGTCCTTGGCGGGTTATGAGGTTGCGGTCCAACATGCCCTCCCGGCTAAACCAAAAGGTAAAAGCGACCCCACCCATCCCGGCCCCCAAGGCCCGGATGGAGGGTGACCTCGTCCTTGTATGGTGCCGGGGCGCCCAGCGCCCCGTTAAGAGGAACTATATCACCGAGCCCTCGGCTGGGCAAACCCAACCCTGACCCGCGCCCCTCGGCTCAGGGCTGGGCGGGCAGGGACTGGCCCCGCGAGGTGAAGGAGATGCCCTGCTGGTTGGCGGTGCCTATCATCACCGTCTCGGCCAAAAGCGGCGGCACGGGCCGGGCGCTGCGCCATTTCACGATGAACTTGGCCCCCAGGCCGCCGGCCTTTTCCGATTCGGCCACGGTGAAGACCAGCGAGCCCAGGGCCGGCATGGTCTGCGGGGCCTGGAGGTGCTGCTGGAGCAGCTTGCCGTTGGAGTCGTGATAGTCCACCCCCAACAAGGTTATATCCTGGTCCAGGCTGGTGTTGCGCAGAATCAGGGTGGCGGCCAGGGGAAAGGGCCGGGCGTTGTCGCCAATCAGGATGAAGGAGTAGACCGGCACCAGCACGGCCCCGCCCTGCGAGCGGGCCGGCGGCTCGGCAGCCAAAGCCGCCGCGGGGCAAAAGGCCGCGGCCAAGGCCAGCAGCGCGACGCCCATGCACATCCTTTTCATGTACGCCTCCAGCGTGAGAAGGAAGAAAGCACGCCCGTCCGGCAGCCGCTCTAGCGGGGCCGGCGGGCCGGGGCCAGGGCCGCCTCCAGCTCGGCCATGCCCTCGTCCAGGTCGTTGAGCAGGCGCTCGGCCTGGGAGAGCTTCCAGCCGCCCAGGGCCTCCTCTATCTGGCGGTAGAGGTCCACCAGCCTCTGGCCGTGCCGGGTGATGGCCTGTTGCAGGCGGGGCTCCAGGTTTTTCTCCTGGCTTAGGCGCACCAGCACCGGCACCAGTTCCATAAGCGGCGGGCTCTCGGTGAGCAGGCGGTTGTCCACCATGGCCAGCTCGCGCTGCAAGTTGGGAAAGGCCTCGGCCAGGCCCTTGGGGTAGACCGCCTGCACCCGCACCCTGATCTGCTGATATTGGCTCATGTCACAGCTCTCCGGCCAGGATTTTGCGCGCCACCAGCTCCACCACGTCGATGCCCACGGACTTGGGCCCCTGGCGGCCGTATTTGACGTTGAACTCCAGGAGCAGGGGCTGGCCCTCCACCATGGCCACGTCCAGCCCCACCTCGTCCAGGCCGGCCAGGCGGGCGGCCGTGACCGCCAGGTCCACGGCGGCGGCGGGCACGCCGTGGAAGTCGGCGAGCGCGCCCTGGGCCAGGTTGCTGCGGAAGTCGCCGTTCTGGGGTATGCGCCAGTAGGCCGTCACCGGCTCATAGCCGATGACCACCACCCGCACGTCGCGATCGATGGGAAGAAGCTCCTGGATGTAGGCCGGGTGGTTGGCGGGCTGCTCCAGATAGGCGGCCAGGTCGTCGCGGTTTTTTATCAGATACACCCCCCGGCCCTGGGCCGAGCCGCGCGGGGTCTTGGCGATGAAGGGATAGGCGAAGCGCTGCTCTATCTCCTGGCGCTGGCGGCCATAGAAGACCCGGGTGCGGGGGTGGGGCAGGCCCAGCAGGTTGAACAGGGTGGTCTGCTTGATCTTGTCCCCGTCCAATTGGTGGCAGGCCAGGGAGGGAAAGATGCGCTTGCCCAGGGCCGCCAACTGCTCGGCGAAGGCGTTGGTGGGGTAATAGACCGTGGCCGCCTGTCGCAGCAGCTCGCGCTGGGAGGCGCTGTAGTCGCTCAGGTTGGGGCGCAGCCCCAGGGTGGTGAACTGGGGGAAGCGGGCCAGGCGGCGGCCTATGGCCAGCAGGGGCGGTTGGGGCGGCTGGAGCGGCCGGGATAGGCTCATGCTGCCTCGCGCGTGGCTGGTACAGGCAAGAAAGTAACAGAGCCGGCCTGTAAGCCGAGTTCTGTGCCAGCCTTGCGGGCTGGCGATGGCCATTCCTCTAGGACGCCGGTTGCCCGGCGCCTCCAGCGACCTACCCGGGGGCTTGGACGGGCCGCCCTTGTGACGCCCCCCTATTTGGTCTTGCACCGGGTGGGGTTTGCCTAGCCCCGGGCGTCGCCGCCCGGGCTGGTGAGCTCTTACCTCACCTTTTCACCCTTGCCGCCGCGGATGCGGAGGCGGTCTGTTTCTGTGGCACTGGCCGTGGGGTCACCCCCCCTGGCGGTTAGCCAGCACCCTGCCCTGTGGTGCTCGGACTTTCCTCCCGCCCCCTTTTGACGGGGGGCCGGCGGCCATCCGGCCGGCTCTGTTGCCTTGGATTCTACCAGAAAAGCGGGCCGTCCGAGCCAGGGCGGCCTCTAGCGGCGCTGGTCTATGGCCAGGTTGGACAGGCGGTCGGCCTCGGCGTTCTGGGCCCGGGGCACGTGGGTGAAGCTGATGGAGTCAAAGCCCCGGGCCAGCGCGCGGGCCTGCTGATACAGGGGCTTCAAGTTGGCGCTCTTGACCTGATAGGCCCCTTGCATCTGGCGCACCAATAGCTCGCTGTCCAGGCGCACCCGAAGCTCCCTGGCCCCCCGCGCCCTGGCCTCGGTGAGCCCCAGGATGAGGGCCTGGTACTCGGCCACGTTGTTGGTGACGATGCCCAGGTAGCGGGTGAGCCTGGCCACCACCTGGCCCGCGGGCGTGCTGAGCCAGGCCCCGGCCCCGCCCGGGCCGGGGTTGCCCCGGCTGGCCCCGTCGGCGTAGAGGATCAGGGACTGTTCCGCCGCTTTGGCCCCAGCCTCCGCCTGGGGGGCGGGGGGCGGTTCAGGCGGGTCCGGCGCGGGCTCTTCCGGGCGCGGGCCAGGCTGGCAACGCGCGGCGGCCAGCTCCAGGCAGAGGGCCAGTTCCAGGGGGTCCAGCCCCAGCTCCGCCGGCGAGGGCAGCCGCCCCTGGCCGCGCAGGCTGCTGGCCAGGCGGTCCAGGAGGGCGGCGCAGGGGCCGGGCGCGGGCCGGCTCACGTGGTCAGGTCGGCCAACTGCTCGGCGTCGGCCCAGTAGAGCAGGCGCTTGCAGGACTGACAGGTCATGATCTTGTTCAGGCGCTGCAACTCGTTGAACTGCTGGGGCGGGATGTCCATGTGACAGACCATGCAGGTGCCGGCCTTGACCGCGGCCAAGGCCACGCCCTGGCGGCGGGTGCGGATGAAGTCGTACTCGCGCAGCAGGGTCTTTTCCACCTGGTCGGCCATGGCCTGGCGGTTGTCCACGAACTGGCTCAGGGTGGCGGTTATCTCCTGGGCGCGCTTGGTCAGCACCTGGCGCTCCTCGTCCACCTGGGCGCTGACCTGGGCCAGTTGCTCGGCCAGCTTGGCCACCTGCTTCTCCAGAGCCTCGTAGCGCTCCATCACCTCCAGCAGCATGTCGTCGGTGGCCTTGAGGGCGTCCTTGCCCTCGTCAATCTCGGCGCTGGCCGCCCGGTATTCGCGCTGGGTCTTGGCCCCCATCAGGCGGGAGTCGGCCTTGCGCAGGCGCGAGCGCACGCCATCGCCGTTGGTCTCCAAGTCCTTGCGCCGGGCGGCCACCTGGTCCAGCTCGGCCTGGCGGGCGTCCAGGGCCTGTTGCAGGCGGTCCTGGTCCAGGCTCAGCTCGGCCAGGCGCACGGGGATGGCGGCGGCCTCCTGTTGCAGCACGAACATGGTCTTGTCCACCACCTGTAGCTGTATGAGCAGCCGTATCTGATCCAACATGGCTCGTTTCCTCCTAGAGAGTAAGCAACCGCCAGGGGTCGGCGGGCTGGGTCCAGGCCGTCACCTGGGCCTGGAGACCAGCGCTGTCTAATTCTTTTCGCACTCGCGCGGCCCAGGGCTCGACCACCACCAGCTCGGTCTGGTAGTGCCCCAGGCAGGCCAGGCCGATTCCCAGGTCCTCGGCCTCCTGGGCGGCGTGGTGGCGCGCCTCGCCGGTAACGAGAAGTTGGGCTCCCGCCTGGGCGGCCGCGCCCAGCAGATCCCCGCCCGAGCCCCCCAGCACGGCCACGCGCTCGATCTTGTCCGGCAAGCGCCCGGCCAGCCAGGGCGCGGCCGCGCCCAAATCCCGGGCCAGGCGGGCCAGGAACTGGCCGGGCTCCTGGGCGGGTTCCAGCCGCCCCACCCGCCCCAGGCCCAGGCCGGCCGGCGCGTTGTGCAGGGGATACACGTCCAGGGCGGGTTCCTCATAGGGATGGGCCGCGCGCAGGGCGTCAATGGCCCCGGCCACCCGGCTCAAGGGCAGGAGAACCTCCAGGCGCTCCTCGGCGGCCTGGGCGCGCTGGCCGGCCTGGCCCACGAAGGGGCGTCCCTCTGGCGGGGCCAGGAAGCCGCCCGTGCCCGGGGCGTGGAAAAAGCAGTCCCGGTACTCTCCGATGCGCCCGGCCCCGGCCGCGAACAAGGCCTGGGCCACCGCCTCCAGATGGTCCGCCGGCACGAAGGCGACCAGCTTGGCCATCCGCCCGGCCCCGGCCTCCGTGAGCGGCCGCGTGTCAAGCAGCCCGGCCCGGGCGGCCAGGGCGTCGTTGACCCCGCCGGGGGCGGCGTCCAGGTTGGTGTGGGCGGCGAAAAGGGCCAGGCCGGCTTGGGCGGCCTTGAGCAGACGGGCGGTGGCGGGACGGTCGGAGCGCAGGTCGTTCAAGGGCTTGAACATGGGCGGGTGGTGCAAGAGCAGCATCTGGACCTTGGCGGCCAGGGCCTGGGCCAGCAGTTCGTCGCCCAACTCCAGGGCCACCCAGACCCGGCCGGCCGGGGCCGAGGCTTGGCCCGTGAACAGGCCCACCCGGTCCCAGGACTCGGCGCTCCAGGACGGAGCCCAGGCCTCCATCAATTTCACGATATCGGCTACGCGGGCGGTCCTGGGTTTGGCCATGGCTCTTAATTAGGCCGGCGCCCCGGGGTGGGGCGCCGTGAGAGGGATGCCTGGCTGGTTACGCGGCCTCGCGAGGGCTTGGCTCGTCTTTTGTCGGGACATCCCATGGCGCGTCTCCAAATCTGGTGATGGTGGGCCCACCTGGTCTCGAACCAGGGACGATCCGGTTATGAGCCGGAGGCTCTACCAACTGAGCTATGGGCCCGCAAAGCGCGAAATTCTTATTTATCGCCGCCGGGTATGCCTGTCAAGGCCGGCGTGGGGCGGCAAGGCGCGGGGGATGGATTTGCAGGGCGCGGCCAGGGGCGTCTAGAGGCGGTCCATGGCCAGGCGCACCTGATCCCGGCAGGCCAGAAAGGCCGCCACCACCTGGGGGTCGAACTGGCCGCCCGCGTTGCGGCATATCTCGGCCACCGCCAGGTCGAAGGCCAGGGGGGGCCGGTAGGGGCGCTGTTGCAGCATGGCCGAGAGGCTGTCGGCCAGGGCGATGACGCGCGAGCCCAGGGGTATCTCGCGGCCGGCCAGGCCGGCGGGATAGCCCGCGCCGTCATAGCGCTCGTGGTGGTGCCGGACCATGCGGACTATGCCGGTGCTGGCCAGGTATTCCACCGGCTCGATTATCTCGGCCCCGATGACCGGGTGGAGCTTGACTATCTCCCATTCCTCGGGGGTCAGCGGGCCTGGCTTGAGCAGGATGCTGTCGGGCACGCCCAGCTTGCCCAGGTCGTGCAGGTGGCCGGCTATGTGGATGCGGTCGGCCAGGACCGGGGGCAGACCCAGGCCCAGGGCCAGGATATGGGCCAGGATGGCGACCTCTTCCGAGTGCAGGCGGGTGAAGTGGTCGCGGGCGTCGATGGCCTTGCCCAGGGACTCGGCGAACTGGTGCATCTCGGAGGAGATGGCCTGGCAGGAGTTGAGGCAGACCAGCTCCTCGGCCGGGGCGTCCCGCTCGGTGAGCTGGGCCAGGCGGGTCTCCTTGATGATGATGCGCGCTGGTGCCGCCTCGCCGGGCATGCCAACCTTCCCCAAATAATAGCAATTGAGACTCAGTTGCTGCCGAATCTACCAGGCCGGCCCGCCTGCGTCAAGCCACGCGCGGCCAGGCCTGGGCCGGTTTGGGCGGCTCCGGCGCGAATCTTCTCCCCCTGGCCCCCTGTTTGAGGGAGGCCAAGACGGGCGGGGACAAACACGGTTGCTAGGAAAACTATCGCTGCGCCTTGGTGTAAGCACGCGGCCATTCATTTGATTTTTGTGGAGGATGGCGGGTTACGCCTCGCTAACCCGCCCTATGGCAGCCTGCGTGAAACCCCCTCGCCTTTTTTGGAAGGGGGGTTTGGGGGGGCGCGGGCCCCAAGCCTGCCAAAGGCGGGCTTGGGTGCGGATGACCCTTTTTGCGCCGCAAAAAGGGTTTCCCCCCAGTATTCCCTCTTACAAAGGCAACCAGCGGCGCAGGCGGGCTTTCCAGTGCAGGGGCAGGAAGCGTTTGACCAGGTAGCGGGCCTGCCAGGGGCGGCATTTGGAGAGCTGGCCGATGGAGTCGTCCATGTCCAGCATGAGTTTTTCCAGGTTGATGTCGGCGAAGACCTCCAGGCGGTCGGGGTCGGCCACCCTTTGCCCGGTTTCCATCTCATAGCGGCGCACCGAGCGCAGGTGCAGGTAGAGCAGGTGCCAGACGCGGAACTGGGTCAGCCCGCGCCGGGTGGATTGGCGCTCGCGGTTCTTGGCGGCGCGGGTGTCGCGGCGGAAGAGGTAGAAGCTCTGCTGGGCGCGGTGCAGGAAGCCGTTGAAATAGTTGTGTATGTCGGCTTCCCATTCCACACAGCGCACCAGGCCGTGGCTGGTGAAGAGTTTTTCCCACCACTCGGAGTGGGCCCAGGTCAGGTGCCCGTTGACCGGGATGGGGCGCTCGACGTTGGCGGCCAGCAGGTGGGTGAAGGGTTGACGGGCGTCCAGGGCGGCGCGGTTCTCCTCGAACTCCAGGGGGAACAGCTCGCCCCAGACCCGGTCCACGCCATAACCGGGGACCACGAAGAAAAAGAGGGCGTCGTCCTCGGCCAGCTCCAGCATGGTTTGCACGTACTCGTCCAGTTTGGCCGGGTGCAGGTGCTCCCAGATGTCGAAGCCGCAGAAGGTGCGGAAGCGCATGTTCTGGGCGCGGTAGCTGGGGGCCAGGCCCAGGAAGTCGCCGCAGTCCACCCGGTCGCCGATGGGGGGCCAGACCTGCCCCACGATCTGGGGGCTGACGTCCAGGCCGCGCACCCGGGGGTAGCCGCGCTGATTGAGGAGGAAGAGCACGTCGCCCTTGCCGCAGCCCATCTCCAGGCAGCCGTCGGCCCCCACTATCTCCATGACGGCGGCCAGGGGGATGTTCTCCACCTTGAAGGGGGCCTGGGCGTAGCCCAGGTTCTCTTGCAGGTAGCCGCCGTCGTAGAAGTGGGTCTCGTCGATGTTGAGGAGCATCTGATCGAAGTCGGCGGGGTCTTCCACCACGATGAGGGCCGCGCCCTGGCCCTGGTTGAAGAGCTTGCCGTCGTTCAGGTAGCGGGACTCTATGACGCGCATGGCTTTTTATGTCCCTTCCCGGGGCCAGGTCAGCTCTGGGGGTCCTGCTGGAAGTTGCAGCCCTGGTTGGGGCAGCGCACCACCACCGGTCCGCCGCGCTGGGCCTTTTCCACCAGGTGGGGGTGTCCGCACTGGGGGCAGGGTCCGGGCACGGGGCGATCCCAGGAGACATAGTCGCACTTGGGATAATCCGCGCAGCCAAAGAAGAGCTTGCCCCGGTGGGAGCGCTTTTCCACGATCTGGCCGCCGCACTTGGGGCAGGGCACGCCCACGGGCAGGCCCCGGCTGTAGCGGCACTTGGGATAACCCGAGCAGGAGATGAAGCGTCCGCCGGTGCGGGTGGGCTTGATGAGGAGCTCCTGGCCGCACTGGGGGCAGGGCTCGCCCAGGGGCTCGGCGGCGGGCCGCGCCGGGCGGTCGTTCTCGGCGCCGGGCAGGGGGCGCAGGCCCTTGCACTTGGGATAGGCGCTGCAAGCCAGGAAGGGGCCGTACTTGCCCTTCTTGACCACCATGGGCGAGCCGCACAGGTCGCAGAGTTCGCCCTCGGCCTGGGGGGTCTCCTGCACCTGCAAGGCCCCGTTCTCGTCGCGGGTGAAGTCGGCGCTGTAGGTGCACTCGGGATAGCGGCCGCAGGCCAAAAACTCGCCGTGCTTGCCCAGGCGGATGGTGAGCGGGCCGCCGCACTGGGGGCACTTCAGATCGGTGGGCAGGCCCTTGCCCTTGATCTGGCGCATGTTCTTCTGGGCGGCCTTCAGGGCGGTGGCGAAGGGGCCGTAGAAATCCTTCAGCAGCACGCGCCAGTCCTGCTTGCCCTCCTCCACCTGGTCCAGGGATTTTTCCAGACCGGCGGTGAAGTCCACCTCCATGATCTGGGGGAAGCTCTCCACCAGCAGATCGCTGACCACCGCCCCCAGGGGAGTGGGCACCAGGTGGCGGCGGGCGCGGCTTACCTTCTCGCCCTCGGCCTTGGCCACGTACTCCTTGTCTTGCAGGGTGGAGAGGATGGCGGCGTAGGTGCTGGGCCGGCCTATGCCCCGCTCCTCCAGCTCCTTGACCAGGGCCGCCTCGGTGAAGCGGGGCGGGGGCTGGGTGAAGTGCTGCTTGGGGGTGACGGAGACCAGGCTCAGCGCCTGCCCTTCCTTGAGGGGCGGCAAAAGCCCCTCGGCCCCGGCCTCGATGCCGTTGTCGCCGCCGTTGTCGCCGCTGTCGCTTTTGGCCCCCTCGTCCTTGTCCTCCACGTAGAGGGCGGTGAAGCCCTTGAATTTCAGCACCTGGCCGCTGGCCTTGAGCATGGCTTGGCCGGCCTTGATGTCGGCCAACGTCTGGTCATAGAGGGCCGGGGCCATCTGGCAGGCCAGGAAGCGGTTGTAGATGAGGCGGTAGAGGGCCAGCTCGCGGGGGCGCAGGAAAGGGGTCAGGGCCTCTGGCGTGCGGAAGGCCGAGGTGGGGCGGATGGCCTCGTGGGCCTCCTGGGCCTGGGCCTTGGCCCGGTAGACCTGGGGCTTGTCCGGCACGTACTCGGGGCCGAAGCGGTGGGCGATAAGCTTGCGCGCCTCGGCGGTGGCCTCGTCGGAAAGCCGGGTGGAGTCGGTGCGCATGTAGGTGATGAGGCCCACCTCGCCCTCGCCGGTCTCCATGCCCTCATAGAGGCGCTGGGCGATGGACATGGTGTCCTTGGGGGTCAGCCCCAGCTTGCGGGAGGCCTCCTGTTGCAGGGTGCTGGTGATGAAGGGCGGCGGCGGGCTGTGCCGGCGCTCGCGGGTCACCACCTTGTCCACCACCAGGCGCTGGCCGCTGATGGCCTCCACCCCGGCTTGGGCTTCGTCCTGGCTGTGGGGGTCGAACTTCTTGCCGGCCAGCTTGGCCAGGCGGGCGGGGAAGCGCGGGGGCTGCTCCGCCTCCAGCTCGGCGGTGACGGTCCAGTACTCCTGGGGCACGAAGGAGGTTATGATCCTGTCCCTCTCCACCACCAGGCGCAGGGCCACCGACTGCACGCGGCCGGCCGAGAGCCCCCGCTTGACCTTGTCCCACAACAGGGGCGAGATCTGGTAGCCCACCAGGCGGTCCAGCACCCGGCGGGCTTGCTGGCTGTCATAGAGGGAGCGGTCCAGGCTGGCCGGATTGGCCACCGCCTTCAAGATGGCGGTCTTGGTCAGCTCGTGGAAGAGCACCCGGTGGAAGCGCTCGGGCGGCCCTCCCAACTGCTCGGCCAGGTGCCAGGCGATGGCCTCGCCCTCGCGGTCGGGGTCGGGGGCCAGGTAGATCTGCTCGGACTGGGCGGCGGCCTTTTTAAGCTCGCGCACCACCGCTTCCTTGCCCTTGATGACCTGGTACTCGGGCGTGAAGTCCTGGCTGATGTCCACCCCCAGGCGCGAGGGCGGCAGGTCCACCACGTGCCCCACCGAGGCCTTGACCTCGAACTCGGGGCCCAGGTACTTCTTCAAGGTGCGGGCCTTGGCCGGCGATTCCACTATGAACAAAGACTTGGGCATGACTATCCTTAAAGCGGCGGCGGCCGGTCCCCGTCAGGGGCTCACAGCTTGAGAAAACGCTTGCCCGGCAGCTCCTGCGCCAGGCCCGCCAATTCCAGATTGAGCAGCAGCGCGCTGACCTCTTGGCTGCGCAGGCCGGCGGCGCGCGACAGATCATCTATATGGGCCGCCTCGCCGCCCAAGAGCTCCAGCAGGCGGACGGCCTCGGCCGGCAGATCGGCCGGCGCGGGCTGGGGCGGCGCGCCCTGGAGAAAGGGTAGCCCCCCCGGACCCAGCAGATCCTGGGGCGAGCCATAGAGGCGCGCGCCCTGCTTGAGCAGCTCGTGGCAGCCCCGGCTGGTGGCGCTGCTAACCGGGCCGGGCACGGCCAGCACCTCCCGCCCCTGGTCCAAGGCGTGGCGGGCGGTGATCAAGGAGCCGCTCTTCAGGCTGGCCTCCACCACCACCACCGCCCGCGCAAGCCCGGAGATTACCCGGTTGCGGGCGGGGAAGTGGCCGGCCAGGGGGGCCGTGCCCAGGGGAAACTCGCTTATCACCGCGCCCCGGGTGGCCACCTGCTCCATCAAATCCTCGTGCTCGGGAGGATATACCACATCCAGGCCACAGCCCAGCACCCCGGCGGTGTGCCCTCCCCCATCCAGGGCGGCCTGCTGGCGGGCAAAGGCCACAAAGGCCAGGTTGGCGGCGTTGAGCATCAGTTCGACCGACATAAAGATAATGATCGCATTGCGCCGAATCAGCACCCCCAGCGCGCCGAGCGTAAACAGGATCACCGATAAG
>CAZLSD010000072.1:6803-13200 GCA_964561775.1 uncultured Desulfarculus sp. | reverse complement strand
CTCCAGGCCTCCCCAGCCCAGGCCCCACATGCGCAGCCCCAGCCCCAAGAGGACCAGGAAGGCCAGGATCACCCGGCGGGGCAGGATATGGGCCGATATCTCCAAAGCTTCCTCCCGGACACGCCTTCGGCTCCGCCCGCGCCTAAGCGGCGCGTTGGCCTCAAGCTAAGAGGCCAGGCCCCTTTCTGTCAAGGAATGGATCACTCCCTGGGGCGGTCCCCGGCCGCCGGAAAAACAAAAGCCCCCATCGCCAGGCGACAAGGGCTCTCGTCTCGACCGGCCGCGCGCCGGGCGGCTCTTTTTAGAACTGGCTCTGGATGGCCTGGTAGGAGCAGGTGGGTATGCAGGCCTCGCAGATTATGCACTGCTGGGCGTCGAAGATCACCTCCATGGCCTGGCGGTCCACGCTTAAAGCCCCGGTGGGGCAGACCGCGGTGCAGGCGGTGCAGTGGATGCAGCGGTCGGGGTGATAACGCATCTCCTGCACCAGGGTGTCCACCTGGATGCCCTGCTCGTCCAGATAGCGCAGGGCCTTCTCCAGGTTTTCCTTCTCGCCCCGCATCTCCACCACCATGCGACCGCGCTCGCGCGGCTTCACCGTGGCCCGCATGATGTTTATCTGCAGGTCATAGTCGCGGACCAGGTGGTAGGTCACCGGCTCTTGGATGAGCCGGGGGGGAAAGCTGAGCACCAGCTTTTTCTTGAGCACGTGCCTGACCTTTCATTCCAGTCCCCGCCGGGGGGGAGTTGCGCTTTCTAGGCGATGGAGGGAGCCAGTTGGGCTCCGGGCAGGGGCGCCACCGGGCGGGTGAGCAAGAACTTGCCCTCCCGGATGCGGGTTTTAAGCTCCGCGGCCACCTCGCGGGCGCGTGATCGGCTGGCCAGCCCTCCCGTGGGCACCTGCTTGCCGCCGATCTCGATCTGGCCGCTCATCAGCTCGGCCATGGAGACCCGCCCCAAATTGCCTGACCTTCCCAGGGGATAGGCCTCGCCGTAGTCCACGATGGGGAAGGTGATCTGGGCGTCTGTCACCGCGCAACGAGCCATGGCCTCCTCGTCCACGATGGGGATGGGGATGCCCAGACCCACCGAGAGGGATACGCCGTAGCCGGTCACCGAGGCCCCGCGCAGGAAACGGGGGCTCATCTTCTTCAGATCGCCCATCACGGCCAGGGTGGCCGAGGGCGAAAGCGGCAGGCGGTTCTCGTCCCGGGGCGGGTCCGGCACGTGCTGGGTGCCCGGCCAGACCACATAGCCCTCGCCCCCGCCCAGGAAGATGCGCGAGCCCAGGCCCACCGTGCGCAGCTCGGGGTCGTTGAGCAGGGGGCTCAAGGCCCCGGCCGTGGAGTAGTTGGCGTTGCCCAGGCGGCCGCGCAGCACGCCCATGTAGGTGTAGATGGTGCGCTGGCCCAGGTTGACCGCCACGTTGTAGAGTTGGTAGGCGTTGCGCGGGTTGAATAGGGTGGCGCTGGCGAACTCCTCCAGGGTCAGGTCCAGGGTGTATTCCTTGCGGGGGTAGCAATCGGTGCCATAGGCCTTGGCCGTCACCTGCACCCGCTTGCCGGCCACCAGATCCTCGATGACGTGAGCGCCGCCGTAGCTGAACAGGCCGGGGAAGACCGCGTTGCGGGGATCGTCGTCGGGGACCACCGAACAGCCCAGGCAGATGTCGGCCGCGGCCCAGCCGGCATAGGCCGGCACCTGGTTGATGGTCACCCGCCCGCCGCCGCATTTGATCTTGGGGGTGGACTGGCGCATGTTGAAGTAGGCGCCCGAGGAACACATGGGGCCAAAGGTTCCGGTGGTCACCACGTCCACCTGCTGGGTGGCCGCCGAGAGCCCGCGCTCGGCCACCAGGCCCACCACTTCCTCGGCCGTGGCCACCACCACCTTGCCAGCCTTGATCTTGGCGTTTATCTCCTCGATGGTCCTTGTCATCTGGGGCGTCCTTCCTGACATGCTAGAGCGGGGGAAGCTGGGATGCGCTGGGCCTCTGGCAGATCCGGTCCTTTTCCCTTTGCCGGGCCACCAGATCGGCCAGGGACATGTGGGTCAGGAAATCCACCAGGATATTGCCCATCTCGCCCCACACCAAATGGACGGTGCAGCCTCCCACCCGATCGCAAAAAGTGGCGTCCTCCAGACATTCCACCGGCGCCAGCGGCCCTTCCAGGCTGCGCACTATGTCGTACAAGGATATGCTATCAGATTCGTAGGCTAATTGGTAGCCCCCCCTGGCGCCGCGGATGCTTTTTATCAAGCCCGCGCCCTTGAGGGGAATAAGCAATTGTTCAAGATACTTGGCTGATATCTCCTGCCGCGCGGCCAGATCGCGCAAGGGCACGGGTCCTTTGCCGGAATGCATGGCCAACTCCAACATGGCCCGCACGCCATAGCGTCCTCTAGTGGAAAGCTTCATCTAACAACCCCGCAAGGCTTTTAGTTAAGTTAACCGTCGATCCAAGCCGAACCGACGACGGAATCCCCTTGGTAAAAAACAGCCAACTGGCCGGGAGCCACCGCGCGTTGCGGGCTGGCGAAGTCCACCCGCAGACGCCCCTGGCGCAGGGCCAGGCGGCAGATCTCGCCCCGGTGAGCATAGCGCAGACGCACCCGCAATTCATCCCGGCCAGCCAGTTCCGCCAATTGGGGCCAGGGCAGCCGCCAGCGCGGCCGGCTGGCCCACAGGCCCCCGGACCATAGCCCGCTTTCCGGCCCCACCTTGACGGCGGCGCGCTGGCCATCCAGCCCCAGCACGTACAGGGGACTCCCCACGGCCAGGCCCAGGCCCCGCCTTTGGCCCACGGTGAAGCGGTGCAGCCCGCCGTGGGCCCCCAACACCCGCCCTTCCGGGTCTTCCAGCAGGCCCTGGCGCAGCAAATCCCGCTCAGCCAGCACTTGGTCCCAGCCGCCCGGGGGCAAAAAGCAGCAATCCTGGCTCTCTCTGGCCTGGGCGGCCTCCAGCCCGGCCCGGGCCGCCATCTCCCGCACCTGGGCCTTGCGCAAGCCGCCCAGGGGGAACAAGACCCGCCGCAGCAGGCCCGCCGGCGTCCGGGCCAGGAAATAGGCCTGGCTCTTGCCCTGATCCAGCCCCTCGCGCAGCCGGGGGCCGGCCGGCCCGCTCTCCAGCCGGGCATAATGGCCGGTGGCCAGCCCCTGGCAGCCCAGCTCCCGCGCCGCCCGCCAGAGCAGAGGCAGCTTGACCCGGGCGTTGCAGCGGGCGCAGGGGTTGGGGGTAAGCCCCTGGGCATAGGCCCGGGCGCTGTACCCCACCACCTGGGCCTCGAAACGCGGGCCAGCCTCCACCACGGCGTGGGGCAGCCCCAGTTGGCGCGCCGCCTGGGCGCCTCGTTGCCAGGCCTGATCCTGGCCCTGGCCCAGACGCAGGCTAAAAGCCCAGACCTGATGCCCCGCTTCCTTGAGAAGCAGGGCCGTGACGCTGGAGTCCACTCCCCCGCTCAAGGCTACCGCGAGCTTGGCCAACTGCCTTTCGCCTCTCCCCACAAAACCATATAATCCACGTGGTAAATAGGGAGAATGAGAAATATAGCCTCGGGCCTAGGGGTTGTCAACCCGTGCCCAAGGCCGCCGGCAGGGGCGTGCCGGCCCCTGGTGGGCCATGCCCTGGAAAACCCAGGCGCTGCGGCCCGGCGCGCAAGCGGGGGCGCGAGGTGGTTGGCATAAAATTCCAAACGGCTGGTCAAGCTTGGTTCCGGAGGGGTTCAAGGCGGCGGCCCTGGGCGGCTCATTTGTCCCCGCGGCCCCGGCGCATGGCGCGGGCCACCTCCCGGTTTTGCTCCCTCTCCTTGATCGAGTGGCGCTTGTCGTGGATCTTCTTGCCCTTGGCCAGGGCCAGCTCCACCTTGGCCCGGCCGTGCTTGAAGTAGAGCGCCAGGGGAATCAGGCTCATACCCTGCTCGGCCACCTTGCCAAAGAGCTTTTTCAGCTCGCTCTTGTGCAAGAGCAGCTTGCGCTGGCGCTCTGGCTCGTGGTTGTCGTAGTGGGCCCAGGGATAGGCGCTGATGTGGCAGCCCACCAGCCAGGCCTCTCCGTCCTTCAGCTTGGCGTAGGAGTCGCTCAGGTTGGCCTTGCCCAGGCGCAAGGACTTGACCTCGCTGCCGGTGAGCACCAAACCCGCCTCATAGCGATCCCCCAGCTCATAGTTGAAATGAGCCTTCTTGTTTTTGGCGATCAGCTTGATGCCTTCCCCGGCGCTCACCTGGAACCTCCTTGATTCAATGCCAAATTAATAACGGGAGGTCCGTTTTCCGCCGAAAACCTGGGGGAAGCGCTCCATGAGCTGCTGATCCACGAAACTCTTGACCTGGGCCGCCGTGGGCAAGCCCAGGGCCTGGTGAGCCAGTTCTCGCCACAGCCCGCGGTCGGTCAGACGCACGATCTGCTTGACCCGGGGTATGGCCAGGGCGTTCATGGACAGATGGTCCACGCCCAAGCCCAGCAGGAGGGGCACGGCGCGGGGGTCGCCGGCCATCTCTCCGCACATGGCCACGCTGATGCCGGCCTGATGCCCGGCATCCACGGTCTGCTTGATCATGCGCAACACCGCCGGGTGCATGGGCTGATAGAGGTGGGCCACCTGCTCGTTGACCCGGTCGATGGCCAGAGCGTACTGGATCAGGTCGTTGGTGCCGATGGAGAAGTAGTCGGCATGGATGGCCAGCAGATCGGCCACGGCCACCGCCGAGGGCACCTCGATCATGATGCCCACTTCCATCTTGTGGTCATAGGCCTGGCCGCGGCGCTCCAGTTCGGTCTTGGCCTGCTCCAGCAACTGGCGGGCCGTGAGCAGTTCCTCCACCCCGGAGATGAGGGGGAAGAGCACCCTGACCCGGCCAAAGGCCGAGGCGCGCAGGATGGCGCGCAGTTGATCCAGGAACAGGCTCTTTTCCTTGAGGCAGAAGCGGATGGCCCTAAGCCCCATGGCCGGGTTGATCTCCGCGGCCAGCTCCAGGCTGCTGGCGAACTTGTCGCCTCCTATGTCCAGGGTGCGGATGGTGACCGGCTTGCCCTTGAGCTTCTGGGCCACCGCCTTGAAGTTCTCCAGCAGCTCCTCTTCGCTGGGCAGGGTCTTCTGCGAGATGTAGAAGAACTCGGTGCGGTAGAGGCCTATGCTCTCGGCTCCGTAGCCCAGCACCGTGCCCACTTCCTCGGCCAGTTCGATGTTGGCGCCCACGTTTATGAGGTGGCCGTCCCTGGTCTCGGCCGGGGGATGGGCCTGGGCCAGCATCTCGCGGGTGTAGAGCTCGTAGGCCTCCTGCTTGTCCCGGTAGAAGTGCAGGGTCTCCTCGTCGGGGTTGATGATCACCACCCCGTCGGAGCCGTCCACGATGAGGAAATCGCCGCTGGTGACCTCGGCCGCCACCCGCTCCAGGCCCAGCACGGCGGGTATGGCCTTGGCCTGGGCGATGATGGCGGTGTGGCTGGTGGGGCCGCCCATGTCGGTGACGAACCCCAGCACCCAGTCCAGGTCCATCTGGGTGGTGTCGGCGGGCGACAGATCGTGGGCCACCACGATGACCTTTTCCCGGATGTTGGCCAGGGCCGGGGCCTCCTGCCCGGAAAGATGGCGCAGCACCTGGTCGGTGACGTGGGCCACGTCGGCGAAACGGGAGCGGATGTAGTCGTCCTTGATCTTGGCGAAGAAGTCCTGGGCCTCGCTGACCGACTGGGAGAGCGCCCACTCGGCGTTGATGCGCTTGGTGCGGATCAGGTCCAGGGTGCGGTCCTTGATCATCTTGTCGTTCAAGATGAGCAGGTGGGCCTCGATGATGTAGGAATACTCGGAGAGGTTCTCGCCCAGGTCCTCGCGCGCCGAGAGCAGATCCTTCCTGGCCTCCTCCAGGGCGGCGAGGAAGCGCTCCACCTCGGCCCGTACTTGGGCGGCCTTGCCCAGGGGGCGATAGGCCACCTGCACCGGATGGCGCGGCAGCACCAAGGCCCGGCCTATGACGATGCCCGGGGAGGCGCCTACGCCGCGCAGAGTGTTTTCCTTGACCATGCCCCCCTCAGTTCTCCCCGAAGCCGCTCAAGAAAAGCTCTTCCAGGGCGGCCAGGGCCTCCCCGGCCTCCAGCCCGCCCGCTTCCACGGTCAGGGTGCTGCCCTGGGGAGCGTCCAGGGTCAGGATGGAGAGCACGCTGGCCGCGTCGGCCTGCATGCCGTCCTTGCCCAGGAGCACCTGGCACTGATAGCCCCCCACGGTCTGGGCTATGCGCGCCGCCACCCGGGCGTGCAGGCCCAGGCTGTTGTTGACGTGAAACTCCCGATGCAGTTTCTCTTGGCCGACGCCGGGCGAAATTTGGCTTTCCACTTCCGTCTCGCTGTCATCCAGGTCTTGCTCATGCTGGTCAGGCTGGCTGTCCAGCTCCTGGTCCTGGT
>CAZLSD010000072.1:0-6703 GCA_964561775.1 uncultured Desulfarculus sp. | reverse complement strand
TCCTGGTCCTGGTTTTTCAAGGCCAAAAGCCGCCGGTAAACCTCCTCGCGGGGCTGCCCGGTGGCAGCCGCCACTTTCTTGGCCAGGCGGCTGGGGCTTTCCTGGCCCTGTTCCAAGCCGGCGCGCAAAAGCGCCTCCACCTGGTCCTGGGCCTCCTGCTCGGCCTGGGGCAGGGGACCTCCCGCCACCACCAGGGTGATCTCGCCCCTGGGCTCGGCCTGGGAGACCTGCTCCGCCAGCCGGGCCAGGGTGGTGTGGGCCACCTCTTCATGTATCTTGCTCACCTCGCGGGCCAGCGTCACCGGCCTATCCCCCAGCACCGCCAACAGATCGGCCACGGTCTCGGCCAGGCGGTGAGGCGCCTCGAATATGGCCAGGGGCCAGCCAGGCTGGGCGGCCTGCGCGAAAAGACGCCGGCGCGCCCCGGACTTGGCCGGGGCGAAACCCAGGAAGACCGCCGGGGCCGCCTCCATGCCCGCCACCGACAGCGCGGCGGCCAGGGCGCTGGGTCCGGGCAGGGGGCAGACGCGGTGGCCGGCCGCCGCGGCCTGGCGCACCAGAAGCGAGCCGGGATCGCTGACCCCGGGGGTGCCGGCGTCGGAGACATAGGCCACGTCCTGGCCCGCCTCCAGGGCCTCCAGCACCTCCCGGGCCGCATGGACCCGGTTGGCCTCGCGGCAGGAGATGAGGCGCTTGCCCCGGATGCCCAGGTGGCTAAGAAGCTTCTTGGCCCGGTTGACGCTCTCGGCGGCCAGCACCGGAACCTCGCGCAACACCCGGGCCGCCCGGGGGGTCAGGTCCTCCAGGTTGCCTATGGGCGTGGCCACCACGAAGAGCGCCGCCATGCCTAGTCTCCGGGACGGAAGGCGTCCCTGATGTGGGACAGCTTGGGCGCGTCATGGCTGAAATCCACCGCCACCACGTCGAAGCGGCAGACCGGCACAGCCTGGGTGAAGCGCCCCAGATAAACTTGGGCGGCCTGGGCCAGGCGATGGCGCTTGCGCCGGTCCACGGCCTCCTGAGGCAGGCCGTGGGAGGAGCCGCGCCTGGCCTTGACCTCCACGAAAACCAGGATGTCTCCCTCTTGGGCCACCAGGTCCAGTTCGCCGCCCAAGTTGCGCACGTTTTGCCCCACTATGGCCAGACCGGCCCGACGCAGGAAAGCCGCCGCCAGGGCCTCGGCCTCCCGGCCCAGGTCAGGCTGGCGCAAGGCCCAATTCCAACTGGGCCACGGGCGCGTAGCAGCGGCGGTGGATGGGGCAGGGACCGTGCCGCAACAGCGCCTGGCGGTGCTCGGCGGTGGGATAGCCCTTGTTGGCCGCGAAGTTGTACTGGGGCCAACGCAGGTGCATCTCGGCCATCAGCTCGTCCCGGCGCACCTTGGCCAGTATGCTGGCCGCGGCCACGCACAGGCAGCGGGCGTCGCCCCCCACCACCGCCTGCTGGGGGATGTCCAGCTCCAAGGTGAAGCGGCCATCCACCAGAAGGTAATCCGGGCGCACGCCCAGGGCCTCCACCGCCCGGCGCATGGCCAAGAGGCTGGCGCGGTGGATGTTGATCTGGTCGATCTCCTGGGCCTGGGCCAGGCCCAGGCCCCAGGCCAGGGCCTGCTCACGCAGGATGCCGGCCAGCCGCTCCCGCCGGGCGGCGGTCAGGGCCTTGGAGTCGTCCAGGCCGGGATCGGGCCAGTCCGGCGATAGAATCACCGCCGCCGCCACCACCGGCCCGGCCAGGGGACCCCGGCCGGCCTCGTCCGCGCCGGCCACCAGGGCGTGGCCCTGGGCGCGCAGAGAGGCCTCCAGGGGATCCTGGGGACCCCTTGGCCTCTGCTGGGAGCGGCCCTGGGGCCGTCCCATGAAATCAGACCTTGCGCAGTTCCTTGATACGGGCGGCCTTGCCGCGCTTGCTGCGCAGATAGTAGATGCGCCCCTGGCGCACCTTGCCCCGGGTCACCACGTCCACGTGGTCGATGACCGGGGCGTGGGTCGGGAAGACGCGCTCCACGCCCACGCCGTAGGAAACCTTGCGCACGGTGAAGGTCTCGTCCAGGCCAAAGCCGCGGCGGCGCAGCACCACGCCCTCGAAGGCCTGCAAACGCTCCTTCTCACCCTCCTTGATGCGCACGTGCACCCGCACCGTGTCGCCGGCGCGGAAGGGAGGCAAATCCACGCGCATCTGCTCGCGCATCAAGTATTCTCTGGCGTCCATCGCGATCGTCTCCTTGAGAAACCGGGACTCGCGGGCGGCATCGCGCCGGCCTTGGCCCCGTCATCCATATTCTTGTGTCCACGCGCCCGCCGGAACCCGCCGGTCAGGCTTCGTCTTCTTCCTCGGCCCGCGCCTCGGCCAGCAGCTTGCCGTCCTCCCGGCTCAAGCCCGCCTTCTCCAGCAGGTCCGGGCGGACCCGCCAGGTGCGCTTTAGCGATTCCTTGCGCCGCCAGCGGGCTATGGCCGCGTGGTGGCCGCTCAAGAGCACCTCGGGCACTCCCTGCCCCCGGAACTCGGGCGGCCGGGTGTAGTGGGGGTGCTCCAAGAGGCCGTCCGAGAAGCTGTCGGCCGCGGCCGATCCGGCCCCGTGCAGCACCCCGGGCAAGAGCCGGCTCACCGCGTCCACCACGCACAGGGCGGCCAACTCCCCCCCGCTCAGCACGAAATCGCCCAGGCTCAGCTCCTGGTCCACCTTGAGCAGCCTGACCCGCTCGTCTATGCCCTCATAGCGCCCGCAGATGAGGGTCAGCCGGGGCAGCCCGGCCAGCTCGCGCGCCCAGGCCTGGTCAAAGGGCCGGCCCTGGGGCGAGAGCAGGATCACCGGCGCGGGCGGCTCGGGCGGCAGGCTCTCCAGGGCCGCCACCAAGGGCGGGGCCATCATCACCATGCCGTCCCCGCCGCCATAGGGCACGTCGTCCACGGTGCGGTGGCGATCCAGGGCGAAATCCCGGATGTTCACCAGGCGCAAGCTCACCAGGCCGGCCTTCTGGGCCCGGCCCAGGATGGACACCCCCGCGTAGGCGGCGCAGACCTCGGGGAAAAGGGTCAGGATGTCAAAGATCAACTGGCCTGCCCCTCTGGCTCGGCCACCAGGGCCTTTTCTTCCTCGGGCCAGCCCTGGGCGTCCAGCAGTCCCGGGGGCAGATCCACCAGCACCAGGCCCTGGGCCGTATCCACCGAGAGCACCATGCCCTCCACCACCGGAATCAGGGCCTCTTTACCATCCGGGGCCTTAACCAGCAACAGGTCGTGGGCCCCTGGGCGGCTGACCTCGGCCACCCGGCCCAACTCAACCCCCTGGGTGGTCTTGACCAGGCAGCCCTTTATCTGGTGCCAGTAGTACTCGTCCGGGGCCAGGGGAGACAGTTCGGCGCTCTCCAGGTAGACCCACTGCCCGGACAGGCCGGCGGCCGCGTCGCGGTCGCCCACTCCCTCCAGGGTCAGCAGCAGCCTGCCGGCGTGCATGCGCGAGGCCCGCACCGCGCGGACCTGGGCCGCCTCGGGGTTGGGGCCCAGATAAACCCGCCCCGCCCGGAGAAAAACCCCCGGGTCCCGGCTGTGGGGAAAGACCTTGATCTCGCCCTTGAGTCCGAAGGCCCCCGAGGCCCGACCCATGAGCACCAGGTCGGGCCGTCCCATGGCTATTCGATGATCTCCAGCACCGAGCGCTTGCGGATCTTGGTGGAGGCGGCGCTCAGAATGGTGCGCATGGCCCGCGCCGTGCGCCCCTGTTTGCCGATCACCTTGCCCAGGTCCTCCTTGGCCACCTTGAGCTCGATCACCGAGGTCTGCTCTCCCTCGACCTCGTTCACTTCCACCTGTTCGGGACGGTCCACCAGCGCTTGAGCAATGTACTTGATCAGCTCCTTCATGCGGCTCCTCCCCTGAACCTGGGATAATTACCGGGGGCGCGACCGGGATACCCTCCCGAGGGGGAAATTAGCCTGCGGCGGGCGCGTCGGCCTGGGGCCATAGCCCCTGGCTCCTGAGCAGGCTGTAGACGGTGTCCGTGGGTTGGGCGCCGCTGGCCAGCCATTTTTTCAGGAGATCGGCCTTGAGCTGCACCGAGGCAGGGTTCTGGTGCGGGTTATAGGAGCCTATGATCTCCAGGAAGGCGCCGTCGCGCGGAGCCTGGGAATCGGCGGCCACGATGCGGTACATGGGCTTTTTCTTGGCCCCCATGCGGGTCAGTCGAATCTTCACAGCCATGGTCTATCGTTTCACTCCTGTCTAGTTCTTCGGATTTCTTGCTTTTTATTGGCCTCAGGCCGAAAGCAGGCGTCCCAGCTTGCGCCGGCCGCCCATCTTGGTCATGTTCTTCATCATCTTGCGCGCCTCCAGGAAGTTCTTGAGCAGGCGGTTGACATCGGCCACCGTGGCGCCGCTGCCGGCGGCTATGCGCTTGCGCCGGGAGGCGTTGATGATACCCACCTCGCGGCGCTCCTGGGGGGTCATGGAATTTATGATGGCCTCGGCCTGCTTGAGTTCCTTCTCGTCGGGCTGCAAGTTCTTGAGCTGCTTGAGCTTGCCCGCCCCGGGCAGCATGTTTAGCAGGGACTCCAGGGAGCCCATCTTCTTGATCTGCTGGAGCTGCTGGCGGAAGTCCTCCAGGGTGAAGGTGTTCTTGGCCAGCTTCTTGGCCATGGCCAGGGCTTGTTCCTGGTCATAGGCCTCCTGGGCCTTCTCCACCAGGGTCATCACGTCGCCCATGCCCAGGATGCGGCTGGCCATGCGCCCGGGGTGGAAGACCTCCAGGGCGTCCAGCTTCTCACCCACGCCCAGGAGCTTGATGGGAACCTGGGTCACGGCCTGGATGGAGAGCGCCGCGCCGCCGCGGGCGTCGCCCTCGACCTTGGTCAGCACCACGCCGTCCAGCTTGAGGCGCTCGTGGAAGCTGCCCGCCACGTTGACCGCGTCCTGGCCGGTCATGGCGTCGGCCACCAGCAGCACCTCCTGGGGGTTCAGGCGGCTGCGAATGGCTTGAAGCTCCTGCATCAGCGGCTCGTCCACGTGCAGGCGGCCGGCGGTGTCCAGGATGAGCAGGTCCGCCCCGGCGCGGGAGGCCGCGGCCAGGGCGGCCACGCAGATGTCCACCGGGTTCTTGCCCGGGTCGCTGTCGTGCACGGGAATCTGTATCTGGGCGCCCAGGCGCTTAAGCTGCTCGATGGCCGCCGGGCGCTGCACGTCGGCCGGCACCAGGAAGGGCTTGCGGCCGCGCTTGCGCAGCTCCAGGGCCAGCTTGGCGCTGGTGGTGGTCTTGCCCGAGCCTTGCAGGCCCACCATCATATAGACCAGGGGCGGCCGGCCGGTGAGGGTCAGGGGCTTGGCCTCCTGACCCATGAGGGCGGCCATCTCCTCGTAGACTATCTTGACCACCTGCTGGGCCGGGGTCAGGCTGCGCATGACCTCTTGGCCCACCGCGCGCACCCGCACCTTCTCCACGAAGTCCTTGGCCACCTTGTAGTGGACGTCGGCCTCCAAGAGAGCCAGGCGCACCTCGCGCAGAGCGTCGCCTATGTTCTTCTCCGACAGCTTGCCGTGACCCTTCAACCGCTTGAAGGTGTCGGCCAGGCGGTCGCTCAGATGATCGAACATAGCCTTCCTGTCATCCCAGCAAGAAAAGCGTATGCCGGCGCGCAGCCGGGGCAATTTGGTGGCTTCACGCCGGTAAACTAAGCGAGTATAAAGGACGATGCCAAGTTAGTCAATGGGTTAGCCCAACCGCCCGCCCCACGCGCTCCATATGAAATATAATATAGCAAACCACTGGCCAGGCTGGCAATTGGCCTGGAGCGGCCCTTGGCTGGATTTATGCGCCCCGCCATATTATGATGAGGACATGAAAACACATCTCGACTCCCTGTTGGCCTTGGACGTGGGCGGGGGCACCCAGGACCTGCTCATCTGGCGGGCCGGCGAACCAGTGGAAAACGCGGTCAAGGCGGTGCTGCCCGCGCCCACCCAGGTGGTGGCCGCGCGCATCCGCGCCGCCCGCGCCCAGGGCAAGCCGGTCTTTCTGCACGGCGCGCTCATGGGCGGCGGGGCCCTGCACCGGGCCTTGGACCAGCACCTGGCCGCCGGCCTGGAGGTTTTCTCCACGCCCCAGGCGGCGGCCTCCCTGGCCGACGACCTGGAGCGGGTGCGCCAGATGGGCGTGCGAATCGCCCATGAAGCCCCGGCCGGGGCCGTGCCCATCCTGACCACCGACCTGGACCTGGAGGGCCTGGCCCAGGCCTTCGGGCGTTTCGAGGTCAGCCTGCCCGGCCGCCTGGCCGTGGCGGTCTGCGACCACGGCTTCTCGCCGGGCTATTCCAACCGCAAGTTCCGCTTCAGGCAATGGACCGATTTCCTGGAGGCCGGCGGCCAGCTGGGCCATCTGATGACCGACCGCCCCGCGCCCCACCTGACCCGCCTGGCCGCCATCAGCGCCCAGGCCCCCGGGGCCTTGCTCATGGACACCGCCGCCGCCGCGGCCTGGGGGGCCTTGCAGGACCCCGAGGTGGCCGCCCTGGCCAGGGACGGCGTCTGCCTGGTCAACCTGGGCAACATGCACACCGTGGCCTTCCTGGTCCTGGGCGACCGGGTGCTGGGGGTCTACGAGCACCACACCGGCTGCCTGGACGCCCCCAGCCTGGCCAACCACGTGGAGCGCTTCATGCGGGGCGGCCTGGTTGAAGACCAGGATGACGCCTTGGGCGTCGATGATGACTATGCC
>CAZLSD010000071.1:0-13221 GCA_964561775.1 uncultured Desulfarculus sp. | reverse complement strand
CGAGGCGCTTTCCATGGCCCAGCTGGCCGGTGGCCTGGCCCTGCTGGGCTTCTGCCTGGTCCGCGTCTGGCTCCACGCCCGCCGCCAGCCCCCGGCCCCGCCCGCGCCAGCCCGGCCGGCCGGCCGCGCCTGGCCCGCCTATGCTTATGACCTGGCCCTGTGGGGAATCTGGCTGGCCTGGGCGGCCCTGTGGTGGAACCGGGGCTTCTACCCCTTCGACCATGGCCGCGAGGCCACCATCGCCCACATGTGGCTGCAAGGGGTCAGGCCCTACGCCGATCACCTGCTGACCCACCACACCCTCTTCGGCGTCTTCATCCACGCGCTGATGGAGAAGCTCTTCGGCTTCACGCCCTACGCCTGGCGCCTGGCCTTCGTGGCGGTCTACGGGCTCTGTCTGTGGCTGGTCTTCCGCCTGCTCTGCCGGGTGTCGCCCCGGCGCACAGCCTGGTGCGTCAGTGTTCCCTTGGGGGTCTTCGTCACCAACATGGAGATGACCTCCTACTGGAGCTACTACTGGAACGGCCTGCTCATGGCCCTGCTGACCGTGCTGGCCTTCAGCAAGATTCCCTGGCGCGGGCCCCTGGCGCAGGCGGCGCCCTGGCTGCTGCTCACGGCCCTGCTGGCGGTGCTCAGCGGGGTGGCCATCCCCCAGTTGGGGCTCATGCTCCAGATAGCCTTCGCGCTGCTGGCGGGGTTGCGCTGGCTGGACCGGCGGGAGCGCGCCGGGGTGCTGGCCAAGTATGCGCTGTTGCTGTCCGCCAGCCTGTTCTTCGGCGGGCTGGTGGTGGGGATGCTGCACTGGCTGGGCTGGCTGCCGGGTTTCCAGCGCTGGCTGGACACCCTGCCCCGGGCCATGGAGGTGCAGTACCAGTCGCAGAGCTTCATGGATGTCCTGGGGCGCTGGCGCTACGCCTTCACCATGTCGCGGGAAAAGAACCTGCTGGTCAGTCTGGCCGGGGTAGCGGGCTTCACGGGCGGGCTGGCCTGGCTGGCGGCCTGGCGGGGCAGGGTGCCCTCTATCCTGTGGCGAGGCCTGTCCATCTTCTACTATGGGATCGCGCTGGCCCTGGTCCTATGGTGCCTGGCGGACCCGCGGGGCTGCCTGCTGTTTTTGCGCGCCCATCTGCTGGACGCGCCCCGGTTCATCCCCTCCCTGGCCTTCGCCCTGTCCCTGGCCCTGATCTTAAGCCTGCTGCTTTCCCTGCGCCGGGCCGGTGAGGGCGAGCGCCAGGCCATCCACCACTGGCTGCTCTTGCTCATCGTGGGGCAGGGGATATTCTGGAGCGTGACCCAGACCCATCCCGGCAGCAGCTACTGCATGGCCATGTCCCTGCTCTCGGCCGCGGCGGTCTTCACCCTGGTCTGGGTCCAGGCCCCCCAGCGCTTGGGTTTGCGATGGCCGCGGGGCATGGCCCTGGCCTTGGCCCTGCTGCTGGGCCTGACCGGGGTCAGCTACAAGGTCTTGAGCATTCCCCATCAGGTATCCTGGTGGGAGCCCTTTCCCTACTTTCAGTACCCCGCCCTGCGCCACATGCGCGACCCCCACGCCCCCGAGATGGACCGGGCGCTTTTCGCGGCCCGGCAGGTGGTGGAGAACAAGGGCCGGGTCCTGGTCTATCCCAGCCACATAACCATCTACCCCCTGATAGGGCAATTGCCGCCCCTGCCCTTTCCCGACCTGGAGCACACCCTGTACTGCTATCCCCGCGACCCGGCCCTGTGGGCCCAGGCCTTGGCGGCCCTGGAGCAGGCCCCGCCGGATTTGCTCATCGTGCAGCGGGATATCCTGCGCCGGCAGGCGGACTGGCAACGCGCGGTGGACGACCATATCCACACGCCCCGGGTCATGGGCCAGGCCATGCAGGCGCTCTACGCGCCCGCCTCCGGATCCCCCTACCGCCTGGAACTGACCGGCAGCCGCTATTACCTGTTCAGGCGAACGCCCGTCCCCGCCCCGGCCCCCTAAGCGGAGCGCGCCCTGAGGGCCGCCCCGGCTAGGGGCGATCCAGGGCCTCGCGGATCTTTGTCAACAGCTCCAGCCGGCTGAAGGGCTTGGCCACATAACCCGCGGCCCCCGTCTCCAGGGCGCTCTTGACCTGGTGGTTGGCCGTATAGCCGCTGGCGATGAGAACCTTGGCCCGGGGATTGATCTCCAGGATGGCGGCCATGGTCTTGTAGCCGCCCATGCCCGGCATGCCCAGGTCGGTTATGACCAGATCAAGCTGGTTCATGTGCTGGCGGTAGATTTCCAGGGCCTCCTCGCCGCTTTGCGCCTTCATGACCTGGTAGCCGGCCTGGCGCAGCAGGCTCTCGCCCAGTTCCAGGAGCAGCTTCTCGTCGTCCACCAGCAGAATGGATTCATGGCCGCCGGCCGGCTGCCTGGGGGCGGCCTGCGGGCGCTGCTCGCTGTCCTCGGCCTGGCGAAACACGGGCAGGTATATCTTGAAGGCGGTCCCCTGTCCGGGCTCGCTATAACAGACCAGGTGGCCGCCGTGGCTTTTCACGATGCCGTAGACCGTGGAGAGCCCCAGGCCGGTGCCCTTGCCCGGGTCCTTGGTGGTGAAGAAGGGGTCGAACATCTGCTCCCGGGTCTGCTCGTCCATGCCCTGGCCGGTGTCGGAAACCTGCAACAGCACATAGTCGCCGGGGGTCAGCTTGAGGTAGGCCGCGCTGTCATCCGCCTCGATGGTGATGTTGCTGGTCTCGAAGATCAGGCGTCCGCCCTGGGGCATGGCGTCGCGGGCGTTGGTGGCCAGGTTGACCAAGACCTGCTCCAGCTCGTTGGCGTCGCCCTTGATGGGCTCCAGGTCGGCGGCCAGCTGGGTGTGCAGGCTGATCATCTTGGGCAGGGTGCGCTCCAGCAGCAGGGTGGCGTGGCTTATCTCCTTGTTCAGGTCCAGGGGGTGCATCTCGAAGGAGGCCCGGCGGCTGAAGGCCAGGATCTGCCTCACCAGCTTGCTGGCCCGGTCGCCCGCCTCGATGACCAGCCCCAGTTGGCGGCTGGCCGGCTCCTGGCCCCGCACGCCTTCCAGGGCCAGCTCGGTGAAGCCGGTCATGACCGCCAGCAGGTTGTTGAAGTCGTGGGCTATGCCGCCGGCCAGGGTGCCCAATGCCTCCATCTTCTGGGCCTGGATCAACTGGGCGCGCAGCTTGTTCTGCTCCTGCTCGGCCTGCTTCTTCTGGGTGATGTCTTGCAGGCTGGCCACGATGCCCTGGATTTGGCCCTGGCCGTCGCGAAAGCAGGCGGCGCTTAAAAACACGTCCACCAGGCGCTGGTCCTTGCCCAGGCAGATCCCCTCCCAGCCGTAGGTGGGCTGGCCGGCCATGGCCTCCTCCAGGCGGCGTCTGGTCTCTTGGCCCTGGTCCGGCGGGGCCAGCTCCAGGGGCTGGCCCACCACCTCCTCCGGGCTCCAGCCGAAAACCCGGCTGAAGGCCTGGTTGACGTAGCGGACCACGCCGCCGCGGTCATAGACGATGATGGGCTCGGCCACGGCCTCCATCAGGGTGCGGTACTTTTCCTCGCTGCGCGCCAGCTCGCGCTCCGTGCGCCGGCGCTCCTCCACCTCCTGGAGCAGTTTCTTGTTGGTCTGCTCCAGTTGCAGGATCTTGTCCTCCAGCTTGTGGATCAAGGTCTGGTTGTATTCGCGCAGGAACACGCCCTCCTCCTCAAGGGGCGGGGCGGAGGGCTCCAGCTTGCCTTCGCGGTGTTCCCGCAGCACCTGGTTCATGATCTCCATGAAGCGCTCGGGCTCGGTGGGCTTGATGATGAACCGCTCCGCGCCCAGGCTGAGGGCGAACTTCTCGTTCTCGGGGTCGGTGTAGGTGGCGGTGTAGAAGATAAGCGGAATGCGGCCCAGCTCGGGGTCGTTCTTCCATATCCGGCACAGGGAGAACCCGTCCATCTCGGGCATCAGGATATCGGTGATGATCAGCTCGGGCGGGTCCTGGCGGGCGCGGGCCAGGGCCTCCACCCCGTTGCCAGCCATCACCACCGCGTGGCCGTGCCCCTTGAGCAGCACCTCCAGCAGGTAGCGGTTGGCTTCCTGATCGTCGACCACCAGCAGCTTGGCCATTTCATGCCTCTCCCGGTTCCTGGGAGGTCAGGAACTGCTCTATCTGGGTCAGGAAGGTGTCGGGGTTGATGGGCTTTTCGATGTAGCCGTTGCAGCCGGCGTCCAGGATGCGCTCCCGATCTCCGGCCATGGCATAGGAGGTGACCGCCACGATGGGTACCTTGGCCAGGAGGGGGTTGGCCTTCAAGGCGCTGGCCACCGCGTAGCCGTCCATCTCCGGCAGCTGGATGTCCAGCAGGATGAGGTCGGGGACGGCGCGCAGGGCGGCGTCGATGCCCTGCTGCCCGTCCCAGGCCTGGATCACCTCATAGCCCCGCCGTTCAAGCATGAAGGTGGTCAGGTACATGTTCTGCTGATTATCCTCGATGACTAAAACCTTCCTAGACATCCTCGCCTCTTCCTTCCAGGGGCAAAGTGAAGGTGAACACGCTGCCCTGATCCGGCCCCGCGCTCTGAACCCAGATGTTCCCCCCCAACAGTTCCACCAGCTTCTTACAGATGTTGAGACCCAAACCGGTGCCCTCGTAACGCCGGGACAGTCCGGTGTCAATCTGGCGGAAGGCCTGGAACAGCTTGGCCTGGTCCTCGGCCTTGATGCCGATGCCGGTGTCCCGGACGCTGATGACCAGCGAACCGTTCTCGACCCGGCAATCCAGAAAAACGCCGCCCTGATCGGTGAACTTGAGGGCGTTGTTGAGCAGATTGATGAGTATCTGCTCCACCCGCCGGCGGTCGCTCGTCACCTGGCCCACCTCTGGGGCCAGGCGGCAATCCAGGATAAGGCCCTTCTTGCCGGCGGCGGGTTTCAGGCTGTTTTCCACCTCGGCCACCAGGCGGGGCATGTCGAAGGGCTGGCGCTCCACCTTGAGCTGCCCGGCCTCGATCTTGGAGATGTCCAGGACATCATTGATCAGGCTGAGCAGGTGGCGGGCGCTGTGCTGCACCATGCCCATCTGCTTGGTCTGCTCTTCGTTCAAGGGCCCCACCAGGCCTTGCAGGATTATACCGGTGAAGCCGATGATGGAGTTCAAGGGGGTGCGCAGCTCGTGGGACATGGAGGCCAGGAAGGCCGACTTGAGACGGTCGGCCTCCTGGGCCTTTTCCATGGCCACCGCCAGCTCGGCGGTCCTCTCCTCCACCAGGCGCTCCAGGTTCTGGCGATACTGGCGCAGCTCGGCCTCGTTGCGCTTGCGCTCGGTGATGTCCTCCAGGTTGGCCAAAAGGCCCACGGGCTCGCCGGTGACATCCATGAAAACGGCGATGTTGATGCTGACTTCCAGGAGCTGGCGCTGCTTGTTGTACAGCTTCGATTCCAAGGAATGGACCTCGCCCTCGCTGGCGTAGACCTGCTTTAGGGCCTGGGCCACGGCCTGGCGCTCCGTGTCGGGGATGAAGTCTATGCGCTGGCCGATGACCTCCGGGGCGGTCCAGCCGAAGACGCGGGTGAAGGCGGGGTTGACGTAGATGACCCTGCCCAGGTTGTCGTAGGCGATGATGCAGCTGGGCGAGGCGTTGAGCAGGGCCCGCTGCTCCTCCTCCCGCTTGCGCAGGGAGTCTTCCGCCTGCCGGCGCTCGCGCACCTCCTCCCGCAGGGCCTGGACCGCCTGTTGCAGTTCGGCGGTGCGCTCGGCCACCCGCTCCTCCAGCTGGTGGCGCGCCGCCTCCAGGGCGGCCTCGTTGCGCTTGCGCTCGGTGATGTCGCGCATCACCGCCGAGTAGCCGATGATGCGGCCGTCCGCCCCGCGGAAGGCGGACATGACGTTTTCCATGGGCAGCGAGCCACCGTCCCGGCGGCGGTATAGCCACTCTCCCCGCCAGGAGCCGGCGTCCCTGACCTGGGGATAGACCTCCCGGCCGAAGCGCGCGTACGCCTCGTCGTCCAGGTGGATCAGACGGGCCGTCTGGCCCAGGGCCTCCTGGCGCTGGTAGCCCAGTTGGTCGCTGAAGGCCTGGTTGCAGTCGATGATGCGGCGCTCGGTGTCCAGCACCACGATGGTGTCGGCCGAGCTGTCCACCAGGGCGCGCAGTTGGGCCTCGCTCTTGCCCAAGGCCTCCTCGGCCTGGCGGCGCTGGCGAACCGCCCGCTGCAGCCGCCGGTTCCAGTAGATGAACATGGCCATGACCGCCAGGGAGACCCCCACCACGCCGGCCAGCAAGCGCCACACGTAATCCCAGTCCACCCCGTGCTCGAAGCGCATGAAGACCCAGGAATTGTGGATGCGGCTCTTCTGGCTGGGGCTGATGTCGTCCAGCGCCTTTTCCAGGATGCCCGTCAGCTCGGGCCAATCCTTGCGCACGCCCAGGCCCAGGTCGAAGGAATAGGGGGTGGAGGCGGCGATCTTCAGGTTGGTCAGCCCGGCCTCCTGGCTGAAATGGGTGATGGAGGCCAGATCGCCCACGAAGGCGTAGGCCGAGCCCTGGCTGACCGCCAGCAGCCCGCGCTTTAAGTCCTCCATGGGGCGCAGCTCGATGCCGGGGTGGTTGGCCGCCAGCAGCTCTTCCGAGGCGTGGCCCCGCCCCACCACCACCGCCTTGCCCGCCAGGTCCTCCAGCCCGGTGATGAAGGGCGCGTCGGTGCGGGTGGCGATGACCATGGGGAACTTGAGGTACGGCTTGGTGAAGTTGAGGTACTTCTCCCGCTGTGGAGTCTGGGAGACGCAGGCCAGGAGGTCGACCCGGCCCGCCTGGGCCGCCTCCAGGGTCTGGGGCCAGCTCTGTCCGTGCACCAGCTCCATCTCCACGCCCAGCTTGGCCGAAAGCAGGCGCATGTAGTCGGAGGCCATGCCCGCGTAGGACTTGTCGGGGTTTATGAACTCGAAGGGAGGCCAGTTGGGGTCCACCCCCAGGCGAAGCTTGCGGTGTTGCTCCAGCCAGGCCCGCTCCTTGGGGGTCAGGGCCATCACCACCGAGTCGACCATCTCCCCGTTGCGGGGAGTCAGCCACTTGCTGTTGATCTCGGCCTGCTCCTGGGTGGTGACCGAGTCCAGGGCCTTGTCCAGGATGGAGACCAGCTGGGGCCAGTCCCGCCTCACCGCGATGCACAGCTGCGTCCCCGGCCAGGGCGCGGCGCAGGCCGCCTTGAGGTCAAGCCGCTGATCGCGTTTTATGATGTGCTCGGCCACCAGGAAATTGCCGGCATAGGCCTGGGCCCGGCCCTCGGCCACCGCCGCCAGGGCCGCCCGGGTGTCGGGCACGGCCAGCAGCTTGATGGTGGGGAAATTTTCTATGATGCGCCGCTCAAGGAAAAAATCCTGCTCCACGGCCACGGTCTTGCCCGCCAGCTCGGCCAGGCTTTTCAGCGGCGGGTGGTCGCTCTTGGTGAAGACCATGTAGGGGCTGTAGGAATAGGGCTTGCTGAAGCTTAAGTACTCCTCCCGCTCCTCGCTCTGGGCGATGCAGGCCACCCCGGCCAACTCCTTGCCCCGGACCTTTTGCAGCATCTGAGGCCAGGGGAACGAGCCCACGGCCTGCAGGCGGATGCCCAGCCGCTTTTCCAGCAGGCGCAGATAGTCGGCGGCCAGGCCCTGGTGCTCGCCCTGGGGGGAGAGGTAGTCCAGGGGGGGATAGTCCTGGGCCACGCCCAGCAGGATGACCTTGTGATCCTCCAGCCAGGTTTTCTCCTGGGCGCTCAGCTTGAGGCCGGGCGCGGCGGGGGCCAGGTATTGCAGCTCCGGCGAGCTGATCCAGCGGCTTTCGATTTCCGCCAGCTCCTGGGGAGTGATGGCGTTGAAGCCGGCCTCCAGCAGGGAGAGCAGCTCCTGCTCGCCCTTGCGCACGGCGGCGTGCAGGCCGGGGGTGATGCGCCAGCCTTCCAGCCTGCGGAAGGCGTCCCGCTCGCCCAGACGGTCCAGGCCGCTCAAGGCCGCGGCGGCCTCCACCGCGAAGGCCTTGACCTCGCCGTCCACGGCCGCGTGGATCATGGCGTCGCTGTCCGAGTACTCCTTGAGGCGGAGTTGGGGATAGTTCTCGCGCAGGAAGCCGGCCAGGTAGGACTTGGCCACCGCGCCGACCTGCTGCCCCGTCAGGTCCTGGATGCGCGCGGGATGGATGTGTTTGGGGTTGTAAAACACGCCCACCTGGGCGCCATAGAAGGGCGGGGACAGGTCCAGGCGGGTGGCGCGTTCCTCGGTGTGGAACATGCCGGAATGGATATCGGCCTGGCCCGACTCCAGGGCGCGCAGGGAGCCGGCCCAGTCGTCAAAACGGAACTCGATTTTCTTGTTGGCCTTTTGCGCCCACAGCCGCCAGATGTCAACCAGGAGCCCGGAGGGCCGCCCCGTGGGGGTGAGGGTGGTGAAGGGCGCGTTGCCCTTGGGGCAGGAGATGACCAGGCGGTCCTTGGTCTTGACGCTGGCGCTCTTGATCCAGCGCAGCTCTATGGCCGCCCGCTCCTCGGGGGTTATCTGCTCCATGCCCTGGCGGACAAGCTCGGCCAGTTGCCGATCTCCCCGGCGCACCGCGGCGAACCATTGGCGCTCATACAGGGGACGCTCGATGTCGAAGCGGAAGCGGTTGAAGATGCCGCGCTGGGAGAGTTGCTCCAGGGCGATGGCCGTGTCCTTGACGAAGACCAGGCACTCGCCCTTTTCGATGGCCTTGAACAGGGCCAGGTTGTCGGGATAGACGGCCAGCGAGGTTTGGGGCAGCTTGCCGGCCAGGTGTTCCAAGGCATAGTCCCCGGCTATGACCCCCACCCGGAAGCCGGCCAGGTCCTCCAGGCCATCGATGCCGAAGATGTTGTGGTGCACGAAGAGGTTGGTCTGCACCGAACAAACCGGGATCACGAAGTCCAGGTATTCCTTGCGTTGCTCGCTCATGAAGCAGCCGGCGTGCGCGTCGGCCTGGCCCTGGCCCACCATGGTCAGGGTCTGGCCAAAGGCCGCCGGTTTGAACTCCACGGCCACCCCGGTCTTTTGCGACCATATCTTCCACAGGTCCACCAGCAGGCCCTGGGGCAAGCCGCCCTTGTCCAGGAAATAGAAGGGCGTGCTGTCCGAGCCCACGGCCACGCTTATTTTTTGCGGCTGCGCCTGCGCGCCGGGGGCCAAGAGCCCCCAGAGCAACAGCACGATGCTCATGATCTTCCAAGGCATAGGGCGGAACCCCTTGGCTGTGGGCGCTGGCTTCCAGGGTTGGGGCGGGCCTGAAAGCCCAGGTGAAACAACGCCTCGTTTATTCTTTAAGTGTCCGTCATCACAGGCCCGGGAAGCAATCAGATTATGCCGCTGCGCCATATATGGCGGCGCAAGGGGGCAAGGGAGCGGAGGTCAGGGCTTCTCGCTCCTCAACTGGGCGGCGTAGCGTTCTATCCACTTGAGGGCCAGCCGCTGCTGGGTTTGGGGCGGCACCTCGTCCAGGGCGAAGCCGGTCATTTCCTCGATGTAGGCCACTATGGCCTGGCGCTGGCGGGTGTTGTGGCGCAGGTGCTCCGAGAGGGCCTGGCTGTCCGGCGCGGGTGGTTTGTCCTGCTCTGGCATGGCTCTTCCTCCGGCTGCGGTCATTGGCCAGTGCGCGCCAACTGGCAGACAGCGCTGCGGGCCCAGGGCTGGCCCACCTGCGATAAAGCATGCTCCATGCCAAAGGGTTGGTAGTTAATTATTATTATATCAGGGTGATAGCTAAAAAGGCCCCGGCGATTTCCCGCAGGCGGGATATAACTCGACCCTTGGCGCTAATCGCCGCCGCCATGCCGCGAGCCAGGCTAGGCGCGGGGCGGGGGCACCTGCTTCTGCTTGACCTCGGCGTTGATGGCCATCCAGTCGGGCCGGTTCTCCAAGAGTGTCACCACCTCCTGCCAGCTCATGCGGTCATGGCCGAAGTGGGCATAGACGAGGCGCAAGAGCTCCAGGTCCTCGGGCGTGTCCACGGTGAGGCGATAGGCCGAGAGATCCGGCTGGCGCTCTATGCCGTGCAGACGGAACTTGCCGCTTAGGTAAAGATAGGGCGTGACGTGCTCGCGCCAGGCCGGGTCGCCATCCTCGCGCCAGGCCCGCTCCAGGGCAGCCATGCTCATGACCTCGGTGTCCAGCCCGCGCGGGAAGGTGTAGTGGGGCAGGCGGTTGCAGGCGTAGTCCACTTCCGGCCAGCGGGCCAGGAACTGGCCCACCACCTGGTCCACCAGGACGGGATCGATGAGCGGGCAGTCGCTGGTGCAGCGCACCACCACCTGGGCCGCATATTTGCGCGCGGCCTGATAGTAGCGGTCCAGCAGGTCTTCCTCGCTGCCCCGGCAGCAGTCCCAGCCCTCGGCCGCGCACCAGCTCTCCAGTTCATCATCCTGGGCCAGGGTGGTGGTGGCCACCACGACGCGGCTAAGCGAGCTGGCCCGGCGCAGGCGCTCCAGGCAGCGGGCCAGCACCGGGCGTCCGCCCAGGTCCATGAGCACCTTGCCGGGCAGGCGGGTGCTGCCCATGCGGGCCTGCACTATGCAGACGACGGTGATGGGGGATGAGGAAAGGGGCACGCCTGGCACCTCGCGTCTAGATGGTTATCTATGGCTTCTGAAGCAGACGTTCGCTACGCCAGACCCGGACCACCCGCACTCTTCCTGGCTCAACACGGTAGATGACGCGGTAGGGCGGGTGGATTATCTCCCGCAGCCTGGTCATGCCAAATTCGGGCACCACGCGGCCGCGGTTGGGGAAGCTGGCCAGGCCCTGGATATGGCCGATAATATCATTTAGCAAGCGTTGGCCCACTTCGGGGACCAGTTGTTCCGCGTACCACTGTTTAATAGCAGCCAGGTCTTCCATCGCCGAGGCGGCCAGGGTGATCCGGTGGCGGCGGGGCATCTCAGCTCAGGCCGAGTTCCTGCTTCACCTGGGCCAAGTCCAGTTCTCGCCCCTCTTCCAAGTCCATGAGCCCCTGGACCACGGCCTTGACAAAGTCCCGCTCCTCGCTTTGGGCCTCGTAATCGGCCAGGGACTGCACCACCGCCACCCCGCGCCCCCTGCTGGTGAGCAGCACCGGACGATGGGTCTGGTCCACCTGCTGGACGATGCGGCCTGGATTCACCTTGAGATCACTCAGCGGGACCACGTCCTGCGAGAACTTTGGTGCGGGCATGCATGCCTCCAAGAGGTGCCGTTAATGGTGCCAATGATAGCACCTGTTCATGGTGCGGGCAAGGTTGGCAGAGAACAGTTGGTCAGGAGGCAAGGGGCGGGATCGCCGGGGCGTTGGTTGCGGCGAAAAGGCAGGGGAACCGCTTGTGCCTCAAGGCACTCGGTCTTTTCTTAATATATTTGACAACGAGCAATATCTATACCTAAATACCGAAAGAAAGTTTAAATGTCGCATCATCAGCTTCTGTCCGGGGGGACTACACACACAATGATTATCCATGTTACTAACATGGGTGTAGTATTTTCTAGACTCGAAGGAGATGGATATGTTTGAATCAGGAGCCCTGACTTTTATTGCTTTGGTTCTACTTATTTTTTGCGGGGTTGTCTCTGTCTACCTCTACAAACTTAACCGCAAGTTGCATGGCGAAATATCAACACTTAATACCGAGTTGCTGGCAACAGAAGGCAAGTTAAAGTCCCTAGATAAATATACAGCTATTGCTAACGCCGACGCGGAACTTAGCAGGATCGAAAACGAAATTATACTCCAAAAACGAAATGCCATAGAGTCTATTAATTCCGACCGGGAAAGAATTATTAACCAAGCTAAATTGGAGAGCCAACGTCTATTGTCTGATGCAAATGCATCTAAGCTTTCAGCAGATAGTGAGGTAAAAGAGCTGCTAAGTAACGCCAAAAAAAAGGCCAACGAAATCAAAGAAAAAGCCCAACAAGTATTAAATGAATCGGGTATTGCAGCTACACAAATTATTTCTGACGCCAAGTCCCGAGCAGAAGAAATTGCCGGAGAAGCTCTTTCCGCCAAAGGTAAGGCCGAGCAGTATGAACAAGCGGCTAAAGCAATGAAACATGTTATTGATGGCTATGGTGATGAATACGTAATCCCAAGTCGTAGCGTGCTGGATGAGTTAGCAGAATACTTTGGCTTTCAAGAAGCCGGGCAGGCGCTTAGTAAAGCACGAAAACACACGGTAGCTTTGATAAAAAGTGGACTAGCAGCCGATTGTGACTATGTAGAAATGCACCGAAAGAACTATGCTATCCGCTTTGTCCTTGATGCATTTAATGGGAAAGTTGATACCGCACTTACCAAAGTAAAACAGAGCAACGTAGGTAAATTAAAACAAGAAATATTAGATGCTTATAATCTGGTAAACCATAATGGCTCCGCTTTTCGTAATGCGAGGATCCGGAAGCAGTATTTGGATTCCAGGCTTGATGAGCTGCACTGGGCTTCAGTAGTTTTGCAGCTCCAGCTTGATGAACGGGAAGAACAGAGAAGGATTAAGGAAGCCATACGCGAAGAAGAAAAAGCCAAACGGGAATATGAAAAGGCAGTTAAAGAGGCAGAGAATGAGGAAAAAATTCTGGAAAAAGCTATGGAAAAAGCATATCAGCAATTAAAGGAGGCTACGGAAGCACAAAGACTTGATTTAGAAAACCAGTTGACCGAGTTGCAACGCAAATTGCAGGAAGCTAAAGCAAAAGAACAAAGAGCTTTATCAATGGCTCAACAAACAAAAAGAGGCCACGTATATATTATTTCTAACATTGGATCGTTCGGAGAGGAAGTATTAAAAATAGGCCTCACGAGGCGGCTCGAACCGGAGGAACGGATACGTGAACTCGGTGATGCTAGCGTACCGTTCCCGTTTGATATTCATGCAATGATTTTTTGTGAAGACGCACCTAGCCTCGAAACTGAACTCCACAGGAAATTCCAAAATCAGCAGGTTAACATGGTTAATCCGCGAAAAGAATTCTTCAGGGTTAACATTAGCGATCTTAAAGTAGTTATTGATAAAATGGGTTATGAAGCGCATTGGACACTTGTAGCCGAAGCGCGCGAATATAACGAAAGTATGGCCTTAAAAAAGCAAACTAACTGTTCTAACAAATCTCCGTTGATTAACTGCGATAGTTGCTCGCGAATAATTTAACTTAACCTTATCCTTTTTACTTCACCCGGCTCCCTGGGGGCAGCTCCCGATCCGGCGCGATAGCGCGCACCATGTCCCCGCCCACCGCCGCCAGGACCATGCCCCGGCTCTCCACCC
>CAZLSD010000070.1:8671-13481 GCA_964561775.1 uncultured Desulfarculus sp. | reverse complement strand
GCTGGAAATAGGTGAACTGGGTGATCTCCATGCCGTCCAGCCAGACCTCCCAGCCCAGGCCCCAGGCCCCCAGGGTGGGGGATTCCCAGTCGTCCTCCACGAAGCGGATGTCGTGCTCCAGGGGATCGATGCCGAAGGCCCGCAGGGAATCCAGGTACAGGTCCTGGATGTTCAGCGGGCTGGGCTTCAGGATGACCTGGTATTGGTAGTAGTGCTGGAGGCGGTTGGGGTTCTCGCCGTAGCGGCCATCGGTGGGCCGCCGGCTGGGCTCCACATAGGCCACCCGCCAGGGCTCGGGACCCAGCACCCGCAGCAGGGTGTGGGGATTGAAGGTGCCGGCGCCCACTTCCAGGTCGTAGGGCTGGCCGATAAGGCAGCCCTGACCGGCCCAGTAGCGCTCCAGGGCCATGATCAGGTTTTGAAAGGTCAGGCCTTTTGAGGGGGACATGGCGTTTTTCCCGCGCGGTTGAAGGGTTGGGCGGGCCATCTGCGCGGCCCGGTTATGGAATTAGCCATCGTAGCATCACAGCGCGGGACGCGCAAGAACCAGCCGCCCCGGCGCGGCCAAGCCCCGCCCCGCTTGCCAGATCGCCGCTTGTGCATTACAGTAATCAGTGTGCGACCCAAAGCGCGCGACCTTGCCCGTCCGCTATCCCCATAGCCTTGCGAGGACCTCCATGACGCCCCAGTTCGACCGTTTCAACGGCACCGAGAAATACATCGTCTCCCCCGCCCTGCGCGACGTGGTCAACGTCTCCATCAGCCTGGGCCGTCCGCTCTTGGTCAAAGGCGAGCCGGGCACGGGCAAGACCCTCCTGGCCCACAACATCGCCCGCGGCCTGAACAAGGAATTCATCATCTGGAACGTCAAATCCACCACCAAGGCCAAGGACGGGCTCTACGTCTACGACACGGTGCAGCGCCTGAACGACTCGCGCTTCGGCACCGGCGACGTGAAAGACATCAAGCGCTACATCCACCTGGGCCAGTTGGGGCGCTCCTTCGTGGCCCCCACCCGGGTGGTGCTGTTGATCGACGAGATCGACAAGGCCGACCTGGAGTTCCCCAACGACCTGCTGAACGAGTTGGACGAGATGAGCTTCTTCATCCCGGAGACCAACGAGACCATCGAGGCGGCCCAGCGCCCCATCGTCATCATCACCAGCAACTCGGAAAAAGAGCTGCCCGACGCCTTCCTGCGCCGCTGCGTGTTCCACTACATCGAGTTCCCCGACCAGGAGCTGATGAAGGACATCATCCACGTGCACTTCCCCAACCTGGAGAATAAGCTCTTGAAGGAAGTGCTGGCCCGCTTCTACTGGCTGCGCGAGATTGACGGCTTCCGCAAGAAGCCCTCCACCAGCGAGCTGCTGGACTGGATCGCCGCCCTCATCGCTGGCGGCATCAGCCCGGAGAAGGTGGCCAAGGAGCTGCCCTTTGCCGGCGCGCTCATCAAGAAGGAGCAGGACATGGACGTGCTGCAAGCCGCCATGGACCGCTCCGGGCGCGGCGGGGTTGGTTTAAGGAACCGGTTCTAGGATTTACAATTTCATGGCAAACAAATTTTCTATACCGCTCTACAACTTTGTGCTGGGAAAGAGAGTAGACAGGATACCTCTCGGTGAATATGAAATAATAAGACACGACCCTTACCCAATTGCACCAAAAAAAATCAACGGTATCCACTATTCGTTTAATTCCAGTTCATTCTCATTTCGCGGCCCGAGGACCGAGAGTAGATATCGCCATGAACTATTGAAACTTATGACCATATTAAAACTATTCAAAGAGGGTACCCCCTTCTCAAACATCGTGTTTTACACTAGAAACAAATTTGATTTTATGCCACACTTTCAAAAGTGGCGGTCTGGGAAAAAGTACCCCTTTTCAAAGAAATATTCAATTAACGTTGGAGAAGTGGCTAAGTTCGTGGCCTTCTGGGATAGATACTTTCGCATACCGATAGGTCATTTCTCCGTTTATCACTTTGTAACCGCAGATCATAATCCATATGATGATGCAATGCTCCTCCAATATATTTCCGCGCTTGAACACCTTTTAGTGATTGATGGAATAGATGGCAATGTGACTTACAAATTCTTGTCAAGAGGAACTATAATTTTGGGTGAGAATTTGGATTCGTCGGGAAAACGCAAGCTCTATAATGACCTTAAGCAATTCTACGATTACAGGTCTTCCATTGTTCATGGTGGCAAGCAACCTGATAAAGACAAGTTACTCAAGAATCTTCCACTTGCAAGGGCACAATGTCGGGCAGCGATTAAATATTTCTTTGAGCACGATACACTGACTGATAGAGATAAAAGGAGTAAATTTATCAACGACGTGGTGCTTTTCCCTTGATACATTTTTTGTGGAGCCTATAGTGTTCCTCCAATTCTTCTACACCATGCATCAGCTCAAGATCCCGGTCTCGCTGACCTAGTGGATGACCCTCAAGGAGGCCCTGGGCGCGCGGCCACGGCAGTTTGATCCGGAACGAAGATGAATCTACGCGACATTGGTTATAGCGACGCGCTGGAGCGGCACCGGGTCGAGAGCGGCCTGGCGGAGTTCGCGGTGGGCAGGGTCGTGGCCGAGCACAAGGAAAGCTATGTGGTCAGGACGGAACAGGCAGAGCTTTCCGCCGAGATAACCGGCAACCTGCGCTATGCCGCCAAGGGCCGCGAAGACTTTCCCGCCGTGGGCGACTGGGTGGCGCTGTCTGTTCACGATTCCGAGTTCGCCCTGATTCACCACATCCTGCCCAGGTCCTCGGTGATCTCCAGGCGGGCCGTGGGCCAGTTCGGCGAGAAGCAGATAATCGCCGCCAACGTCGATTACGCCTTCCTGGTGCAAGCCGCCGACCGGGACTTCAACGTCAACCGCTTGGAGAGATACCTGACCATCTGCCACGCCTCCAAGGTGGCCCCCATCATCGTGCTGACCAAGACGGATTTGCGCACCCAGGCCGAGATCGACGAGATCGTGCACGCCATCGGCCAAAGAATAGAGGACGTGCCCGTCATCCCGCTGAGCAACGAAACCCAAGATGGGTACGACAGGCTGAAGACCTTGATCGCGCCAGGCAAGACCTATTGCCTACTGGGTTCCTCGGGAGTGGGGAAATCCTCCTTGCTTAACAACCTCTCCGGCCGGGGTTTGATGAGGACGGACGCCATCAGCAAGAGCACCAGCAAGGGCCGGCACGTCACCACCCATCGGGAGCTTATCGTGCTGCCCGATGGCGGCATGATCGTCGACAATCCGGGCATGCGCGAGGTCGGCATCGCGGACGCTGACCAGGGGCTGGAGACCACCTTCGACAAGATATTCAGCCTGGCCCAAGCTTGCCGATTCCAGGATTGCACGCACGTCAACGAGCTGGGCTGCGCCGTTTTGGAAGCGGTGGCCAAGGGCGAGATCGACCCCAGCTCGCATGCAAGCTATTTGAAGATGGAGCGGGAGAAGGCTCATTTCCAGTCCTCGGCCGCCGAGAGGCGAAAGAAGGACAAAAACTTCGGCAAAATGGTGAAGAGCGTCAAAAAGGAAATGGGCCTGGGCAAACGCAACCGCTAGACGGCTTCGCGCTTGCGCCACACGCCGTCAATTGGCTTTTTAGATTGTAGAGGGGCACTTGTTCCTGCAATTCTTCTACACCCTGCGCCAACTCAAGGTCCCGGTCTCCCTGACCGAGTGGATGACCCTCATGGAGGCCTTGGCCAAGGGCCACGCCCAGGGCAGCCTCAGCGCTTTCTACTTCATGGCCCGGGCCATCCTCATCAAGAGCGAGGCCTTCTACGACCAGTACGACCAGGCCTTCGCCCACGTCTTCAAGGACGCGGCCCTGCCCCCCGACATCCGCCAGGAAATGCTGGACTGGCTGGCCGACCCCATCAACCAGCTCAAGCTCTCCGAGGAAGAGCTGGCCAAGATGAAGATGATGGACCTGGACACGCTGCGGGAGGAGCTGGAAAAGCGGCTCAAGGAGCAGGACGAGCGCCACGACGGGGGCGGCAAGTGGGTGGGCACGGGCGGCACCAGCCCCTTTGGCCACTCGGGCGCCCACCCCGGCGGCATCCGCATCGGCGGCACCGGCGGCAGCGGCCACGCCATGCAGATCGCGGCGGCGCGGCGTTTCCGTAACTACCGCACCGACCTGGCCCTGGACGTGCGCCAGATGAAGGTGGCGCTCAAGAAGCTGCGCCAATTCACCCGCGAAGGCCCCCTGGACGAACTGGACCTGCCCGAGACCATCGACAAGACCTGCCGCGAGGCCGGCGAGATCGAGTTGGTCTTCACCCGCCAGCGCAAGAACCGGGTCAAGGTGCTTTTGCTCATGGATTCGGGCGGTTCCATGACCCCCTTCACCCGCATGGTCAACCGCCTCTTCAGCGCGGCCCACCAGGTCAACCACTTCCGCGAGCTCAAGGGCTACTATTTCCACAACTGCGTGTATCAGGACATCTTCAAGGATATCTACACCAACGAGGCCGAGCCCACCGGCAATCTGCTCAAAAGCCTGCCCAGCGACTTCAAGGTGCTTTTCGTGGGCGACGCCTACATGGCCCCCTCGGAGCTCTACAGCGTGGGCGGAGCCATAGACTATTATTATCACAACGATCTGCCGGGCATGGAGTGGCTCAAGCGCATCGCCGACCACTTCCGCTATTGCGTGTGGATGAACCCCCTGCCCGAGCGGGCCTGGATTCACCCCACCATCCGCGCCGTGGGGCAGCTCTTCCCCATGTTCCCGCTGACCCTGGACGGCCTGGAGGGCGCGGTCAAGAAGCTCATGGTGCGGCAGTAG
>CAZLSD010000070.1:0-8571 GCA_964561775.1 uncultured Desulfarculus sp. | reverse complement strand
CAGGGCAAGCGCATCGGGACCGTGGAGCCGGGCGTGGGCGGCCGCCAGATCATCCGCGATGCCCAGGGGCGGCGGGTGGGCAGCCTGGAAAAGCGCTGAGCCCGCGAAAAAAATCATTCCCTCCCCCTCATTTATTTTGCTTCGGCCTTTTTTTTCATATATTATGGTGTTGTGTGTAGCTAGACTCACTGGCGGAGGCTCAAAAACCTCGTGTCGGCTACACGGAGAAAGCTGGTTTTGGTGAAAAAACTGGTCCTTACATTGTCCTTCTGCCTGGCTTTGGCCTGTCCGGCCTGGGCGCAGGTGCTCGCGCAGCCCGAGACCGGGTCCGCGCGCAAGGACATTCCCATCATTGAAGTCGTGGCCCCCCGCAGCGCGCCGGGCAGCGAACTCAAGGCTCCGGTGGCCAAAACCGGGGCTGACCTGCGTCTGGAGCGCGCGGCGGCCGACCCGGCCCGTTTCGCCGCCAGCGCCAAGGCCGAGGACAAGGCCATGGCCCTGCGCCTGGGCTCCTTCAGCGCCGAGTTCCAGGCCAGCAGCGACTCGGCCCTGGACCGCCGCCTGGACACCCGGCCCATCCTGCTGGGCGACCAGGCAGCCAGTTCGCCCTATGCCTGGGACAGCCGCCTGGACGACACCGACCAGCAGGGCGGTTTCGTGGCCTTCAAGTGGCGGGCCAGTCGCAACGGCGGAGTCACCCTGGGCGGCGGGTTCACCCGTTCCAGCACGGCCTACACCGCGGGCGCTTCGGTTTCCCAAGGCAGCCTGGTGCGCTCCGGCGGAGCGCTGACCAGCAACGGCCGCGGCTCCGAGGCCAACTCCAGCGCCGACATCTCCGGCCGTTGGGGAGCCTTCCTGGCCGTGCCCTACCAACTGGGCAAGAACGTGGGCCTCAGCCCCGAGGTCAGCTACTACTACGGCGATGTCAACGACTCTGGCCGCGACGCCGCCAATGAATGGGTCATGGGCCTGCGCTTCACCTTCGGCTTCTAGTCTTCCCCCATCACAACCCGGCGCATTAATGAGGCCTGCCTGCCCCAGCCAAGGCCTGTACCCTTAAGGACGACGCTTGGACGCCGGGGCGTTGCCTGGGGTCTCCCAACCATGCGTGCGCTAAAAATGAGGAGCCCCGCGGCCGCCTCAAGGTGTCAATGCCTGAGGATATGGCGGCGCGGGGTCCAGGGAGGGGGAGCTAGACACCGGACCCTGGGCCCCCCACGGCTGTTGATGCTGGATGCGGGGGCTTTGAGGCCGGCTGCCATACTACTTAGCAACACACGTGCCACTGGCCGGCCCGGATGGCCGCTCCAATTTATTTTTTTACTATGCTTATATCATTAGACTTTTTATGACAAGCCTACGGTGAGGCCCCAAAAGGCCCTGCCTGTTCCACGATACAAGGTTCCGTGTCACAGGACTGTGTCTTGCGGGGCGGCACCCGCCTGTCCGGAATACAGGATTCCGGACAGGAGGGCCAAGGGCTAGCGGCTGCCCAGCCTTGTCTCAGAGCAGGCTATAGGGGGAAGCCCGCTTGGCCCACAGGCTCTGGGGATACTGGCTGCTCAGCCTCATGCTGGCCTGCTTCAGGGCCTCCACCTGGTGGGTGTGGCGATAGCCGCTGATGCCGGCCAGGTAGACCGCCTCGGGCGCGGAGCCGCATGCCCCGTGCTTGTCCAGCACCTGGCCGGCCAAGTCCAGGGCCTGGACGAACTTGCCCTGGTTGTAGGCGGTCTTGGCCATGCCCAGCGTCACCCAGGGGATGAATTCCTCTGGCGGCAGAAAGCCCACGTTGCGCTGCACGATGAACTGGCCGGGCTCCAGGATGAAGAGCATGGGGGTCCAGCGCACCCGCCAATCCGTGGCCTGGGGCTCGTGGTCAAAGGACGTCAGCAGTGGTACGAAACGGCCGCTGTTAATGAACTCGATCACCTGGGCATCGGGATAGGTAACCTTACCCATCTGGATGCAACCGATTCAATCGTGCTTGAAGAAATCCACCAATACCGGCTTGTCCTCGTCCTGGGCCCGCTTGAAGGCCGCGCCCCATTCCTTTTCCCATTGGATATCAGCCATGCAATTTCCTCCCGCAATCGTTGTGGTCAATATGATGATAACCTAAAAAAGGGGCGGCCCCTCCGGAAATCACCGGAGGGGCCGCTTGCATTTTCGGCGTTGGCGGTCGCTACTTTTGCCGGGCGGCCACCTGCTCCGGCGAGACCGGAGCGGCCTGATTGCCCCAGGAGGCCCTCAGGTAGCTGAGCACGTCGGCCAGTTGCCGCTTGTCCAGCTGGCCCTGCCAGGCCGGCATGGTGGAGAGCCCCTTGCGCCCCTTCAAGACCAGGTCGATGAGGGGGGTGGGCTCGCCCAGGACCAGGGCGCTGCCCTTCAAGGCCGGGAAGGTGGGGGGCAGCCCCTGGCCGCTGCCCCGGTGGCAAGCAGCGCAGCGATCCTCGTAGATTTCCTTGCCCCGGGCCAAGGAATCCTGGGCCAGGGCCTGGCCGGCCCAGGCCAGCAGGCCCAGCCCGGCCAGAAGCAAGGTGGTCTTGCCGCGGCCGGTCATGTTACTTGCCCAGGCTGGAGACCGGAGTCAGCATGTCCTGCACTCCATAGGGGTCCTTGAACTCCATGGCCGGGTTGAACTTCAGCTTCTTGACCCCGCGATCGTTCAAATACTTGGCCATCTCCAGGTTCATGTTGGCCGGCACGTCCACGCCGGCCTTGGCCAGCATGCCGCGCAGCAGGCCTTCGGTCTTGCCGGCGAAGGCCACGGCGTCCGTGCAAATGCGCCCGGCCTCGGAGGGGTTGTGGAAGCCGATGGAGTTCTCGGCCCCCATGTAGACCACCCGGTAGAAGGCCTCCAGGTAGAGGTCCTTGGCCTGGTCGTAGGTGGCCTTGTCAAAGGCCTTGCCGTCCTTTTGCGCCTTGTGGACCATCTCGAAGAGCTTGGCCGCCACCGCGCAGGAGTAGCCGGCGCGGTTCATGGTGGAGATGGTGCGGTCCTGGATGGCGGTGACCTGGCTGACCAGCCATTCCGGACCCTGGCTGTGGCACTGCTGGCAGGCCTTCATGTCCTTCTTGAGCGGGCTGGTCACGTCGTGGTCGCTGATCTTGTTGGCCCCCACCTTGGTATAGGGCATGTGGCAGTCGGCGCAGGCCACGCCGGCCTTCCAGTGCACGCTGTTGTCGCTGAAGAACTCATACTCGGGATGGCGGATGTAGCCCACCTTGAAGCCGGTGACGCTCTGCACCCACTCCAGATGGGAGGGGTCGGACTTGAGCACCTTGATGATGTTTTCGATGCGGATGTTGCCGTAGGCGCTGCCCTGCCAGGGGAAAAAGACCGCGATGGACTTGCCCTCGGCGTCCTTCTTGAGCACGTAGGTCACGTGGCACTGTCCGCACACCGCGCTGCGGCTCTCCTGCCGGGACAGGCTGGAGACATCCTTGCCCATGTCCTTCATGGCGTTGTTCAGGGTCCAGCGCGACATCTGGAGCCCCATGGTCTTGTTGTCGTGACAGTCTATGCACATCACGCCTTCGCGCTGGAACTGCTGGGGTATCTTGGCGTGCACGTCAAGATAGGGATCCTTGAAGTAGTTGACGCCCAACTCCTTCATCAGCTTGGGCGCGAACGGCGTCTTGCAGGTAAGACAGGCCCCGCCGGCCTTGAGCCGCGAGGGGTCGACCTCCAACTGGTCGATGACCATGTAGTGATGGCCGCGCGGCTCGTTGTACTCCACGCCGAAACCCCAGCCGTTGAACAGCAGGGGCATGTAGGGGAACTCGCTGAGCTTGTCATAGGTGACCAGGTCGGCGTCCCAGCCCTTCTTGTATTTGCTCTTGCCGGTGGGCTTGGGGTCCTTGGTCTTGCGCCAGGAGTCGTATTCCAGGGGATAGACCTGGCCCCACTTGGCGGGGTCATACTCGCCGTCGGCGATGGAACCGGTCTTGACCGGTTCGGGCTTGGGCGGGGCGCAGGCCACGGCCAAGAAGCCGGCCAGGGCCAGCCCCAGGACCAAGAGGGCTATGGTGTACTTTTTCATGGACATCTCCTCGCCAAAATAAGGAAATGGGTTGTCACATGGTCCCGGTGTTGCCATGGGAGAGCCTACGATGGCATTCCCAGCAGTTGCGGTCCTCGTTGATGCGGGAGATCAATTCTTCGTGGCAGCGCTTGCAGTTGGCTTTGACCATTTGGGCGCCGTTGGCCGAAAGCCTTATGTCGTCCGGCACCTGGCCGGAATAGAACAGGATCGTGTCGCGCATGCCCTCGATGCTCTTCATCATGGCGTGGTTGGCGAAATTGTCGTTGGGCAGGTGGCACTCCACGCACTTGAAGGTGCGATGGGCGCTGTGAAACCAGGCCTCGTACTGGCCCTCCATGACGTGGCAGCTGGCGCAGAACTCGGGCTGGGCGCTCTTGGCATACAGGCCGGGAGGACCAAAGCCCATGAAGCCTCCCACCGCCCCGCCCAGGGCCAGCAGCAAGGCCACCAAGCGCCAGGGCACCTTGGATTTGGCTGGGGGTCCCATCTATGCTCCTGCGAAAAAAAGGGTGGAGAAACAGGACAGATAGCCGAGGCGTAACCTATGACTTTTTCATTATAGGCCAGCCGGCTTGAGCCAGACAAACAAAAAAGGCGGGCTCCACGAAAAAAATCAAATAATAGTAGCTAATTACCACAAACAGGCCAGGCAGGCCTTTTTCGCCTGGCGTGAGCGGCAGTTAAAATGCCTAATTCATGCCGTGATATTGATGGCGGGATATCGCCTGTTTTTTTCTCGGGCTGCGCCGCCTGAAAATATTGTTCATACATTAATGTTGACAAGCTTTATCGATATCGATATCTATTATTGAATATAAAACGCTTGGGATTACCCGGGCGCTGAATCATAATATTCATACAACCAAGCAAGCGGGCTTCCCTGGAGGTTTACATGGCCAAACCGGAAGAGATGTACCAGTGTCAAACGACCAACTGCGGGTACATCTACAATCCTGACAAGGGCTGTAAAAAGGGCAAGGTGCCCCCCGGCACCGCCTGGGCCGACGTGCCTGAGGACTACAAGTGCCCGGTCTGCGGCGTGGGCAAGAAGATGTTCAAACCCCTGGCCTGAACAAGGCCCTCTCCGGCAAACTCCGGCGTGCAAGCCGCAACCAGCCTGCACGCCACCCCAAAAACGAACCGGATCAACTTCAGGAGGATCTCATGACCGCCCCCCAGATGACCTGGAAGTGCAGCAAGTGCAGCTACACCTTCACCGCCGCGCCCCCGCCTCCCGAGCAGTGCCCCTCCTGCAAGGAGAAGTGCGATTTCGTGGACGTGAGCTGTTACACGCCCGACTGCGCCGGCGGCGGCCAGGACAAAAGGCTCTAACCCGCGCCAGCCCAGGGCGGACCGCGCGACTAGAGGCGCTGATATGAAAATCACGGGTATCTACGGCAGCCCCCGCGCCGGGGGCAACAGCGACGTATTGCTGGCGGAGGCCCTGCGCGGAGCGCGCGAGGCCGGTGCCGAGGTGAAGGAAGTCTTCGCCCGCAAGCTCAAGATGGAAGGCTGCCGCAACTGCGGCGGCTGCGACAAGACCGGCCAGTGCGTCATCAAGGACGACATGGCCGAGGTCTATCCCCTGCTGGAGGAGGCGGACGCCATCATCCTCTCGGCGCCCATCTTCTTCTACGCCCCGCCCGCCCAGGCCAAGGCTGTCATCGACCGCTGCCAGGCCGCCTGGTCCAAGCGCATGTTGACGAAGACGCCAGAGCAGCGCAAGAGCTTCGACAGCGGCAAGGGCTACATGATCTGCGTGGGCGCCACCAAGGGCGCCAACCTGTTCCAGCCCAGCGAACTGGTGGCCAAGTATTTCTACGACGCCCTGGACATGACCTATGAGGGCGGGCTCATGCTGCGCGGCCTGGAAGGCAAGAACGCGGCCAAGGATCAGCCCGACCTGCTGGCCCAAGCCTATGAACTGGGCAAGCGCATCGCCAGCGGAGCCTGAGCGGCCCCGCTTTTCACCCCCCCAAGGAGGAACAAACCCATGGCCAAAGCCCTGGTGGTATATGCCAGCCGCAGCGGGCAGACCCAAAAGATAGCCGAACTCATCGCCGAGGGCCTGCGTTTCGCCGGCCTGGAGGCCGAGGTCAAAAGCGCCACCGAGATCAAGAAGGCCGAGGACCTGCAAGGCTTCGACGCCTACGCCTTCGGCTCGGCCACCTACCACGGCGAGATGATGGAGTCCATGAAGACCCTGCTCTTCCTGGCCGAGAAGGCCGGCCTGCAAGGCAAGTGCGGCGGGGCCTTCGGGGCCTTCGGCTGGAGCGGCGAGGGCGGCGAGCGCGTCTACCAGACCATGCAGCACGTGCTCAAGATGAACATGACCGGCGACTGCCTGCGCCTTAAAAGCGCCCAACTGGACGGCGGCGTGCCCATGGCCCAGGGCTATGGCCGCAACCTGGGAGGCAAGGCGGCCGCCTAGGGCCAGCCTCTCTCCCCGCCTGGACAGCCAGGCCCTCCCCGGCTATGCTTGGGAGGGCCTTTTCTCTGTCCCGGCGAGGTGAAACATGGACCTGTCCGAACTGCGCGAACTGGAAGCCAGGCTGCTCCTGGAACTCAAGGAGGCCATGGCCGCCATGCCCGCTCACTCGGTGCGCCCCCAGCAACAGCAGCGCCTGGAAGAGGCCGAGGAGCGCTTGGCCCAGGCGCGCGCCCAGATCAAGGCCCTGGGCCAAGCCCCCCGGACCTAGAACCCGCCATGATCAAGGTCAAGCAACACGGACCCGTGCGCGGCTTTTCCCTGGCCCGCACCATCCTGGGCAAGGGTCGCTACTACACCGCCTGCTGGTGGCTGGACGGCTGCCTCATCGACAGCGGCTGTCTCCACACCGTGGCCGAGCTGGACGCGGCCCTGGCCGGACTCCCCCTGCACACCATCGTCAACACCCACGCCCACGAAGATCACGTGGCGGGCAACCAGCCCCTGGCCCGTGCGCGGGGAGCCCGGGTGCTGGCCCCAGCGCCGGCCCTGGCGGTCCTGCGCGGCGAGAGTCCCCGCCCGCCCCTCATGCCCTATCAGCGCCTGCTCTGGGGCTGGCCCCAGCCTGGCCCCACCCAGGCCCTGGGCGAACTGGTCCAGACCCCGCGCCACACCCTGCGCGTGGTGCGTACGCCTGGGCACAGCCCGGAGCACGTGGTCTTCTTCGAGCCTGACCAGGGCTGGCTTTTTTGCGGCGACGCCTACGTGGGCGGCCGCGAGCGCAGCCTGCGCCGGGGCTACGACATCTGGGGCATCATCAACTCCCTGCGCGTCATGCGGAGCTTGCGCCCCTCGCTCATCTTCACCGGCAGCGGCAGCATGGCGCAAAACCCCGAACAGGCCCTGGCCGCCAAGCTGGAGTATCTGGAAGAAAAGGCGGCCCGGGTGGCGGAGTATCACCAGCGCGGCTGGTCAGTGCGGCGCATCCGGCGCAAGCTCTTCGGACCCCAACAGGCCATCCACTACATCACCCAGGGCGACTTCAGCGGCGAGCATCTGGTGCGCTCCTTCCTGGACCGCCCTGGCCAAGCCGCCCAACCCGCCTGAAACCTCCCCTCCACGCCGCCCCGGCCCGCCAGCGGATTTTCCGCCCAGGCGCGTTCGAAAATTTGTAAAATACCCCCACGCCGTTGGCCAGCTCCAGCCCCGCCAGGCTGGGCGCGGACCAACGGGCGGCCACCTTTTCGCCAGCCAGGGAGCGGACTGCATGGACCCCCAACTGCGCAAGAACCTCCAGCGCCGGGCCAAGCCCTCGCGCTGGCCCTGGGTGCTGGCCCTGGGGCTTATGGCCCTGGCCCTGGCCGGTCTTGTTCTCTACCTGGACGACGGGGTCATCGAGCTGGACACCTCGCTCGGGCGCGAGTCGCCCAAGCCGGCGGCCCCGGCCAAAACCCAAGCCCCGGCCCAGCAGCAAGCCCCCGCTCCTCCTCCGCCCAGCGCCCTGGGGCCGGAGGTTAGCGTGCAGACCCAGGACGCTAATGCCGCCCAGGCCTCCCCATCGCCCCAGGCCCAGGAGCAGGCCCGGCGCAAGCAGCCCTACGGCCTCTCCTCCTCACTGGACGCCGTGGCCCGCAGCGACGAATCCTTGAGCATCGGCGGGCAGAAGGTTCCGGTCCAAGACCTGGAACGCAAGCTGGTGGTGGAGCAGCGCCAGGGTCTGCTGGAGAAAAGCTTGGAGCCCGGCCAGCCGGTCACGGCCTGGGGCGTGCACCTGGTGCGCCCGGGCGAGAGCCTGTGGACCATCCATTACGCCCTCTTGCGCGAATACCTGGCCAGCCGCGGGGTGGAACTGCCCAAGCACGCCGACCAGCCCACTCCCCAGGGGCGCTCCTCGGGCGTGGGCCGGGTGCTCAAGTTCGCCGAGAACATGGTGGGCGTCTACAACCTCAAAAGCGGACGCATGAGCCGGGACCTGAACCAGCTCGAGGCCGGGGAAAAGGCCGTCATCTTCAACCTCAGCGAAATCTTCGCCCAGCTGGGCCGCATGGACCCCCAGGACATCGACGGGGTGCTCTATGACGGCCGGGTTCTGCTCCT
>CAZLSD010000069.1:0-13651 GCA_964561775.1 uncultured Desulfarculus sp. | reverse complement strand
GTGGTGGGCGAGGTGCGCAGCGCGGCCGAGCTGGCCCTGCCCGCGCGCTTCGCCGGCCGGCTCACCGTGGCCCTCATGGGGGCCATGCAGGTCTGGGTCGCCTACATGCTGGGCCGCCGCTATTTCGACAGCGTGGCCACCGGGCTGCTCTCGGCGGCCGTGGTGGCGGCCAATCCCCTGCTGGTGGCCCACGCCCACTATCTCTCGCTGGACGTGCCCCTGGGCCTGGCCGTGATGTTCTGCCTGTGGGCGGCCTGGCGCATGGCCGATCACCCGCGGGCCTGGGTCATGGCCGTGGCGGGCTTGAGCCTGGGCCTGTGCCTGACCACCCGGGCCAGCGGCATCCTGGCCGCCCCCGCCTTCCCGGCCGCCTTTGTCCTGGCCTGGCGGCGGGCCCGCCCCGATCTGGGCCAGGGCGCTCTCGTCTGGCCGGCATCCTTCGCGGGCGGGCTCTTGGCCGGGCTGCTGCTGGGCTACCCCGGATTTTTGCTGCAACTTCCCCAGGTGGGCGACATCCTGGCCAGCTCCCTGGCCCCCTCCGCCCAGGCCGGGGCCGGTTGGTGGGAGACCCTGGCCGAGCGCGGCAAGGGGGCCTGGGCGGTGTTGGGCGGCGCGGCGGGCTGGGAGTTGGTGCTGCTCTGGCTGGCTGGCCTGGCCCATCTGCTGTGGCGGCGTCAGTGGCTGGCCCTGCTGCCGGCCTTTTTTCCCCCGCTGTACCTGCTGGCCAGCCTGACCACCTTGACCGGCTCGGTGGAAGGCCAGCAGGCGGTCTGGCTGCCCGTGGCCGCCATGCTGGCTTGTTGGCCCCTGGTGGCCCTGTGCCGGCGGCTGCCCGGGCGCTGGTGGCCGGCCAGCGGAGCCCTGGCCCTGGGCATCCTGCTCTGCGCCTGGCCGGCCTGGCGCTCCCTGGGGGTCAGCTTCCTGTTCTGGCAACAGGACACCATCCACTCCGCCCGTTTCTGGACCATGGCCAACCTGCCCCGCGAGGCCCGTCTGCTGGCGGGGCCCAGGACTCCCCTGGGCCTTTTTCCCGCCTCCCAGCCCTGGCCGGCCCAGGAGGGCGCGGCCGGCATACTGGCCCAGGGCGACTATTTCGCCGTGGCCAGCCTGGGCGAGGACGGCGATCCCGCGGCCTGGCCCTCCAAGCCGCCCGGCGCGGCGGCCATCGCCGAGCTGCGCTCCAAGCTGCAACTCATCAAGGCCTTTGACCTGCGCGCGGGCTGGCCTCCCGGCGGAGAGGGCGGGGTGGGCTTTCCCCGCTGGGTCAGCCCCCGCCTGGAGATATTGGCCAACCTGCCCGCGCGCCAGCCGCGCCAGGCCCTGGCCCTCTACAAGCCTTGGGTGGGGGCGGAGCGGGCCTACGCCGTGATCTATGGCGACCGGCCCGGCCAGGGCCGGGACGAGAACGCGCTGTGGCTGGCCGAGCGCGGCCAGGCGCGCCGGGTGCTCAGGCTGTTGGACCAGCCGCCCGGCCTGCGCCTGGAGCTGCGCAACCTGGGCCAGGACCTGGGCCTGGTGGACGTAACCCAGGGTTGGCGCAACCGCAGGCAGGTCAAGGTGTATCCGGGGCAGCAGGTGGCCCTGGACCTGGAGGCCGGCAACTGGCCTCCCATGGCCCAGGGATTCTACCCCGTCAACCTGGCCCTGCGCCGGGGGGCCGGGGTGCTGGCCCGCCTGGACTGGGACCCCCTGGTCATGGGCCGCCGGGCCCTGGAGCAGGGCCAGCCAGCCTGGGCCGCGCGGCTGCTGGAAAAGGCGGCGGCCCTCACCGGCCGCAACCTGGAGGCCCAGATGCTGCTGGCCGGGGCCTATGCCCGCCTGGGCCGCTTCAACGAGGCCGCCCATGCCTTGCAGGCCTTGGCCGACGGCGAGGGCGAACCCCTGCGTTCCTATATGGCCCTGGCCGCCCAGGGAGGCGGCCAAGCCGCCTGGGAGGAGGGCCTGGGCGAGTTGGCCGGCCTGCATCCCCAGTTGCTGCGCCAGGCCACCAGCCTGACCTATGACGTGCGGGGGCCGCAGTGCCTGTCGCAAGGGGCAGAGATACCCCTGCGCGGCGAAGGCTTCCAGGGCGCGTTCATGCGCCAGGCCGGCCAGGGGGGAGGCTTCCTCAAGCTGTGGCTTAGCGAGCCCTGGCCCGAGGGCAAGATGCGGGCCCAGGCCCATCTGTGGCTGCGCGACCAGGCCGGCGCCGGCGAGGAACTGGCCCAGATGGAGATATGGGCCCATGACTGGTCCGGCGCGGAGCTTTTGGCCCGGCGGCCGGTGCGCAAGAGCGACCTTAGCGGCGGGGCGGGCAGTTTGCCCCTGCTCTTTGACCAGCGGCGTCAGGGGGCCAAGCTGGAGTTCCGCCTGGTCTACGCCTCCAACGCCGACCTGCGCCTGGACCGCCTGAGCCTGGGGCTGGACCTGCGGGGGCACCTCGACTCCATCCTGCGCTGGAGCCACGAGGCCCGGGGCCGGGTGGCGCTGCACCAGGGCCGGCACGCCGAGGCGGTGGCCGCCTTCCAGGCCCTGTTGACCCTGGAGCCCCAGGCCCAGGATGTGCTGCTGCCCCTGGCCCAGGCCCTCATCGACGCCGGCCGCCTGCGCGAGGCCCACCAAAGGGCGCAGCAGGCCGAGGAACTGTTCTTTTCCCAGCCCGGCCGCCTGGCCCAGGTGCGCGATCTCTACCGCCTGCTGCAAAGGGACGGAGACGTGCAGCGCGTGGAGCAGCGCTTGCAGGAGCTGCATCCCTCGCTCAAGCGCGAGGCCCGTCTGGCCAACGGGCTGATGCTGCTGGGCTATGACCTTTCGCGCGCCGAGGCCCGGCGGGGCAGCGAGCTGGAGGTGAGCTATTACTGGCGGGTCTGGTCGCCGCCGCCCCTGGACCACTACATCTTCGTCCACCTGAAGGGGCCGGACCGCCTGCTCATCTATGACCACTTGCTGGACCATGGCCGGCGGCCCATGACCGAGCTGGTTCCGGGGCAGGTAGTGCGCGAGAAGTACCAGATCGCCATTCCCGCCGACGCCCCGCCGGGGCGCTACCGGCTGGTGGTGGGCATGTGGGACCCCCGCTTCACCCGCGAGCGGGTGGGCGTGCTGGAAGGCGAGGGCCAGGGCGGCGACGAGATAACCCTGGCCACCCTGGAGGTGCGCTAGTCTTTTCCGCCCGGCGCGCCGGGCTGCCGCAGGCGCAGCCCCGCCGGCGGATCGCCGGTGGCCCAGGGGGCTTTTATCACCCGCAACTGGTCCTCCACCGGCACGATAGGCAGCAAAAGCAAGGGATAGGGCTGGACGGGCAGGGGCAGAAGCCCTGTCCAGTACAGCTCCGCCGGCCAGACCGCCCTGACGGGAGCATCGCGCCACGCCCCCCCGCCATCGTATTCCTGGACCACGATCTCGGCCGGGCTCAGATACTGCTGGCCAGGGGCTTCCAGCAAAAACGACCCGGCTATCGCCTGCCCGCCGGGAGGCTGGGCCTGGATCAGGGTGACGCCGTGCTGGCTGGCCGCCTGGCTGGTCCAGCCCGCGCTGGCCAGGCCCTCCTGGGCCAGTCCGGCCCACTGATCCCTGACCGCCAGCCACAACGGTTCCTGGCTGGGCAGCAGGTTTTCCGGGCGCAGGTATTCGCGCAGCCAGGGCGGCCGGGCCTGGGGCCGGGGCTGGGCAGCCAGGCGCTGGGGCAGCCAGGCGGCCAACCCCGCTTCGCAATAGAGCCGGACCTGGCCGGGCAGCTGGCGGGTCAGCCAATCCGCCGCGGCGGGCCAGTCCGGCGCCGGCCTTGCCTCCTGCTCCAGCGCCCCCACCACCACCTCCAGCAGGGACCAGTAGCTGGCCGGGTTCAAGCCGGTCTGGCTAAGGCGCAGATAGCGCAGCTCCCGGGGAGGGAAGCGTATCTCTTCCCAGGGAGAGCCGGGGGTGAATACCGGCTTGTCCCCTGACCACCAGGCCCCGGGAATGCGCTCCTTGAGGCGGGCCAGTTCAAACCACTGCTGGCCGTCCAGGCTGCCTTCCAGGCGCAGCGAACGGGGGCTGTCCCCGGCCTGGCCGCTGAACAGCAGCACCTGGCAGACGCCGGGGACCGCATCGCCCAGGTCGAGTTGATACCACTGGCCAGGGGCCTGGGGCTGGTGGGTGCTCCAGCGGGTGGTCAGGTTGCAGTCCCAGGCCTGGGCCGCCTTCCCGGCCTCGGGCTGGGCCGTGGCGCGCCAGTCCTGGCGCGCCAGGGGACGCGGCTTTTCCGGAGGCGGCTGGATGCCTGTGAAGGCCTGGTACTGATCCGCCACGGTCTCCTCGCGCCAACTGGCGCCCAGGGCTTGCAAGGTCCTGCGCCAGGGCGGGGCCTCGCCCTGGTGGACCACCAGGCCGGTCCGGGGGGCGCGCAGCAGTTCGTCCACATAGGCCGGGCGGCGGTCCTGGAAGGGTTGCGCGAAGACCACCTGCTCGCGGGCCAGGAAGGTCCACAGGGGAGCCAGCCAGTACTCGGGGCAATAGACGTGGGTGACGCCGCGCTCCTGGAAATGGGAGATGACCTGGCTGGCCTGGTAGTCCTGCGCCATTTGCCGCGCGCGTGCGTCGGGGTCGCCCAGGGGGGAGGTCAGATAGACCCCCAGCAGGTTGGAGCCCAGCAGCAGGGCCAGGCCCAGGCCGGCCAGCCCCCGCGCCGCACTGCCCCAGGCCCACAGGCGGGCGAAGGCCCAGCCGGCCATGAGGGGCCAGACCAAATAGAGGCCCAGCAGGTAGCGATGGGTGCCCAGGTCCACCCCCCCCAGCAGGCAGAACACCCCGGCCACCCCCAGGGCCGCCAGCAGGGGCAGCCCGGCCTGGGGCTGGGCCTGCCGCCCCAGGAGAAAGCGCAGCAGATGCCGGCCCCAGGCCAGCAGGGCGCAGGCGGTGATGGCCCAGCATAGGACCAGTATCGCCTGGCTTAGACCGGGCAGCAGCCAGGCGTAGGCAAGGTCCCTCTGGGCTCCCCACAACACGGGCAGGCTCTTGTCCAGCAGCCAGACCAGGCTTTCCCACAGGGCGGCGGCGGAGGACAGGCGGGAGGAAAAGGCGAAGCTCTCCCAGCCGTGATGGAGGTTGTACCACCACAGGGGGGCCGAGCCGGCCAGGAATCCGCCCGTCAGCGCCAGCCCGGCCAGGGAAAAGGGCAGCCGGGGGAAGCGCCGCCAAAGCAGGAGCAAGACCGGGGCCAGGATGCCGGCGGCCAGCATGTTGGTCCAGAACAGCAGGCCGGCCAGCAGGCCCAGGCCCAGCCAGCCCATAACCGGCGCCGGGCGGTGTGAGGGCGTCCGGACCAGGGCCTGGGCCAGGCAGAGCAGACCCGCGCCCAGGGCCAGCAGCTCGGCGTGCAGGCCACGGGCGGTGGTGGAGAAGGCCAGCAGGTAATAGGGCCCCAGGGCGGTCAGGGCCAGGCTGGCCAGGGCCCCGGCCCGCCCCAGCAGGGGCAGGGCCAGCCGGTACATCAGATAGACATGGAGCAGGCTGACCAGGGCGGGGACCGCGTCCAGCACGCGGGGGCTGGGGCCGGCCAACCAGAAGGCCAGGGCGGCCAGCAGGGGCTCCAGGCTGCCGCCATAGCTCTGTCCCCAATAGAAGGGCGTCAGTTCGCCGTGCAAAAAGCGCATGGCCATGAGCCCCACCACGGCCACGTCCGAATCCAGGCTGGGATGAATCAGCAGCAGGGCGCGCAGCAGGAGGCCGGCCAGCAGCAGGGATACTCCCCACAGGCCCAGCTTGGTCTTGAGCGGCGCGGCGGATGGCAAAGGCATGCCCGGCGAACTCCTCGGTTCCTTGGCTTTTAAGCGCTCCCATTGTGCCCCCCGGGGCGGGCGGGCGTCGAGCTAATTCCGGCCTCCCTTGACAAACGCCGCCTCCTTGGCCAAGGTTGGGCACACACCGCCAGGAGCAGGCCCATGTCCACAGCGCCCCAGCCTTCGCCCACGCCGGCCATCGCCAACCCGCGCGGCCCGGTTTCCCCGGACCAGGTCAGCGTGGTGCTGCCCACCTTTAACGAGGCCGGCAACATCGAGCCGCTCATGGAGGGCGTGCTCAAGGCCCTGGGTCCGCGGGTGGAGATCATCGTGGTGGACGACAACTCGCCCGACGGCACCAGCGCCCGGGTGGATAGCTTCGCCCAGTCCCATCCCCAGGTGCGCCTCATCACCCGGCTGGACGAGCGGGGGCTTACCTCGGCCATCGCCCGGGGCGTCAAGGAGAGCGCGCGCCCGGTGTTGATGTGGATGGACTGCGACCTATCCATGCCCCCGGAGGACATGCCCCGTCTGCTGGCGGCCCTGGAGGGGCTGGACATGACCCTGGGCTCGCGCTACGTGGCGGGCGGCCGCGACCTGGGGCACGGCTGGCTGGGGCGCACCCTCTCGCGCATCATCTGCCACGGCTCGCGGGCGCTGTTGGGTGGGCGGGTGCTGGATTTGACCAGCGGCTTCATGTGCGTGCGGCGTCCGGTGCTGGACCGGGTGGGGCTGGTGGGGGACTACGGCGAGTACTGCATACGGCTCATCCACTACGCCCAGCGCCTGGGTTTCCTGGTGGCAGAGGTGCCCTATGTCTGCGCCCCGCGCTATTCGGGCCAATCCAAGACCAGCGAGGGGCTCTTGGGCTTCTTGCGCCACGGACCCGGCTATCTGGCCGTGGTGGCCAAGCTCTGGCGGGCCAAGCTGGGCTAGGGAAGCTGGCCGGGCGCTCCCCCCGCGCCCAGCAGCTCCAGCCGGGCGATGCTCCAGTGCTGCTGGGGGTGGCTGCCGGTCTGGATCAGGCGCAGGCCGCGTATCTCCTGGGGAGAAAAGGCCAAGGCCAGGGGACCGTTCCCCAGCAGCAGCTTGTCCCCGCCCCAGATGAGCGGAGCCCGCGATATCATGCGGAAGGGCGTTGGACTCCAATGCTTGCCGTCCTCGCTGACTTCCACCTCCAGCCCCCGGGGCTCGTCCTCGGGCCAGGCTCCCGCGTCCAGCAAGGCCCCCGCCACGTTCACGGGCTGTTCCCAGGTCACCTGGTGCCACTGGCCCGGGCGCTGGGGCTCGCCGGTATGCCAGCGTAGGCCGGAGACCGGCTTCAAGGGCTGGGAGGCCATGCCGTCCAGCAGCGAGGCCCGGGCCTGGCTTCCCTCCGGCCAGGGCAGGCGGCGCAGTTTGGGCTGCATGGCCTGCAATCCGCCGACCACCACCCAACCGCCCACCTCGTGCAGGGTGGCCGGCCCCGCCAGCCTGGGTTCCCACAGCGGACGGGCGGCCTCCCATTCGTGCCGGGGCAGGCAGACCAGGACATCCTGACGCAAGGGGATGGTCAGCTTGTCCAAGGGAAAGGCCGCGGCGGCAGGCAGTTGGGGGTCCAAGTAGCCCCTGCGCCGGGCGGACAGGCGGGCCAGCGCTTGGGGCGGGGCAAAGACCGGCCCTTCCTGGGGCATCTCGGCCAGGGCCTGGCTCAGTCGCTCGGGTGAAGGATCGGCAATAGGGGGGCCGGCTTCCTGATAGATCATTATCTCGGCCAGCGACCACCAGCGGCCGCCAGCCTGGCCGGTCTGGACTATCTCCAGGTAGCGGGCCGGACGGGGCGCGAAGGCCAGTTGTTGGCGCGCCGGCAAAAACCGCAGCAAGGGCCGGTCCAGGCACCAGAACAGGGGGCCAAAGGCGGTACCCTGGGTGCTGGAGGCCGTTTCCCATTTCTCCCCGTCCAGGGAGGTCCTAAGCTCCAGGCCCTGGGCCGCGTCCATGAACGGGCCGGGCATGACCTCCACCAGGCAGAGGCCTGGCTCGGCCCGGCCCAAATCCAGAAGGAAACGCTGCCCCGGCCTTTGCGGCTGCGCCATGGTCCAGCTGGTGGAGAGGCGGCGGTCCCAGGCCATCTCCCCGCCCGGCTGGGGGCTGGTCCAATCGTGGGGGGCAAGGGCGCGCAGGCTGGGTAGGGAGCGCTTGAACTCGCCGTAGATGTGGAGGTGCCCGCGATCCTTGTTGCGCGAACTGATTCCCGCCGCCGCCAGGGTGTTGCGGAAATCGGTCTCCCGGGTGGTGATCAGATAGCCGGGCTTGGCGCTGGCGTCGGCCAGGGTGGTCAAGCGGGGAAAGTGGTTGCTCAACTGGTCCGAGAAGGTGAGGCGGGCGGCGGCCTGGAAGGTGAGGGGAATGGCGTCCCAGAACCACTGGGCGTAGACGTGGCGTTGTCCCTCGTTTTCCAGGCGGGCGAAAAGCTTTTGTTCCGACTCGCGCCGGGATTGATAGGCCTCGCGGTCGTGCTCGCGCAGATAGGGCGCCAGGGTCAGGCTGCCCCACAGGTTGCCGCCCAGCAGCAATAATCCCAGGCACACGGCCAGCCATTTGCCGCGCCGCCCCAGGGCCGCCAGGCCGGCCCCCACGGCCAGGGGCAGGCCGGCGTACATGGGAGTCAGGTGCCGCCAGGTGTTCTGGCTGTAGGCCCCGCTGAAGAGCCACACCAGCAGATAGATGGCCAGATAGGCCAGCGCCAGGAGGGTGAGCTCCCCGCCGGGCAGGCTTCTGACGCCCCGCCTGACGCCTGGCCGCAACAAGCCCAAGAAGACCAGGCCATAGAGCGTCCAAACCACCCAACGCCCGGGCTCCCACAGCCAGGCCATCTTGACGGGCTCCAACAGCCCCAGCAGGATGGGCAGGCCGGTGGCCCAGAAGGCGTTCCAGGCCGGCAGCAGCTGCAGGGCGCGGCCTTCGCCCAGCACCTCCGGCCGCAGCAGGCCGGCGGGCAGGCTGATGACCCACAGAGGCAGGCCGCCCGCGATGAAGCCCAGGGCCAGCCAGAACAGCTGGGACGACACAAGCAGGCGCGGCCGCCGCGCCAGCAGGAAGAGCCCGCAGGCGGCGATGGCGGGCAGCATGAGCAGGTGGGTCCACAGACCCAGTCCCCAGAGCAGGCCCAGGGTCAGGGAAGTGGGCCAAAGCCTGGCCCCCCGCTGTTGGCTGTCCAGCCGGCCCAGGCGCAGGGTCAGCCCGAAGCAGAAAAGGGCCAGGCAGGGCGTCTCGATATAGGCGCCCAGGGGCCATACGCTGTGCTGGGTCAGGAACCAAGGCGATAGCGCGGCCCAGGCCATGGCCGCCAGGCCCGGCCAGGGCCCCATCTCCCGGCTTGCCAGCCGCCATGTCTGCCACACCATGAGCAGTGAGAAGCAGTAAGGAACCAGGCTTAAAAGCAGGGCCGAGGGACCAAACATGGCGAAGAGGGGGGCGGCCAGCCAGGCCTCCAGGGAGCCGCCAAAAAGCTCGCCCGCGAAGAACCAGTGCGGGCGTCCAGCAAGAATATCAATGGCTTGCACACCCCAGACCGCCATGTCGCCGTTGAGTTCCGGCACCGCCAGATATAGCCCGCGCAAGAGCGCCGCCATGAGCAAGACCAGAACGGCCAGCCAAGCGCTAAGCCCCCCGGTCGGCCCGTGGGCCGGGGAGTCCAGGGAAAGGGACGAAGATTGGGCGAAGTTGCCAGCCATGGTAGGCGATAATAGCACACTGGACATGGCGGGCAAGCCGGGCTTTTTGGCGCGGGCAGGTCCGGGAGAGACAGGGCGGCGGAGTCAAGCCCCATTGCGCGGGCGGGGGCGTTTACCTCTGGCTTTTCCCCTTGGGCAATAACTTTTTTTCACGGAAAAAAGATGTAAAGTAGTTTTATTGCCCTTGCATTTTATGCTGGGTCTCATTAAAGTAGGGTACGATTATCTACAGGTTTATCCTGTGGATAAGAGGATGAAGCGCCTGGGTTGAAAAACGCTGCCGCCAGATGGCCCGCGCCAGGCATGTCAAGGGTGGCGCGCGCCAAGACAAGCGCCACGCGCGGCCCGAAAGAACTATTGGGAGGACCATAAACCATGCGTAAAAAATTGATGCCCATCGCATTGGCCTTGGTGGCCCTCATGCTAGGCTCCTCGCTGGCCTGGGCGGAGCCCATCAAGCAATTCGCCTTTGGCGTGCGCGTAAAAAGCTGGGAATTGCTGGGGGACAAAAAGTTTGACGGCACGGTTATCGGCGACCAGGTTGATGAAAAAGACGAGCTATATCCAACCAATGCCAACATGCTTTTCCTGTTTTGCCCCTATGGCGGCATAGGGGTGGAGTGGGATCGCTTCAACGCCACCATGGGCCAAGACGGCTCCCTGACCTGGGACACCTTCACCCTGGGTTTGAACGCCCGCGTGCCCCTGGAAAAGTACCAACTGGCGCCCTATGCCGTGCTGGGGATCACCTACAACCTGCCCCGTTTCGACGAGGCCAACTGGTGGCGTTACGGCTGGAATTCCCTGGCCGAATACGACACCGCCCAGCGCGCCCGTCCCATCGGCGGCGACCCCGACGCGTACAACGCCACCGGACGCACCCGCAACATGTCGGTGGACAACTCGGTGGGCTGGGTCTATGGCGTGGGCGTGGACATCATGCTGACCAAGAACCTGGCGCTCAACCTGGACGCCCGCTGGAACCGGGCCGTCTCCGACGCCCAGTACACCATCGTCAGCGACGACGGCAAGAGCACCCTGCAGCACCGCGACTTCGACTACTCCCTGGACACGGTCTCCTACGGCATCGGTTTCCGCTGGTACTTCTAACCAGCGTTGTCAGCTTGCCGGGGCCGGCCACCCTTTTGGGGTGGCCGGCCCCGGGTTTTTTCGCGCCTGGCGCGAGCCTGGGCTTCACAGGCGCGTCAAGGATGATATGCTTGGATTTTCCCTGCCCCGTTCTTGAGAGGTATTGGCTCCTATGTGCGGCATATGCGGATTTTCCTGGGAGGATGAGGGCCTGATCCAGGCCATGGGGGATCGCCTGGGCCATCGCGGGCCGGACGCCCGCGGCCATCACGTGGGCCAGGGCGCCAGCCTGGGGCACACCCGGCTGGCCATCATCGACCTGTCGCCCAAGGGCCGCCAGCCCATGGTCAACGAGACCGGCGACATGTTCGTGGTGGCCAACGGCGAGATATACAACCACCAGGAACTGCGCCGGGAGCTCACGGCCAAGGGCCACGTCTTTTATTCCAACAGCGACTCCGAGGCCATCCTGCACGCCTACGAGGAATGGGGCCCGGCCTGCATTCAGCGCCTCATCGGCATGTTCTGCTTCGCCATCTTGGACGGCCGCCGCAAGCGTCTCATGCTGGGGCGCGACCGCCTGGGCATCAAGCCCCTCTACTATCACCACCGGGGCAAGCAGCTCATCTTCGCCAACGAGATAAAGGCCATGCTGGCCTGGCCCGGTCTGGAGCGGCGGGTGGACATGACCGCCCTCTACCACTACCTGGGCTATGAATACGTGCCCGCCCCCCGCACCATGTTCGACGAGGTGTTCAAGCTGCGCCAAGGGCATTACGCCCTCTTCGATCTGGTCAGCGGACGCCTGGAGGAGCACCCCTACTGGGACGTGATCTTCCAGCCCCGCTTCAAGCACCCCGGCGAGGCGGTGGAGGAGCTGCGCGCGCTCATCAAGCTGGCGGTCAAGCGCCGGCTCATGAGCGACGTGCCCCTGGGGGTGTTTCTCTCCGGCGGCCTGGACTCCACCACGGTCACGGCCATGATGCGCGAGCTGGGGGTGAGCGATCTGAAGACCTTCTCCATCGCCTATCCCGACCCCACCTTCAGCGAGCTGGAATACGCCAACGACATGGCCCAGCACTACCACTCCGATCACACGGTGCTGATGATCGAGGACCTGACCCAGGACGAACTGGAGCGGGCGGTCTATCACCTGGACGAGCCCATGACCGATCTCTCGGCCATCCCCTTGAAGCTGATCTGCCAAAAAGCCCGCGAACGGGTCATCGTGGTGCTCTCCGGCGAGGGCGGCGACGAGATATTCTGCGGCTACGACCGCTTCAAGGCCTCCAAGGCCGCCAACTACCTGGAAGGCGTGCCGGGCCTGAAGCCGCTCTTGGGCGCGTTGGCCTCCCGCCTGCCCGATCAGCCCCAGAAGAAGGGGGCCATCAACATCTTCAAACGCTACGTGGAAGGCCTTTGCCTGCCCCGCGACGGCGAACACCTGCGCTGGCAGTATTTTTTGCAGCAGGGCCAGGCCGAGCAGCTCTTCAACGCCCAGGTGCGGCGCGAGGTGCGCTTCGATCCCTTCAAGCCGGTGCGCGACATCCTGGAGCGCTGCAACAGCAGCGAGCGCCTGGACCGGGAAATCTACCTGGACCTGAAGCTGGCCATGGCCGACAGCGTGCTGATGAAGGTGGACAAGATGTCCATGGCCCACGCCGTGGAGGTCAGGGTGCCCTTCCTGGACCACGAGTTGGTGGAGTTCAGCGCGGCCCTGCCCGGCTGGTTCAAGCTCAAGGGCTTCACCACCAAGTACATCCTGCGCCAGGCCATCCGGGGGCTGGTGCCGGACCGGGTGGTGTTCCGGGGCAAACAGGGCTACTCCCTGCCGGTCAAGAATCTGTTGCGCGAGCAGATGCGCCCGCTCATGGAAGACCTGCTCAGCGCCAGCCCCCTGGTCAAGAACTACCTGCAACCCGCCTATGTGCGCCAGCTCATGGACCAGCACCTGGCCGGCAGCCACAACCACAACCACGTGCTGTGGGCGCTGATGAACGCCGCGCTCTGGCACCGCCGCTTTTTGGAGAACTAGGCCGTGGGCGGCCCATATAAAGTCGGCAAGGCCCTGGCCGGGGGCGGAGGCCTGCGCGCCTATCAGGATATGGTGCTGGGCAGCCGTTCCCTGGGCTTCCTGCTGCTCCACGAGCTGGTCATGCTGCTGGCCCAGAACACGCCCGGAGCCCTGGGTCTGGTCCTGCGCAAAAAGCTCTACCCCTGGCTGCTGGGCGCCTGCGGGGCGGGCTGCCTTTTCGGCCGGGGGGTGAGCCTGCGCCATCCGGGCAAGATCCGCCTGGGCGCTGGCGTGGTGGTGGACGACAACGCCCTCCTGGACGCCAAGGGCGAGGAGAACCGGGGCCTGGATTTGGGCGACGGGGTCTACATCGGCCGCAACTCAATCGTCTACACCAAGGGCGGCGACATAGAGCTGGCGCGCCAAGTCAACGTCAGCCACAACTGCGAGCTGTTCTCCAGCAACCTGCTGGCCATCGGTCCGGGAACCTTCATCGCCGCCTACAGCTATCTGCTCAGCGGGGGCGAGTATGACCTGGATTCGCCCGTGCCCCTGGCCGAGCAGGCGGGCACGAAAAGCCGGGGGCCCACCCGGGTGGGAGCCAATGTCTGGATCGCCGCCCACGTGGTGGTGGCCGACGGCTCGGTCATCGGTGACGGCGCGGTGGTGGGGGCGGGCAGCGTGGTGCGGGGCGAGATTCCCGCCGGGGTGCTGGCCGCCGGCGCGCCGGCCAGGGTCATCCGCCCGCTGGAGGGGCGGGGAGAGGGCGACTAGGGCGTGGCCACCCCCCTGGGGCACGCCCTGGCCGGGGTGGCGCTGGGCGCGGGCCTGGGGCTGATCCCCGCCTGGCGGCCCCTGCCCAGGCCGGGCTGGGAGGTGGCCATCTTCGCCCTGCTGGCCCAAGCGCCGGACCTGGATTTCCTGCCGGGTCTGCTGCTGGGCCAGCCCAGCCTGTATCACCACGGCCCCAGCCACTCCCTGGGCGCGGCGGCGCTCTTCGGACTGGCCCTGGCCGCCTGGGGCTGGCGGCGAGGGCCGGGCCAGGCCTGGCGCTGGGGGCTCTTGGGCGGGTTGAGCTACGCCCTGCACGTGGT
>CAZLSD010000068.1:0-13675 GCA_964561775.1 uncultured Desulfarculus sp. | reverse complement strand
CCCCCCGCCCGTGCCCGTGGGCCTGCCCTCCGAGCTTTTGGAGCGCCGTCCGGACGTGGCGGCGGCCGAACGCCGGGTGGCGGCGGCCAACGCCCAGATCGGGGTGGGGCAGGCCGCCTTCTTCCCCAATCTGACCCTGAGCGCCTCGGCCGGTTATGAGAGCGCCTCCCTGGCCAACTGGCTGGAGTGGCCCAGCCGCTTCTGGTCGGTGGGGCCGTCCATCTCCCAGGCCGTCTTCGACGGCGGCCTGCGCCGGGCCCAGACCCAGGGCTATCAGGCGGCCTACGAGCTGACCGTGGCCAGCTACCGCCAGACCGTGCTCACCGCCTTCAAGGAAGTGGAGGACAACCTGGCCGCCTTGCGCCTGCTGGAAGAAGAGGCCCAGGTGCAGGCCCAGGCGGTGGCCGCCGCCCGCCAGTCCCTGGCCATCGCCAACAACCAGTACAAAGCCGGCACCGTGGGCTATCTTAACGTGCTGGTGGCGCAAAACTCCCTGCTGACCCTGGAGAGAAGCGCGGTGGAGATATTGGGGCGCAGGCTGACCGCCAGCGTGCTGCTGATCAAGGCCCTGGGCGGCGGCTGGCAGGGCATGGAGAGCGAGCTGGCCCAAGCCGAACCGCCCGCGCCGTCCCCGCCGGCGGCCCAGCAAGTCAGCTGGCCCGGCCAGTCCGAGCCGGAGCAGCCCGACCCCGCCCAGGTCATCGAGACCGGCGACGGCCAGTCCCAGCCCTGAGCGACAGATCCTTGGGGAGACGGCGGGGTAAAAACGCGGTCTTGTCGCGGAGAGTCCGGCTGGCTAATATATAAATAGCAGCCCGCATGGCTCACCCACCCCGCACAGGATGGCGCCCTTGGTTGACTTGGGGGACATAGACAGCGAGCAACTGGCCATGATGTTCGCCCCGGGCCGCCAGGTGGACGTGCTCCTGGCTGGCCGGGTGTCCCATGGGGAGAGGTCGGTGCGCCAGGCCCGCATCCTGGGCCAGCAAGAAGGCGATCTGGCCATGAGCCACCCCCAGCCTCCCCTGCCCGCCCCCGTGCTGGGCCAGCCGGTGGAGGTGACCGTGGTCTGGGAGGGCGGGGACAAACCCCAGCGCTACGGCTTCCAGACCAGCGTGCTGGACACCCTGGACGATTTTCCCGACCCGGAGGGGGCGGGCCGGGCCGTGGTGGTCATGTTCCCCCGCTCCCAGGATGTCTATCCCACCAGTCTGCGCCAGGCCAGGCGTTTTGCCGTGCCCCCGGACGGCTTCCTGACGGTGCGGCTGGAAGGCGCTCCGCCCTTGACCCTGCGCGACATCTCGGTCAAAGGCATGCGCCTGTTCTGGCCGGGGGAACTGCCCGCCCACCTTGACCTGGACGCCCAGGTCCAGCCGATCCTGCTCATACACGAACAGCCTTTCCAGGTGCCGGCCAGGGTGGCGGGCATCCAGGAACAGCCCGGGGGGCGGGAAATATCCCTGGACCTGGGCATCCTGCGCCTGGACGTATGGACATCCCTGCTGGTGGCCCTGCACGAGCTGGAGCACGGCGCGCCGCCCCAGGACATCATCGAGGAGACGACACCGTGAGCCAAGGCGTGCGCCCGGAAGACTATGTGTGGGTGGTGGTGGAAAAACAGGGCGGGCAGGAGAACTTCCTGGGCGTGGGGCTGCCCCATGGCGGCCAGTTCATCCCCGCCACCAAGACCAAGGAAGAGGGCCTCATGCTGCTGGGCAAGCTGCCCCAGGCCGCCGGGCTGGTGCGCGAGGTGGAATCAATCCACAAGTTCCGCCTGGTGGAGGAGGCCAAGCTCCAAGGCTTCGCCGTCTTCGTGGTGGATTCCCAGGGCCAGATCATCGAGCGCCTGGGCCAGGCCAACTAGGCCGGCCCGGCTAGCCCCGCCGGCTGCGCGCGGCCTCCCACAGCTCCCTTAGCTCGGGCAGGCGCAAGCCCCAAGCCGCCAGGAAAAACACCGCCACGCCCACGGTCATGGCCGCGATGGGCCGGGCCGCCTTGAGCCAGGCCGAGACGCCCCAATCCGGCAGATAGGCCACCGCGCCCACCGCCGCGGCCATGACCAGGCTGGCCAGGCTGACGCGCAGCGACGATAGCGCGATGCGCCGCGCCCCCAGCGGACCCAGGCGCTGGCGCAACAGCCACAGCAGGGCCAGCATGTTCACCGCGCCGGAGGCCGAGGTGGCCAGGGCCAGGCCCACGTGGGCCAAGGGCTTCATCAGGGCCAGGCTGACCGCCAGGTTGACCAGCAGGCAGAAGAATCCCACCTTGACCGGCGTGCGGGTGTCTTTGAGGGCATAGAAGGCCGGCAGCACCGAACGCACCCCGGCCGCCGCCCACAGCCCCACCCCATAGCCCATGAGGGCCTGGGCCGTGGCCCGGCTGCTCTCCGGGCCAAACTCCCCCCGCGCGAACAAAAGCTCCACCAGGGGCTGGGCCAGCACCAAAAGCCCCGCCATGGCCGGCAGGTTGATGAACATGGTGAGCCGGAGTCCATAGCCCATGGTCTGCACCAGGGCCTGATGGTCGGCGTTGGCGGCCTGGCGGGAGAGGCTGGGCAGGATGGCCGTGCTGACGGCGATGGCGAAGATGCCTAAGGGGAACTCGATCAAGCGATCGGCGTAGTAGAGGTAGCTCACGCTGCCGGTGGGCAGCCAGGAGGCCAGCATGGTGTTGATGAGCACCGTCAGCTGATAGACCGCCGCGCCAAAGGCCGCCGGCCCCATGAGCTTCAAGATGCGCCCCAGGTAGGGGTTCTTGATATCCCAGGCCGGGCGCAGGCTGACCCCCCGGGCGCGCAGGTAGGGCAGTTGCACGAGGAACTGGGCCGCCCCGCCCAGGATGACCCCATAGGCCAGGCTCAAGACCGGAGGGTCCGTCACCCGCGAGAAGGCCGCCGCGCAGCCGATGAAGGCCAGGTTCAAGAGCACCGGCGAGGCGGCCGGGGCGAAAAAATGATTGAGGGAATTGAGCACCCCCGCGGCCAGGGCGGTCAGGCTGATGAAGAAGATGTAGGGGAAGCACCAGCGGGTCAGTTCCACGGCCAAGGCGTGGGAAGGCCCGCCCGCCCCGAAACCCGGGGCGATGATCAGCACCACCTGCTGGGAGAAGGTGATGCCCAGGGCGCAGGTGAGAAGCAGCGCCAGGGCCAGCAGGGAGAAGGTGCTGCGCGCCAGCAGGAAGGCCTCCTCCTTGCCTTTCTTGGCCAGCACCTCGGTGAAGACCGGCACGAAGGCGATGGTCAACGTGCCCTCGGCAAAAAGGCGGCGCAGCAGGTTGGGGATGCGAAAAGCCACGAAAAAGGCGTCGGCCGCCGCCCCCGCCCCGAAAAAGTAGGCGATGACCATGTCGCGCGCAAAGCCGGTGATGCGGCTGGCCAGGGTGGCCAGGCCCACCACCCCGGCGGCGCGGGCCATGGCCCGGCTCTCGCTGGGGGCGCTCACCTTGCTCCTCCGCCGCCGCGCAAGCCCCTGATGGCGCAGGGCTCTTGACAAGAAGGCCGGCTAGCGATAAATGTTGTGCTTCGACCGTGACTAACACCGATCAGGCTCGGAGGAGATAAGAGGTGGCCAACCACGCTTCGGCCCTCAAGAGGGCGCGCCAGAACGAAAATACCCGCCTGCGCAACAAAGCAGTGCGCACCCGCTTGCGCTCGGCCATCAAGGCCGTGCGCCAGGCACTGAGCGAAGGCCAGGCCCAGGCGGCCCAGGACGCCCTGCGTCAGGCCAGCTCCGTGCTGGACAAGGCGGCCGGCAAGGGAGTCATTCACGCCAACATGGCCTCCCGCCATATCAGCCGTCTCTCCTCCCAGGTCCAGGCCCTGAAGGGCTAGCTCCATCTGCTAGAACAGACCTTCGCCTGCCGGCTGGGCCTTGCGCCCGGCCGCAGGCGCGGGCTTGCCCGCGCACAGGTCCCAGACCAGCCGCTCCATGATGACCCGGTCCGCCCCCGGCGAGGACTTGAGCGCCAGGTCGGTCATGAGCAGCCGGCGCAGGTCGGCGGCCAGGGAAGCGGCGTTGGTTTTTTGCGCGGCCTGGAACAGGGTGCGCGCCGCCGTGGGCGGCAGGCGTAAGACCTGCTGCACATCCTCCAGCCCGCCCCTGGACTCCACCACCTGCCGGGCCTGCAAGACCTGCCGGTATAGCCGGACCACCATGGCCAGCACCTTGACCGGCGGCTCGCCCAGGGCGTCCAGTTGGTCATAGGCGCTCATGGCCCGGTCCAGGCGGCCGGCGGCCAGGGCGTCGGTGAAGTCGAAGATGGTGTAGAGCCGTCCCTTGCCGGTGACCGCCGCCACGTCGGCCTCGCCGATGCTGGCGCGCGCGCCCACGAAGAGCGAGAGCTTCTCCAGCTCCGAATCCAAGGCCCCCAGCCCCAGCCCGGCCAGCTCGGAGAGCATCTCCTGGGCCCCCAGGCTCAGCTGCTTGCCCCTGAGCCGCGCCCTCTCCTTGAGCCAGGGCAGCACCTGGCGGGGGTACATCTTCTTGAAGATGTGCAGCCGCCCCTTGGCGGCCAGGGACTTGGCGAAGCGGGTGCGCTGGTCCAGTTTGCCGCCCGAGAGCGCCAGGCAGGTGGTCTCCACCGGCTGCTCGAAGTAGGGCAAAAACTCGTTGAGCTGATCGGCCTTGTACTGGTCGCACTCCAGGACCAGCACCAGGCGGCGGCTGCCCAAAAAGGGCAAGGTGCGGGCGCTTTCCAGGATGCGGGCCGGGGCGCTCTCCCCGGCGTGGAAGCGCTCCACGTTAAGCGCGGGATTGGTGGAAAAAGCCGGGCAGGCCAGGAAGGCCTCCAGGGCCTGGTGCACCAGGAAGTCTTCCTCGCCGAAGACGCCGTAGAGTACGCCCACCCCGCTGCCGGCCAGCTCGGGCCAGGGCAGGCCCCAGTCATCGCCGCGCGGGTTCTTGCCCCTGGTTTTTCCCGGCTCCATGGAACAGGGCTAGAAGTTCTCTAGGATGCGGTCGTGGATGGTCTGGGACATGTCCTTGGCCAGGGTCTTGAAGGCGGCCTGCTTGTTGTACTCGGTGCCCTGGACCGAACCGGAGATGTTGTAGGTGCCGCTCTGCTCGATGGCGCGGTCCTCCCACAGGGTCTGGCCGTCGGAGCGGCGCACCAGCTTGGCGCTCAAAGTCACCCAGATACGCCGCGAGCTGCTGGTCACCTTGGAACTCAAGGCCGAGTCGGTGATGTCCACCCGCTTGATATAGGCCTTGACCACCACGTCGGCCTGGGCCTCGCTGGTCACGCGCAGCATCTGGCTCTTGGTGAACTGAAAGATGAGCTGGTCGGTGAAGACGGTCTCGATGCGCAGCTCGCCGGTCTGGTTGGCCATCATGGGCACGGCCACGGTGCGCACGTCCGGCGGCAGGTTGTTCTGCTTGCCCCGGAAATGGTAGCCGCAGCCCACCAGACCCAGCACCGCCAACAAGGTGATAGCAAGTCCAAGCCTTTTCACCGGCGCCCTCCCTGAGTTAGGCCTCATTTATACCACGATATTGACCAGCTTGCCCTGCACCACGATGACCTTGCGCACGGGCTTGCCGGCCAGGAAGGATTGCACCTTGGGGTCGGCCAGGGCCGCGGCCTTGACCGCTTCGTCGTCGGCCCCCGCGGGCAGGACCAGCTTGCCGCGCACCTTGCCCCCCACCTGCACCACCACGGTCTTCTCGGCCTTGACCAGCGCCTTCTCGTCCCAGGTGGGCCAGGGCAGGTCGATGAGATAGCCCTCGTGCCCCAGCCGCCGCCACAGCTCGTCGGCCAGGTGGGGGGCCATGGGGCTGACCAGCGCCACCGCCGTCTCCACCGCCTGCCTAAGCACCGCCGCCCGCTGGGGATGGCTGGCCAACTCCTGGTTCTGGGCGGCCAGGCTGGTGGCGTTGACCAGCTCCATCACCGCGGCGATGGCGGTGTTGAACTGGAAGCGCCCGCCCACGTCCTCGCTGTACTTCTTGATGGTCTCGTGGGATTTGCCCCACAGCTCGGCCAACTCGGCGGGCAGCTCGGCCCCGCCGGCGTAAGGAGCCACCCCGGCCGCCTCCTGGGCCGCCTGCAAACCCAACCGCCAGATGCGCTGCAAGAAGCGGCTGGCCCCCTCCACGCCCTGGTCGGACCACTCCAGGTCGCGCTCGGGCGGGGCGGCGAACAGCGAGAACAAACGCACGGTGTCGGCCCCGTAACGCTTGACCATGTCGTCGGGGTCCACCACGTTGCCCTTGCTCTTGCTCATCTTGGAGCCGTCCTTGATGACCATGCCCTGGGTGAGCAGGTTCATAAACGGCTCGTCTGCCTTCACAAAGCCCAGGTCGCGCAGGACCTTGGTGTAGAAGCGCGAATAGAGCAGGTGCAGCACCGCGTGCTCGATGCCGCCCACGTACTGGTCCACCGGCATCCAATAATCCGTGCGCGCCGGGTCCAGGGGACCGCCGGCGTAGTCCGGGCAGGCATAGCGGGCGAAATACCAGGAGGACTCCACGAAGGTATCCATGGTGTCGGTCTCGCGCCGTCCCGGCCCCCCGCAGACAGGACAGGGCACGTTGAGCCAGCTCTCCAGCAAAGGCAAGGGCGAGCCGCCCGTGGCGGGTATCTGGGCTTCCAGGGGCAGCACCACGGGCAGGTCCTTCTCCGGCACCGGCGTCAGGCCGCACTTGTCGCAGTGGATCATGGGGATGGGCGCGCCCCAGTAGCGCTGGCGGCTGATGCCCCAGTCGCGCAGACGCCAGTTCACCGTCTCCCTACCCTTGCCCTGCTTTTCCAGATGCTGGGCGATGGCCCGCCGGGCCGCGGCCGAGTCCAGGCCGTCGAACTGGCCGGAGTTGGCCAGAACGCCGTCCTCGGTAAAGGCGGCCTTCATGTTCTCCGGGCCCATGGGGCCGTCCGGCCCCACGATGACCTCGATGAGCGGCAGGTTATATACCGCCGCGAACTCGAAGTCGCGCTGGTCGTGGGTGGGCACCGCCATCACCGCGCCGGTGCCATACTCCATGAGCACGAAGTTGGCCACGTAGATGGGCATGCGCGCCCCAGTCACCGGGTTGACGCACCAGGCCCCGGTGAAGCAGCCCTCCTTGCTCTTTTCGTCGGCGCGCTCGGAGAAGGACTGGCGCTTGACCCGGTCGATGAACTCCTTGACCGCCTGCTCCTGGCCGGTGCCGGCGGAAAGCTCCAAGGCCAGGGGGTGCTCCGGGGCCAGGCTCATGAAGGTGGCCCCGAAGAGCGTGTCGGCCCGGGTGGTGAAGACCTTGATCTCGCCGGGCCGGTCGGCCAGGGCGAAGTGGATCTCCGCGCCGAAGCTCTTGCCCAGCCAGTTGCGCTGCATGGTCAGCACGCGCTCGGGCCAGCCGGGCAGCTTCTCCAGCCAGTCCAGGAGTTCCTGGGCATAGGCGGTGATCTTGAAGAAATAGCCGTGCACCCGACGTTGGCCCACGGGATTGGAGCAACGCCAGCACAGCCCGGCTTCGACCTGCTCGTTGGCCAGCACCGTGGCGCAGGTCTCGCACCAGTTCACCAGGGCCTGCTTGCGGTAGACCAGGCCCTTTTCCCACATGCGCAGGAAAACCAGCTGCTCCCAGCGGTAGTAGCTGGGGTCGCAGGTGGCCAGCTCGCGCTCCCAGTCATAGGAGAAGCCCAGGCGCTTGAGCTGGCCGCGCATGTAGTCGATGTTCTCGTAGGTCCACTTGGCCGGATGCACGCCCCGGGCGATGGCCGCGTTCTCGGCCGGCATGCCGAAGGCGTCCCAGCCCATGGGGTGCAGCACGTTCAAGCCCTGCATGCGCTTGATGCGGGCCAGGGCGTCGCCTATGGAGTAGACCCGCATGTGCCCCATGTGGATGCGCCCGCTGGGATAAGGAAACATCTCCAGCAGGTAGTACTTGGGCTTGGCCGGGTCCTCGCCCACCTTGAACAGACCGGCCTCCCGCCAGCGGGCCTGCCAGGCCGGCTCCAGGGAGGCGGGGTCGTAACGCACATCAGGTTGGTTGTCGCTATGGTCCATCTTTGCTGCCATGTCAAGGAAGGCCCCAAGGCTTTAAGCGCCCGGGACTCGCGGGGTTAGGTATCAGGGTTTATTAGCATAGGGGCCGGGTGTTGTAAAGGGGAGCGCCAAGGAGGGAATTGAGTGATTTCAGGCAGGAGGGGACGTTGCCAGGCCTTGGCGGCCGGCCTCGCTTACCAAGGCCGGGCCTCGCGGGCAAGCCCGTCTGATACGTCAACTATATCTTTTGCCCCGACTTGACGAAAAACACCCCCAGGGTGGAGGCGTTCAGGCCTTGCAAGGGGGCCAGCCAAAGGTTGGAGGTTTTCAAATAACCCACCGCCGTCAACTCCCCGCCCACCACGAAGGGTATGGCCAGGATCGTAATCAATATGATGAGAAAATAGGCCACCGAAAGCGAATAGGTCAAATGAAACAGGAAGGAGTCGATGATTCTATCGGCCTGTGGGGATCCGGCGTCCGCCACGAAGACGCCGATCATCAGCGACAGGGTGGGCACGATATTGGGCAGGAACCAGCCCCAGGCCTCGGCCATGGTGGATTCATAGCGCCCGCCCAGGCTCTGGAACAACACCAGGGCGAACAGCGCGGCGGACCCGGAAAACCACAGGTAGGCCAGCCTCTTCTTGCAAAGATTCCAGTCGACCGCTTGGCTCATTTGTTCAAGGCCCCCCAGATGCCGGATTTGTCCAGGTGGACCCTGGCGCTCAAGCCATCGTATCTAATGACCGGCTTCTGCTGCCCGGAGGCCTTCTCGAATTCATAAACCAGGACCGTGCAGGAGTGTTCGTTGGTGTATGCCATCTTACCCAGGGCCGGCGGCAGCTTGTTGAGCCCATGCTCCAGCCATTCTGAAGCCTCCTCCATGCTGGTTTGGCTGTCCTCCTGCTTGAAGGCTTCCAAAGTCACGGCGAAGACAATCACCCGGTACAAGCCGGGGGGACAGGTGAACAAGGCCTTGAGATAGGATGACAAGGAAAAACTCTTAGGGGGTCCGGCCGTCAGGCTCCAGCGCTCCGCCTCGCTCATGGAACTGCCATCATCTTTGAAGCGTTCCACATGGGTGACAAGAGCGAATCCCTTGGGAATGGAATAATAGCTCCATTCGTAGTAGCCCAGCGAATTAAGGGCATTCCTTATTTTTTGATCCACCTCGGAAAACTTGGCGCTCTTTTGGTTTTCCTTGAGGAAGGAGGAGTTGGGCAGATCGCAGGTGGAGGAGGCCTGGGGCGGCGGCCAGGGGAACTGCCCCGTCTCGGGGGGTGTTTTCGCCCCGTGGTGCGGCTTGAGCTTGGGCGTGGGCGGCGGCTCGGGGCTTTCGGGCGCCTTGGTGATGATGGTGAAGGGAGCCGGGGACGTGGGCGCTGGCGCGGGGGCGGGAGCGGACTTCGCCTCTTCCGGAGCCTCCTGGGGGGCGGCCGGAGATGCCGCGCGCGGTTTTTGCATTTTGGACTCTTGCCCGGAACAGCCGGCGGCCAGGGCGGCGAAGGCAAGCGCCATGACCAGCAAGAGAACGGAAAGCTGACGTCTTGAATTGCCCCGAGTAGTAGTCTGAATCATACCCTGCCCCCCCATGATCCAAACTAATTGGGATGTGACCGTGCTGATGTGAACAATTTGCCTTGGGAAGGCAAATTAAGTCAACCGGAAAATAGGGGATTAGCGGCGCGCAAGGCATGCCGCCCGCCGGGAGACCCCCATGCCCGCCAAAGACCCGGGCCGCCTCAGCGCTTCCTCAACACCCTTTCATCCCCCACGCGCATGGTAAGCTTTATGGCGTCGAAGTACTCCAACAGGGGGATCAGGTACTTGCGGGAGAGGCCCACCAGGTCCTTGAACTGGGGCGCGCCGATGCGCTCGTGGGCGCCAAAGTATTCCACCAAGCGGGACTTGATCTCCTCCAGGGCGGGGCCGTGGTAGTAGAGGTCCTCCTTGATCTTGACCAGCACGCCTTCGTTGACCAGCACGCTCAAGACCTGCTTGGCCTGGGCCTTGTCCTTCTCGGCCTCCAGCAGGTCCTTGAAATAGGGCGGGGTGAAGCCGCCCTGGCTGTAGGCGGTTTCGATGCGTTCGCGCAGGGCCTTCTCGTCGGCGGCCAGACGCACCTGGTGGGTGGCCAGGCGCAGGATGTCCTTCTCGGCCGCTACCTGGCCGTCGTCCACCAGCTTGCGCAGCAGGTGGGCGAAAAGCTTGGCGTCCAGGTCCGGGGCCAGGCGCTGCTTGAACTCCTCGCGCCCCATGCCGGGCTTCAGGGGCTGCTGGGCGTGGAAATCGCCCAGCAGGGCCAGGGCCTGGGAGAGGATCTCCTGCTGCACGCTGGCCGCCATCATGCGGCCGCCTTCTTTATCGAAGCGCACCAGCTCCTGCTTGGTGAGCATCTCGGTGATGAGTCCGTCCATCTCCTTCTTGGGCAAAGGCGCCAGGCGCAGCAGGTCGCCCACGGTGATGCCGGCCAGGCCGGCCAGGCGGGCGTGCACGGCGATGCGCTGGGCTGCCGTGCCGTGGCGCAGGACCTCCAGGTCGGCCATGATCTCGGGACGGCGGCGCTTGTGGCGGCCGGGGTGGGGGTGCAGGATGATGCCGCCGGCCACGGTGGCCACCGGGCTATAGGAGCGGATGACGTAGCGGTCCCCGGCCATCACCGCCACGGATTCCTCCAGGCGCAGCTGGCAATAGACCGTCTCGCCGGGCTTAAGCTCGTCGCGGTCCAGCAGCATGATGCGCCCCATGATCTCGCCGGTGCCGGTGTGGAAACGCACCGGGGCGCGGTGCTTGATGGGCTTGTGCATGTCGGGCAGGGCCGCGGCCTCCACGTCCACCCACAGGGAGGGCACCAGGGAGTTGGGCGTGGCCACCACCTCCCCCCGGTTGATGACCGCCTTTTCCACGCCTTGCAGGTTGATGGCCGTGCGCTGGCCGCTCTTGGCCTCGGCCACGTCCTGGTTGTGTACTTGCAAGCCGCGCACCTTGGCCGTCAGCCCGCCGGGGTAGATGGCCACCTCCTGCCCCACTTGCAGGGTGCCGCTGATGGCGGTGCCGGTGATGACCGTGCCAAAGCCCTTCATGGTGAAGACGCGGTCAACGGGCAGACGGAAAGGCCCGTGCACCGGACGCTCGTGCAGCTCGGCCACCATCTGGTCCAGGGTCTTGAGCAGCTCGGGCATGCCCTGGCCGCTCACCGCCGAGACGGGCAGGATGGGCGCGCCGGCCAGGAAGGTGTGCTCCATGTACTCGGCCACGTCCTCCATGACCAGGCCCAGCCACTCCTCGTCCACCATGTCGGTCTTGGTGAGCACCACCAGGCCGTGGGTCACGCCAAGGAGAGTACAGATGTCCAGGTGCTCGCGGGTCTGGGGCATGACGCCCTCGTCGGCGGCGATGACCAGGGCCACCAGGTCGATGCCCGTGGCCCCGGCCACCATGTTCTTGACGAACTTCTCGTGGCCGGGCACGTCCACGATGCCCAGGCGCTGGCCAGAGGGCAGGTCCAGGTGGGCGAACCCCAGCTCTATGGTGATGCCCCGGGCCTTTTCCTCCTTGAGGCGGTCGGTGTCGATGCCGGTCAGGGCCTTGACCAGGGTGGTCTTGCCGTGGTCGATGTGGCCGGCCGTGCCCAGGACGATCTGCTTCATGTGGGGGCCTTTCGCGAGTGCGTGCTTGGTTACGGTGCGCCTCAACTATAGGGCGGGCAGCCGGGGGGCGTCAAGGCGGGGCCAGGCTTGTTAAGCGCTTCGCACCCTTTATAATACCCCCATGAGTGAAGAGAACCCCACGGCGACGCCCGGCCGCGTGCTGGCCCTGGACCTGGGCCAGCGCCGCATCGGCGTGGCGGTTAGCGACCCGGCGCGATCCATCGCCCAGCCGCTGACCGTGCTTAACCGGGTCAACCGCGACCAGGACCTGGCCGCCATCGCCCGGCTATGCCGCGAGCAGGGCGCGGGGCTAGTCGTGTTGGGCCTGGCCGAGCCCCTGGAGGGGCAGACCAGCCCCATGGCCGAGCAGGCCAAGCGCATGGGCCAGCGCCTGGCCCGGCTCACCGGCCTGCCCGTGGAATATGTGGACGAATCCGAGAGCACGGTGGAGGCCCAGGAACTGCTGCTGGCCGCCGACACCTCGCGGACCAAACGCAAACACGCGGTGGACAAGCTGGCCGCGGCCATCATCCTGCGGCGCTGGCTGGACCGGCCGCAAGCCCTGGATTAGACCATGCTCAACTGGCGTCAGAGAATATTCATCGCCTTCCTGCTGCTGCTGCTTTTCTCCCCCGGGCTGTTGTGGCTGCGCCAGGAACTGTTGGCCCACGTGGCCGACCCGGCGGGCCAGCCCCGCCTGGTGGAGATAGCCAAAGGCAGCGGCCTGGAGGCCACGGCCGAGCTGCTGGCCCGGGCCGGGGTCATCGACCACCCCTGGCTCTTCATGCTGGCCTCACGCCTTACTGACGAGCGCCAGGTCATCCAGGCCGGCGAGTACGAGCTCTCGCCCGCCATGAGCTATGCCCGCATCCTGGAGACCCTGGGCAAGGGCCGGGTCTATCTGCACAGTCTGGTCATCCCCGAGGGCTTCACCCTGACCCAGGCGCTGACCCGTCTGGGCGAGGCCCGCTGGGCTGACAGCTCCCAAGCCGCCGCCCTGGCCCGCGACCGGGAATTCATCGCCAGCCTGGGCCTGGAGGGCGGCTCTCTGGAAGGCTACCTCTACCCAGACACCTACCGCTTCGCCAAGGGCGCGTCCTCCAAGGCGGTGCTCACGGCCATGACCCGCCGCTTCCAGGAGCACTGGCAGCCCCTGGAGCCCCGCGCGCGTCAGATGGGCATGAACCGCCGTCAGGCCGTGACCCTGGCCAGCATCATAGAACGCGAGGCCAAGGTGGCCTCCGAGCGGCAGCTCATCAGCGCGGTCTACCACAACCGCCTCAAGATCGGCATGCGCCTGCAAGCCGACCCCACGGTGAGCTACGGCCTCAAGGACTTCGACGGACGGCTTACCCGCGAGCACCTGAACACCGACCACCCCTACAACACCTATACCCGCGAAGGCCTGCCGCCCGGGCCCATCTGCTCGCCGGGCCTGGCCAGCCTGGAGGCGGCGCTCAACCCGGCCAAGGTGGATTACCTCTACTTCGTGGCCACCGGCGATGGCTCCCACGCCTTCAGCCGCGACTACGAGGATCAAGTGCGCAACGTCAACCGCTACCAGCGCGGGCGCTGAAAAGCGGCGTTTATCCTTGACGCGGCCAGGCCGGAGAAGTATAAATAGCGGCGCGTTGCAGGGGCCGTCAAATAAGCGGCCCCAGAGGCAGGGCAAGCCGAGGTAGCTCAGTTGGTAGAGCAGGGGACTGAAAATCCCCGTGTCGGCGGTTCAACTCCGTTCCTCGGCACCAAAGATTTCAAGGGCTTAGGTCGAAAGACCTAAGCCTAGTTTTTTGTCCAGCAATCATATAGCAATCATCAGGATCAATTTCGAACCTCCCCGCCCTGCCGAAGGACAGACCCAGGGGACTCGGGACGGCCCCGCTCGCTCGGCAGGGTGAAGGGCAAGGGGGCCTGTTCCCGGGTGTCAATGATGATGGTCATGGCGGGGGACAGGCTCACCAATCCGGCCCCAGGGCCTTCAGGTCCGCCATGGTGGCCTTCACGTCCTTCAACAAAGCCCGCACCCGCCGCCTTTCATCCACCGCCGCCTTGCTATACC
>CAZLSD010000067.1:0-13993 GCA_964561775.1 uncultured Desulfarculus sp. | reverse complement strand
GCCGTGGCCGGGGGCATGCTCTACTACTTCCGGCGCAAGGGCTGGTTCTGATAACAATTTCGGATCAAACGCGGTATTTTGATGAGGATAGGACGGGCGGGGATAAACCCCGCCCCTACATTTTAAGATTAAATTTCTTGATGTAGGGGCGGGGTTTATCCCCGCCCGCTGTCTAAATCCCGATGCGCCGTCCTGGCCGGCCTGCCCTAGCGGTCTATGTTCTCCTTGGGCACCACGTGCTTGGCCCCCACCTTCATGATCTCCAGCTTGCCCCAGTCGCCGGTGATGAGCCGGGGCTGCTGGAAGCTGACCAGGCAGTAGTAATAGGAGCCGTCGGCGGCCTGGGCCAGGGCGGCGGCGTCCATGCGCCGGCTGACCACCGGGCTGTCGCCTCCGCTGGCCCGGTCCAGCCACCAGTCCTTATCCACGATGTTCAGGCGCAAAACCGTTGGCCAGCCCGCGTTGACCAAGAGCGCCTTGACCTCCTCTTCCAAGGCCTTGTTGGTCATCTGGGCCTTGGGCAGGGTCACGGTCTGGGCGGCCGCCGCCTTGAGCTTCTCGTGCAGGGCGGCATAGGCCGCGTAGTCCTGGCCCTCCAGCACGAACTCGCCCTTGGCGAAGTTCTCGCCGTAGTAGTCCACCTTGACCGCCACGGTGTGCTTGCCCGGGGCCAATTGGGCCAGCTCCTTGCTGATAAACACCGGCCCCAGGTTCAAGTCGCCCACCTTGCCCAGCTTGATGTTGGGGTTGGCGTAGTCGGTCATCTTGTCCGGAGCCGGGGCCAGGTTGAAGACCAGGTGGCTCTTCTTGAGTTCGCCGGGGTCGGAGATGTTCATGGACTGCACGCGCAGGGCCTTGCCGTCCACGCTGACGTTGACCAGGATGGTGGCCGAGCTTCCCCATATCTGGCCCATGGGCTTGGTGAAAACGATGAGGCCGTAGATGTTCTCTCCGGTCTGGAAGCTGGTCTGGCCCGCGGGGCTGGCCGGGTCCAGGGGGGACTTGCCAAACACCACCCGGCCTTGGTTCTGGGCCGCCGCGGCCTCCTTCTTCTCCCGCTCCTTGGCCACGGCCAGGAAGTTCTGCACCCTGCTACCCAGGAATCGCTCCAGGGCTTGCAGCTCCGGGCTCTTGCCGCCGGGGAAGTCGGTCTTCTGGAACTCCTCCCACAAGGGCTTCAATTCGGCCCAGACCGGCTTCATCTTCTCCCAGGAGGCGTCGTCATAAGGCGGCAGCAGTTCCCTGGGGCCGGCCTTGACAAAGGGCTCCAGCTTGGCCTGCCACTGCTTGGAGACGGCCTCGGCCCCGGCCTTGGCCTGGGCCGCCTCGGCCTTGGCGCCCTGGGCCTGGCCCAGTTCCTGGGCGGCCTGGTCCAGCTTGGCCTGCACCTGGGCCATGCGCTGGGCGGCGGCCTGCATCTCGGGGTGATCGGCCGGGGCCTGGGCCGCGTAGCCCTTTTGTATCTCATCCCACAGGGCCTGGGCCGCGGCCAACTGGCTTCTGGCCTGCCCCACCTTCCAGTCCAGGCTGGCCACGCCCTTGGTCAGGGTGTTGTCGGCCTTTTCCAGTTCCTTGGCCATCTTTTGCAGCCGGCTGCCCACCGCGGCGGGCAGCTTGCCAGTCTCGGCCCCGGCCTTGGCCAGCAGCATGGGAGAGGAACTGGCCGAGCCGCTCCACCCCGGCTCTTGGTCCACAGCCAGAGCCAAGCCGGGCAGAGCCAACGTCGCGCAGAAGAGCAACAGTCCCCAGCCAATGACGATTTTCCTGTGTTTGAGCATGACGCCTCCCACGAATAGACAGGTTGTTGAACAAGATGGCGCGGTGGGCAGGCACGTATGGTCAAAATAACCCAGATGGGCGAGGCGGGGCAAGAATTAGTGGGTATTGCGCGGGCGCTGGGCGGCTGGCTTGAATCAATCAAAACTGGCGGGGCGGAAAGCGAACGTGAGACTAGACCAGGATGTCCACCTGCTGGCCCTTGCCGCCGGAGGCGGGCGAGCTGGGGGGCGGAGCGGAGCCTGGGCTGGCGGCCAGGCCCTCTTGCAGGCGGGCCAGGGTCTGGCTGATGAGCGAACCCGCCAGTTCGGGCAGATGGCTGGCTCCTCCGGCTATGGCGCTTGCGCTCATTGGCTCCCTCATTGACCAGGCGGCGGGCGCGAAATTGGCTTCAACTTCTCCGCCTTAAAGAACCTATCGGCTTGACGCGGGGTTTTCTTTAATTTATTTCTCCCACCTCCGCGAGGGGAAAATTCAACTAAGGTTGGCCCAGGCCGCCAGACCTCTTGGCATGCCGGCCTTTAGCGAATATGGTATAGCCTGGGTGGGAAAATCGGCCCGCCCGGAGCGCGGCCAACAGGGAGGATTCATCGCCATGCCGCTTGCCGTGGGAAGCCTGCACGTGCTGACCGACACCGTGCTGCAAAGCCGCTTCTCCCACCTGGAACTGGCCCGCCTGGCCCTGGCCGGCGGGGCCGAGGTGATCCAGTTCCGCCAGAAAAGCGGCTCCACCCGGGAGATGATCGCCACGGCCCTGGCCATGAAGCAACTCTGCGACGCGGCCGGCGCGCCGCTCATCATAAACGACCGCCTGGACGTGGCCCTGGCCGTGGACGCCCATGGCGTGCACCTGGGCCAGGACGACTTCCCCCTGGCCCAGGCCAGGGCCATCCTGGGGCCGGGCAAGTTCATCGGCGGCTCGGCCGCCACCCTGGCGGAGGCCCGCCTCTGCCTGGAGCAGGGGGCCGACTACGTGGGCTTCGGCCCGGTCTTCCCCACCGGCTCCAAGGCCGACGCCGGGCCGGTGAGCGGCCTGGAGGTCCTTGGCCGGGTGGCCATGGAGCTGCCCCTGCCCATCATCGCCATCGGCGGGCTGCACGCCGGCAACGCCGCCCAGGTGCGAAAGGCCGGGGCCCGGGGCCTGGCCGTCATCTCGGCGGTCTGCTGCCAGGCCGACCCCGCCGCCGCGGCCCGCTCCCTGCGCCAGGCCTGGCAGGCTTCCTAAATAACCCAAGCACCGTGAAGACGCCATAGCATGATCCAGACAGCCATCGGGAGCAGATGAACATGAGCGTCCACAGCGTCCACAGCGTCCACCCCTTGGCCCGCCGCTTGGCGGAGAACATCCAGCAACTTCGCCAGCGCGCGCCCCTGGTGCACAACATCACCAACTTCGTGGTCATGAACCTGACCGCCAACGCCCTGCTGGCCTGCGGGGCCTCGCCGGTCATGGCCCATGCCCGCCAGGAGGTGGAGGAGATGGTGGGCCTGGCCGGGGCCCTGGTGCTCAACATCGGCACCCTGACCCCGGAATGGGTCCAGTCCATGCTGGCCGCCGGGCAGCGGGCCAACCGGCTGGGCCTGCCCATCGTGCTGGACCCGGTGGGCGCGGGCGCCACCAGCCTGCGTACCGAGTCGGCCCGCATGCTGGCCCGCGACCTGCGCCTTAGTCTGGTGCGCGGCAACGCCTCCGAGGTGCTGGCCATGGCCGGCCTGGGCGAGGGGGCCAAGGGCGTGGACTCCCGCCACGGCGTGGAGGAGGCGGCCCAGGCCGCCGGCCAGTTGGCCCAGGCCCTGGCCACCCCGGTGGCCATCACCGGCCCGGTGGATCTCATCACCGACGGCTCCACCACCTACCGGGTGGCCAACGGCCACGCCCTCATGGGCCGGGTCACTGGCATGGGCTGCACGGCCAGCGCCCTCATCGGGGCCTTTTTGGCGGTGGAGCCCGACCCCCTGGCCGCGGCGGCTTGCGCGCTAAGCTACCTGGGCCAGGCCGGCGAGGAGGCCGCCGCCCAGGCCCGCGGACCGGCCAGTTTCATGATGGCCCTGCTGGACGCCCTCTATTACCTGGAACCGGAGCGGTTGGAGCAAGGCGCGCGCATCTCGGGCTAGGCGTCAGAAGGATTGAGCTACGGGAGAAACCAACTTTAACCAGGAGAGAACATGCTGGATTGCCGAGGATTGGCCTGCCCCCAGCCGGTGGTGCGGACCAAGGAGAGGTTGGAGAAGGAGGCCCCCGCCTCGCTGGCGGTGCTGGTGGACAACGCCGCGGCCAGCCAGAACGTCAGCCGCTTCCTGGGCAGCCGGGGCTATCAGGCCGCCGTCACGCCCCAGGGCGCTGATTTTTTGGTCACGGGGCAAAAGGACGCCAGCCTGCCGGTCAACGAGAGCCCGGCCGAGGCCTACGCCTGCTCCAGCGATGACGCCAGGATGCTGGTCATGGTGCGCTCCGACACCCTGGGGCGCGGCGACGACGCCCTGGGCGCGGGGCTGATGAAGAGCTTCCTGCTCACCTTGAAGGAGATGGGTCCGGCCCTCTGGCGGCTGGTCTTCGTCAACAGCGGAGTCAAGCTCTGCTGCCAGGGCAGCGACTCCCTGCCCGCCTTAGGCGAACTGGCCGCCTCCGGGGTCAGCATCCTGGTCTGCGGCACCTGCCTGAACCACTTCGGGCTGCTTCAGGCCAAGCAGGTGGGGGAGACCACCAACATGCTGGACATCGTGACCTCCCTCCAGGTGGCGGGCAAGGTCATCACCGTCTAGCCGCCTTTGCTCCGCCGCCGGGGCAGCGGCCCTTCAGCGTGCCCCAACTCATCGTATAACTTAATCATTAAGCTTAAAACGCATTGCTAATCGCTATGCCGGACGCCTGCCGCGCAGCAGCGAGGCCGGCGAGCCCTCCTGGGTGGGTCCGGTCAGCTCCACATCCACCAAACCGGCCTGCTCCAGCATGGCGCGCAACTGGGCCGCGTCATAGCCCTGCCCCTCCGGGGTGTTGACCAGCATGTTGATGGAGAACAGCGCCGGCCAGGGGTGGCCGCCCGGGGTCTGCACCACGAACTCCTGCACCCACAGCACGCCTCCCGGCCTAAGCGCCTGGGCGGCCTTGGCCAGCAGCCGGCGGCAGGCCTGGGGCCCCTCGCCGTGCAGCACCTGGCTCAACCAGACCACGTCATAGGGTCCGCCCAGGGGGGCCTCCTCATAGCTGCCCTCCCGGAAGGCCACCCGGTCGCGCCCCTGGGGATGCAGGGCCTTCTCTTCTTCCAGGAACTTGGCCGCGCCTGGCAGGTCCTGCACCGTGCAGGCCAGCCCCGGCGTCTCCTCGGCGAAGGTCAGGGCATACACCCCCGGCCCGCCGCCCAGGTCCAGCAGGTGCTGGCCGGCCGCGAGCCCCAGCCGGGCGGCCAGGCCCTGGGCCTGCTGGCGGGCTATGTCGCGCATGGCCCGGTAGAAATGGCCGCGCGCCTGGGCCGCGCCCTGGTCGTCCTTGGGCCGCTCCACCGGGCGGCCCGTGCGCACGCAATCGGCCAGCTTGGCCCAGTCCGCCACCATGTCGGCCATGTGCAGGATGGCGTTGGTCATGTCCTTGGGCGAACCGGGGGTCAGAAAGGGCAAGGCCGCCGGGTCCAGGGCATAGACCCCTTCCTGGCTGCGCAGCAGCCCCAGGGCCTCCAGGCCGGTGAGCAGGATGGCCGAGCCCCGGCCGTCCAACTCCAGTTGGGCGGCCAACTGGGCGGCCGAGGCCGGCCCGGCGGCCAAGGCGGCCAGGATGCCGGTCTGAACGGCGGCATGCAGGGCGCAGGCCTGCCAATAGGCGCTGGACAGGGCCTTCAAGCGCCCGGCGTCAAGGGGGGCGGGGACTGGCTGGGTGGGCATGGCGTCTCCTTATGCGGCGTTCTGGCGAAGGGATTCGACCTCACCATAAGTCAAGCACGGGACGGGGGTCAACCCGCATACCCTACATAATTCCTTGCAGGTAAGGGTTGTTTGGTGTTAGGCATATAAATTAGATACCTTGTGGGAGAAGCCCCATGTCCCCTCCGCCTGAAAAACCAACCAATCCCGGGGAAGAAGCCGGCCAGACCATGGCCGTGACCCAAGCCGGCCAGGACCAGGACGGCTCCCTGCTGGATCACGACCTGGGCAGCACGCGGCTAAAGGTGGAGTTCGACCCCACCGACTTCAACATGGCCCCCCTGTCCCTGGAAATCCTGGTGGCCGGCGAGCCCAGCCCCGCCGATATGTACCTGCCCCTCTTCGACATGGAAACCCACAGCATCAAGATGAACCTGGCCTGCAAGAGCGGCGAGGAGTTCCAGGCCCGCTGGCGGGATCGCCTGATCGACGCCGAGCAGACCAAGGTCTACGTGCCCCTGGAGCAGGCCCCCCAGCTCAACGTCTACTTCGGCTCCTTCGCCGGGGCCCTGCTGGCCGATGGCGTGGGCTCCAAGAAAAAGGCCCAGGTTCTGCAAGAGTTGGCCTCCCTGAACATGCGCGCGCTGTTCGGCAGCGATCTATCGCCCAAGGTGGTGGAGGGCGCGGTGTCCCGCGCCCAGGAGTCGGTGACCCGCATGTCCCGCGATCCCCAGCTCCTGACCAAGCTGGGCTCCATACTAAAGACCGACTTCTCCGTATACTCCCACTCCATCAACGTGTGCATGCTGGCCATGGGTCTGGGACGCTTCCTGGGCTTCTCCGAAGCGGGCGTGCACTCCCTGGGCATCGGCGGCATGCTGCACGACGTGGGCTATTCCAAGCTGCCCAAGGAGCTGACCACCAAGGAGGACCCCACCCCCGCCGAGAAGGAGTTGATCCGCGGACACCCCCGCCTGGGCTATCAGTTGCTGATGGGCGTGGGCACCGTGCCCTACGACTCCCTCATGATGGTCATGCATCACCACGAAAACGCCGACGGCACGGGCTATCCGGCCCACTTGCGCGCCGAACGCACCCCCTTCCCCGCCCGGCTCATCCACATCGTGGACGCCTACGACCACATGATCACCGACCGGGGCGAGAAGAAAGGGCTCTCGGCGGTGGAGGCCGCCACCGAGATCATCAAGACCGGCGAGAAGATGTTCGGCGCGGACCTGATCCCGCCCTTCGTGCGCTTTCTGGGCAGCAAGTACGTCAAGGACTAGGCCAGGCCCCCAGCCTGTCCAGCAGTTCCAGGACCACCCCCAGGCTGGGCGTGGCCCGCGTCGGATCGCGCCCCAACTCGACCGCCTGCTCCCGAGTGAAAAACGCGCCTTCGCTGATCTCCAGCGGGTTGGGCCGGGGCCTCTGATCGCTCACCAGCCAAAACACCGCCGCGAACTCATTCTCCGTGGCCGGCCCGGCCGCCAGCTTGGCCAGGAAGCGGGGCTCGCCGGCCAGGGCCAGCTCCTCGGACAGCTCCCGCCGCGCGGCCTGTTCATAGCTCTCCCCCGGGTCCACGTGCCCGCTGGCCGAGGTGGTCCACTTGCCCGGATGGCTGTCCTTGGCCAGGCTGCGCCTTTGCAGGTAAAGCCTGGCCCGCCCGTCAAAGACCAGCACGTGGGCCGAGCGGTGGCGCAGGCCCCGGGCGTGGATATCCGCCCGCCGGGCCACCCCCACCTGCCGGTCCTGCTCGTCCACCACCGGCAGCGGCTCGTCGGGATTCTGGGCCAGGTTGGGCGGCTGGTTCATGGGCGCGCGCTCGCTCCTCTAAAAGCCGTGGACGGGGTTGGGCCGCGCCGCCGGGGCGGCGGGCCAGGGGCGGACCCGCCTAACTGCGCATGCGCTGCTTCAGCTCGCGGATCAGCGCCAGGCAGGCCTGGTTGGCGTCGGCCACCAGACCCACGTCGGCCATCTGCATCATCACCGCGTTGGGGTTCTTGTTGACGGCGATGATGAAGGGATTGCCGCTGATGCCGGCGGTGTGCTGGATGGCCCCGGAGACGCCGAAGGAGAACAGCACCTGGGGCTTGATCTGGCGGCCGGCTTGGCCCACCAGGGCGTTTTCCTCGGCCATGCGGGCATAGACCACCGGCCGGGTGGCCCCCACCTGGCCGCCCAGCAGGCGGGCCAACTCGTGCAGGTTGCGGAACTTCTTCTTGCCGCCCATGCCCCGGCCGCCCATCACCACCACCTGGGCGTTCTCCAGGGCCTGGGCGCGGGGGGGCAGGCGCTCCGAACTTAAAAGCCGCACCCGCTCGGGGGGCAGATTATCCGGCAGGGGCAGGCGCTCCACCGGGGCGGCGCGGTCATAGTCGTGGGGCAGTTCCTGGAAGGTGCCGGGGCGCACGGTGGCCATCTGGGGCCGGCGCTTGGGGATGACCACCTGGGCCAGCAGGTTGCCGCCAAAGCCCGGCGCGGTCTGCACCAGACGCCCCTGGCCGTCTATGGCCAGGTCCACGCAGTCGGCGGTGAGCCCGGTATTTAGGCGCTTGGCCGCCCGCGCGGCCAGCTCGCGGCCAAAGCAGGTGGCCCCCACCAGGATGATCTCCGGCTGGCGCTGTTCGGCCAGCTCCACCAGCAGGCGGGTGTAGGTCTGCCCCTGGTAGGTGGCCAGGCGGGGGTGGTCCAGCACCAGCACCCGGTCCGCGCCGTGGGCCACGTACTCCTCCACCCACTGGTCCAGTTGGTGCCCCATGACCAGCACGCAGACCTGGGCCTTGAGCGGCTGGGCCAGCTCGCGCGCCCGGGCCAGCAGTTGCAGGGTGACCCGGTTCTGGAAATAGTTGCGGTAATCCCCGAAAACCCAGATTTCCTTCGTGGCCATGACGCCTACTCCTGCCCGCCCAGGTCCTTGCCGATGACGCCGCCCAGGCGGTCGCCATGGCGGTCCAAAAGCTCGGCCACGCTCTTTTTCACCGCGCCCTTCATGAGCTGGCCCTTTTTCTGGGCCGTGGGCGAATACACCCTAAGCATCACCCCGGCCGAGCCAGCCGCGCCCACGCTTGCCGGGTCCGCGCCTATCTGTTCCAGGTCCAGGCGCGCCACCTGCCCCTGGGCGAAGGCCTGCTCCAGGCCGGCCAAGGGGGTGTCGCGGGGCAAGAACTCCTGGGTGGTGATGGTGAGCAGGGCGGGCAGGTCCAGCTCCAGGGTCTCCAGGAAGTCGTCGGCCACCCGGCGCACGGTGAGCGTCCGCCCGGCCATATCCACCCGCTCCACCTCGAAGACCGCGGCCAGGTCCAGCTCCTCGGCCAACTGCGGCCCCACCTGACCGGTCTCGCTGTCGCTGGTGCGCGAGCCCAAGAACGCCAGGTCAAAGTCCGGGCAGAAGGCCCCCACCGCCAGGGCCAGGGCGTGGGAGGTGGCCAGGGTGTCGGCCCCGGCCAGGCGAGGGTCGCAGAGCAGGGCCGCCCGGTCCGCGCCCAGGGCCAGGGCCTCGTAGAGCGCTTCTTCAGCCTCGGGCGGTCCCATGCTGATGACCGCGATCTCCCCGCCGTGGCTGTCCTTCAACCTTAGCGCCGCCTCCAGGGCGTGCTTGCAGGCCGGGTTCAGCATGCCTTCCGACTGCTCCCGGCGCAGACGTCCGGTGGCCGCGTCCCAGGGCAGCTCCGTGGCCTGGGGCACCTGCTTGACCAGCACCACCATCTTCATGGCTACAGCCCCCTTCCCGAGACCGCGGACAAGAGCCCCCGGGCGATGACCAGGCGCTGGATCTCGCTGGTGCCCTCGTAGATTTCCGTGACCTTGGCGTCGCGGTAGAGCCGCTCCACCTCATATTCCTTGCTGTAGCCGCAGCCGCCGTGGATCTGCACCGCCAGGTTACTTACCTCGCGGGCCGCCCGCGAGCAGAACAGCTTGGCCATGGCCGCCTGGGCGGAGAAGTTCTGCCCGGCGTCCTTGAGGGCGCAGGCCCGGTAGATGAGCAGGCGGCCGGCCTCCACCTGGGTGGCCATCTCGGCCAGGTAGTTCTGGATGGTCTGGAAGGACGCGATGGGCTGGTTGAACTGCTGGCGCTCCTTGGCGTAGCGCAAGGCCGCCTCCAAGGCGGCCTGGGCGATGCCCAGGGCCTGGGCCGCGATGCCGATGCGCCCGGTGTCCAGGGCGGTGAGCCCGATTTTCAGCCCCTGGCCGGGGCGGCCCAAGAGGTTCTCGCGGGGCAGCCGGCAGTCCTCCAGGAACAAGGACGACACCGGGTTGCAGCGCATGCCCGAGAGCTCCTCGATCTCCCCCACCTGGAAACCGGGGCGCTCTTTTTCCACCAGAAACACCCCGGCCGAGCGCTGGGGCGCGGCCTGGTCGGTGACGGCGAAGATCAAGGCCAGGCCGCAGACCCCGCCGTTGGTGACGAATATCTTGGTGCCGTTCAAGACGTACTCGTCGCCCTGGGCTTGGGCCAGGGTCTCCACCCCGCCAGCGTCCGAGCCGGCGTTGGCCTCGGTCAGGCAGAAGGAGCCGATGCGCGCCCCGGAGCACAGGTCGGGGGCCAGGCGCTTTTTTTGCTCGGGCGTGCCGAAGCGCAGCAGGGGATAGAGGGCCACGCTGTTGTGCACCGAGACGCACAGCCCCACCCCGGCGGAGACCCGGGATATTTCCTCGATGACGATGGCGTAGCTGATGCTGTCCAGGCCGGCCCCGCCATACTCGGGGGGAGCCTGGATGCCGAAGTAGTTGAGCGCGCGCATGCGCTGAATCGCTTCCCAGGGAAAGCGCGCCGCCTGGTCGATCTCGGCGGCGATGGGGCCCAGCACGCCCTCGGCGAACTCGCGCACCGTCTTGCGCAGCACCTTGTGTTTAAGGCAGGGGTTCAGCTCCATGGCCTTCTCCTTCCCCGGAAAGCGCGCGAAAAGGGCAAAGGCGCGCCCCGGCCCGGGCCGTTAAATATGCCCCCCGGCGGAGCTGGCCGGGTCGCAGAGCAAACTTACCACAGGGGGCCAAGCCCGGGCAGGGGGGACAAGGGAACCGCCCGCAGCCCCCGCGCATGGCCCCGCGCCTGGTGTATGATTAGCCGCCGGGCAAGGCCGCCGGGCAAGCGGACGGGTGGAGGTGCTGGATGGCTGCGGTAACTCTGGGTTGGCGGACCATCGCGCTGCTGCTCCTGCTGTCCCTGGTCTGGGGGGCCAACATGGCGGCCATCAAGCTGGCTTCCAGCCACCTGGCCCCCCTGTTCATGGCCGGGCTGCGCTCGCTGGTGGCCGGCTTTTGTCTGTGGCTCTGGATGCGCTCCCAGGGCATGAAACTGTTCCCCGAGCGCGCCATGGTCTGGCACGGCCTGGCCGTGGGGCTGCTGTTTGGCGCGGAGTTCGCCTTCATGTACGTGGGCATCAACCACACCCTGGCCAGCCGCACCGTGCTCTTGGTCTACACCGCGCCTTTTTTCGTGGCCCTGGGGGCCCACTGGTGGCTGCCCGGCGACCGCCTGAGCGCCGCCAAGCTGGCGGGCTTGAGCCTGGCCTTCGGCGGGGTGGCCATGCTCTTCATGGGCCAAGGCCTGGCCGGCGGCGGCCTGCTGGGCGACGTGATGTCCCTGGTGGCCGGAGCGCTGTGGGCGGCCACCACCCTTTACGTCAAGCGCTTCCTGGTGGGGCGGGTCTCGGCCGTGCACACCCTGTTCTACCAGCTGGTCTTCTCTATCCCCCTGCTCTTCGCTTGCAGCCTGCTCTGGGAGGACCAGCCGGTGCGCGGGGCCATCGATCTGGCCACCCTGATCAACCTCTTCTACCAGTGCGTCATCGTGGCCTTTGTCAGCTTCCTGCTCTGGTTTCGGCTGGTGGACCGCCATCCCGTCAGCCTGCTGCACAGCTTCACCTTCTTCACCCCCATCCTGGGCGTCTTCATCAGCGGGATGCTGCTGTTGGGCGAGCCCCTGACCTGGCAGGTGGCCACGGCCATGAGCCTGGTCAGCCTGGGCATGATGCTGGTCAACCGCCAGCCCGCGCCCAAGGCAGGATAGGGGCGCGCCAAGACAAAGGCCGCGGGGCCTCTGGGCGCTGGTTCAAGGGTTCTTAAGGATTCGGTTGTTCGGCAATGGCCGGCGAGAAGCGGCGGCCCCGGCCGGAACCGGCCGGTGGGCGGGCGCTAGCCGGTCTGGCCGGCCAGCCCCAAACGCCCCAGCAGCTCCAGGAAATGCCCGGCCAGGGGCGCGGGCACCAGGCACTGGCGGCGATAGCTCACCCGGGGGTCCTCCACCAAAAGGCGCAGGCCGTTCCCTTCCCGCAGGCAGCTCACCCGCATGTCCCCCCGCGCCGCCGCCTGCTCCAACTCCCGCGAAAGCGACTGGTACTGGCGATAGAGCCGCAGCACGGCCTGCCCCTGGTTGGAGCTGTACTCTAAAAAACGCATGTTGCGGTTGGCCCCCGCGGGGCTCCGCAAAAGCTCCAGCACCTGACCCAACAGTTCGGCCTCGCTCATGGCCGCCTCCTGGCGACGAGAACCCCCCTGTCTCCCACGCTACAGCTTGCCTCAAGCGCCGGCTTATGGCAACCTGAAGCGTCTTACCCGGCCAGCGCCGTTTTTCCCCCTTTGCCGGAGCGCCTCCCCATGCCCCCCTCCTACGTCAGGATCGAGCGCCAGGACAAGGTGGCCCTGCTCATCATGGACAACCCCGCCACCTTGAACGCCATGGACGAAGACCTGGGCCCCCAGTTGGTGGCGGCCTTGCAGGACCTGGCCCTGGACGAGTCTTGCCGCGCCCTGGTGCTGACCGGCGCGGGCGGGGTCTTCTCCGCCGGGGGCAACGTGGTCAAGGCCTATCGCCACCAGGTGGACAACCCCGGCGCCCGCTCCAGCGAGGTGTTCCAGGCCTACACCAAGCTGGTCACCCGGGTGGTGGTGGGCCTGACCAGCATGCCCCAGCCCGTGGTGGCCGCCGTCATGGGCGCGGCCTCGGGCGCGGGCCTGGCCTGGATGCTGGCCAGCGACCTGGTGGTGGCCGCCCACGACGCCCGCATCCTGCCCGGCTTCCTGGCCATAGGCCTCACCCCCGCCGCCGGCATCAACCAGGGCCTGGCCCGCCTGCTGGGGCGTCAGCGCGTCAGCGCCATGCTCATGCTCAACCAGCCCCTCTCGCCCCAAGAGGCCCTGCGCCAGGGCCTGGTCAACCGGGTGGTGGCGCCGGAGCAAGTCTTGCCCGCGGCCCTGGAGCTGGCCGCCGCGCTGGCCCGCCAGCCGCGCCAGGCCCTGGCCGCCAGCAAGAACCTCTTGCGCCAGAGCGGCCGGCCCGGCCTGTACGCCATGCTGGAAAACGAACGGCGCGCGGTGATGAGCGCCGCCGATGAACCCGACTTCGCCAAGCGGGCCAAGGCCTTCTTGGAACGGAGCTGACAAGGAGGACAAGATGGAATTCAGCGAGGTATTGGCCAAGCGCTTCTCCTGCCGCCGCTACCTGGACAAGCCGGTCAGCGCCCACCAGGTCAAGGACCTGGCCGCCCTGGCCCAGCAGGTTCCCAGCTGGGGCAACACCCAGCCCTGGAAGGTCTATGCCGCCGCCGGCCCGGTGGCGGAAGCCATCCGCCGGGACACCGTGGCCGCCCTGACCTCGGGCGCGCTCGAGCAGCCCGAGATCGCCATGCCATCCGGTTTCAGCGGGACGCTCATGGACCGCTACCGCGACCTGGGCAAGGCGCTGTTTTCCGTCCTGGGCATCGGCCGGGGCGACAAGGAAAAACGCGACGCCCACTATGCCAACAACTTCAACTCCTTCGCCGCGCCGGCCCTGGTCTATGTCACCGTGCCCGCCGGCGAGACCGCCTATCTGGCCCTGGACGCCGGGGCCTTTGTCACCGCCTTTTGCCTGGCCGCCACCCAGGCCGGCCTGGCCACCTGCATCCTGGCCGCCATGGCCCGCTATCCCCAGGCCGTGCGCGGGCACCTGAACATCCCCGCCGAGGAGCGCCTGCTCATCGGCATGGCCCTGGGCTGGCCCGACCCCGCCGCTCCGGTGAACAGCTTCCGCAGCGGCCGCGACCCGGTGGAGAACGTGCTCAGCCTGTCCGGCTTCTAGGAGACCAACGGCGGGGAGCCTAAGCCCATGCGCATGGACCTGCACGTGCACACCACCCGCTACTCGGGCGGCTGCTCGGTGCTAAAACCCCAGGACGCCATCCAGGCCGCCCGCGCCGCCGGCCTGGATGGCATCGTGCTGGCCGAGCACCTGGGCCAGTGGAGCCAGGCGGAACTGGAGTCCCTGGACCATGACGGGCTCAAGGTCTTCGCCGCCCGCGAGGTGAACCAGGGCGACCTGCACGTGCTGGTCTTCGGCCTGCCCGAGCCCCCGCCCCCAGCCCCCGACGCCGTGGCCCTGGCC